>DATJMI010000018.1:0-27148 GCA_035508775.1 Methylacidiphilales bacterium
CGAATTGTATTCACCGGCCCGGCTCAAGGTATTAAAATTTCTTTTTAACCATTGACCCGTCCGCTGGGATTTTTATTCTCACACGATGGCAACTTTAGACCTAGATGACGCAAATATCGTTGAAGGGGATACCTTCAACTGGCGGCTGGTCGTCTACCCGCTCGTCGTGGCCGTTGTTCTCGTTTTGGGCGGAGTAGTCTACTACCTCTATTTGCAAAACCAACGCGGCGAGCTTGAGATCACCGCCCGCCAAGACCTGCTGCAAGCCAAAACACCGGAAGCTCTGGTCGCCGTGGCCGACAAATATCCCGCGACGGAGCAGGCGACGCTGGCTCTTTTGAGCGCCGCCGGGGATTCTTCCACCAAAAAGGACTACGCCGCGGCCATCCGTGATTACCAGCGGATTATTGACAATCCGGGGAGCGACCCGCAATTGCGCGATTCGGCGCAAATGGGTTTGGGCTCCGTCCTGGAAGAGAGTGGCAAGGCCGACGAGGCGATCTCGGCCTATCTGGCGGTAGCCAAGCGCGGCAACGACAGCGCCTATGCGCCCGCCGCCTATTATGCGGCCGCGTCGATTTACCGGCAGCGCGGCGACAAGAGCAAAGAGATCAGCGTTCTGCTGGAGGAAGTGACGCTCGATTCACAATCGACCTTTGTCAGAGCGGCGAAGGAGCGGCTCGGGCAGATTAGCCCGGCGGCCGTTCCTCCCAACCCCAACGCTCCATTGCCTACCCCGCAGTTCAACACGCCGAGTCCGTAGAGGCTATCCGGAATTTCCAGATAGCCTTAGTTAGTGGTGATGGATGCGCCGCTCAGATATCGAGATTACGGACGTTGAGGGCGTTATCTTCGATGAACTGGCGTCGCGGTTCGACTTCATCGCCCATTAGGCGCGAAAACATCTCTTCGGCCTCCACCGCGTCGGCGACATCGACCCGCAGCAAGCGGCGTTTGGCCGGGTCCATCGTTGTGGTGAAAAGTTCCTTGGCATCCATTTCGCCGAGACCCTTGAAACGGGTGATCGTCACTCCCCGCTTGCCGACTTCTTTCACCGCCTCAAGGATTTCGGGAATCGAGGAAATCGGGCGCTTTTTTTGATTATCGCCCTCGCCTTCGAGTAGCTCGAATAACGGCTCTCCCGAGGCGCGGTATTGGTCGATGGACAGGCCTTTACGTTCGAGCTTGTTGAGCAGTTCGGCCACAGCCTTGCTTTCGTGCAATTCAACATGGATGCAACGGCGGCGCGAGACATTGCCGTTGGCCTTGGCCGAGATTTTTTCCCCCTCCGCCTCCGCTTCTTCCGCCGGCTCGTCGCCAAAGATACGCAGGTCGGCGTTTTCCCGCGCGAATGCTTCCAACTCGTGGTCGGTCTCGAAATAATGAACCGTTTCATCATTGCCGTCTCGTACCTTGACCAGGTGGCGCGGCAATTCATGAGTACGGGCATTGCGCTTAGCGAGATAATCGCCGAAATCGCCTCCATGCCGGGCGATGGCGCGGGTGAATTTGTCGAGCGAATCGAGCATATCGAGGATTTCCACCAGCGCACTCCCCGCCATGATCTTATTGTCGGAAAGGGCCCTGAGTTGCACATCATCGCTGCCGAATTTGATCAACATTTTATTAAGCTGTGTTTCTCCTTCGACATATTCCTCCCGTTTCTTGCGCTTGACTTGAAAGAGAGGCGGCTGCGCAATATAGACGAAACCCTTGCGGATTAAGTCGGGCATTTGCCGGAAAAAAAATGTCAGCAACAGCGTCCGGATGTGCGAGCCGTCTACGTCGGCATCGGTCATGATGATGATTTTGTGGTAGCGGAGCCGGTCGATATTGAAAGCGCCTTCGCCGCCCTCGCCGATGCCGGTGCCCACGGCGGTGATCATGGTGCGGATTTCGGCGTTTTGCAGGACCTTATCAAGCCGCGCCTTCTCCACATTGATCAATTTGCCGCGGATGGGCAGGATGGCCTGGTTATGCCGGTTGCGGCCCTGTTTGGCCGAGCCGCCGGCCGAATCGCCCTCGACGATGAATAACTCGGAATCTTCGGGATTACGGCTCGAGCAATCGGCCAATTTGCCGGGCAGCCCGCCGCCAGTCAGCGCCGTCTTGCGCACTGCCTCGCGCGCCTTGCGGGCCGCTTCGCGGGCGCGGGCCGCGTTGAGAGCCTTGTCCACGATCCGCTTGGCCACGCCGGGATTGGCGTCGAAAAAGCTCATCAGGCTTTCATAGGTTGCCGACGAAACGAGACCCTCCACTTCAGGTGAGAGGAGCTTCACTTTGGTTTGAGACTCGAACTTGGGATCGGGATGCAGCAGGGCGATCACCGCCACAAGGCCTTCGCGGACGTCATCACCCGAGATCGCCGGGTCCTTGTCTTTAAGCAAGTTATTTGACTTCGCATATTGATTGATTGCGCGGGTCAGCGCCGAGCGAAATCCGGCGAGATGCGAACCACCGTCGGGATTATTGATCGTGTTGGTAAAGCAAAGAATCTGGTCGGTGTACGAATCGTTGTACTGGAGAACGACGTCGATCTTTACCGGCTGCGGCTTTTCGTTGACGATGACCGCGCCTTCCTTGACCCGCGAAATGCGAATCGGTTTGGGATGAATCACCTGCTTCGTTTTGCCAAGCTGTTTGACGAATTCTTCAATGCCATCCTTATAAAGGTAACGCTCCGGGTCGGTATTCTCCGTCCGTTCGTCGACAAAGGCGATCTCCAGGCCTGGATTGAGAAAGGCCAGTTCGCGCAGGCGGCCGACAATCAATTCCTTTTTAAATTCGACGGTATCTTTGAAAATTTCGGAGTCGGGCTTGAAGGTGATCAGCGTGCCGGTCGATTTGCTTTTGCCGATGACGTCGAGTTTCTTGACCGTCTTGCCTCGCTCAAATTCCATGTGGTAGACCTTGCCGTCGCGCGAGACTTCCACCTCGAACCATTCCGAAACCGCGTTGACGCACTTGGCGCCGACACCGTGCGTGCCGCCGGAAAAGACGTAGCCGCCCTGGCCATATTTACCGCCCGAGTGAAGCGTGGTCAGGACCATTTCCACACCCGGAATCTTGTACTGCGGATGAATGTCGACCGGGATGCCGCGGCCTTCATCACGGATGGAAATGGAGCCGTCGACATGAACGCGGACTTCGATCCGTTTGCCGTATCCGGCGAGATGTTCGTCGATCGAATTGTCGAGAACCTCGGAAATGCAATGGTGGAGCGCCCGTTCGTCGGTGCCCCCGATGTACATGCCGGGCTTTTTGCGAACGGCTTCGAGGCCTTCAAGTTTGCCTAATTTGGAAGCGTCATAATTACCTTCGCCAACGCTGGAATCGAAGTTCAGGGTGTCATCGCCGCCCTCAGAAGAGGGGCCTTTTTTTGAATCTGCCATAAGCAGAAAATTGTACCCGAAAAAGGCCCTCTTTCACAACAAGTAATCGGGCTTTTTTTTATGTTTTTGAAACAAATAAATCCAATCGTAAGTCATTTGCATTCAGTCGCTTCCAAGCGAGTTATTTGAGTGTTGAGATGGCCAAAATGATCATCGCATCCAATTCCATGCCTTGGTCGCGTAGCGTTCCTGTTCAAGGACGGCGGCGCGGGCTGTCTCGGGCGAGGTCAATTCGCTGGGTTCCAGCACCAGATTCAACCGGTCCGAAAAGGCCTGGGCGAAGATCTCGCGCAAGCCGGCATTGCGGGCCGGATCGGGCAAGAGAATGCTTCCCTGGTGCAGCAATCCCTCGCGGGACCGGCGCTGGGCGGCGCCGCTGATTTTGCGCCCGGTGGAGAGGAGATCGAAGCGGACCGGTTTTTGGAAGCAGGCGTCCGATTCGCCGACATGAGCGACGGGAGTCAGATCGCTGGCAATACCATGGGCGGCCAGCGTCGCCTGGACGCCTCGATGGATGAGACCGTAGCTTTCCGGCACGGGGAGTTCCAGCCACGGATGCGCGCGGGGCAGGACAATAGTGTAGGTGACGTCGTGCGCGTGATCGACCAGTCCACCGCCAGTGTAACGCCGCACAAAAGGCCTGCCTTCCGGCGCCAACGCCGTCGCCTGGAAATAGCCGAGGCTGGTGGCCGGCACGTTCCACTGATAGAGGCGCAAGACGGGAGTGGTGACTTCGCGCAAAAGCGCTTCATCAATTGCCATGTTTTGTGCCGGTGAGGCCGCGCCGTGAACAAGCAACCGCCAGGGTGTCATGGAATTGCTACTGGAAAAGATCCTGAATCTTGTTTTTCGCTTGGTCTATCAGGGAGGGGTTCTTGGCCCGCGCCGGCTCGGCGGCGATCCGGGTCAAAAATGGCTGCGCGACTTTCCATGCTTCACCGTCTTCGACCGGATTGTAGTTCTTGCTTTTGGGCTCGGACCAGCCGCTGCCCGCGGCGATGTACCAGGCTTCGAAATCATTGCCTGCCTCTTTCATCCGATGCTGAAAAGTCTGCACGGTGTCGTGAGTCGCCACCGGATCGCTATCGGGATAGAGCGCGCAAACCGGCGCGGCAAATTTCTGGATTTCCGTCTGTTGCTGCGGCGCCGGACCGTAGAACATAATGGCGCCGTCGAGAGTTTTGTTGTCGCGCGCTTCCTCAAAGACATAGGTTGCTCCGGTACCCCAACCCATGACGACCACATGCCCGGTATGGAAAGTCGGACTTTCGTTCAACAGGCGGACACCGGCGTTGATAGTCTTGAGCACCGTCGCCGCGTCGAGATTGGCGACCATGTTGGCGAGATAACCAGGATCGGTCAGTTGCTGCCCATTGTAAATGTCGACTGCCAGGACAAGATAACCCATGTTGGCGAGCCGGTTTGCTTCCGCCTTGGTGAAATTATCGAGTCCAAAGGCGTCGGGCACCATAACGATGCCGACCGATGGGGGGGTGGCGGGAATCGAAATATAGGCCATTTCATCCGCGCCGAAATCGCCCAGGGGAATCATCTGGCCCGCCGGTTTGGAATCGTCCGCGCCCCGGGCCAGGCCGCTTGGCAGCAAGGCGAGCACTAGCGCGGCCAGCGTGCTGAACCGTAAAAAGAGGTGGGACATTCCGATATGTATTACAGATGCGGCGCCTGATTTCACGGGAAAAGTCCGCGAATGGTCTTGCCGTTGACCACTTTTTGGATGCCGAGCGAAAGCGCCGCCGTCCGGTGGTCGATGTTGTGTTTCTTGGCCTCTTTCAACACGGTGTCGAGTGCGCGTTCGAGGATGCGATAGAGCTTGTCGAAAATTTCGGTTTCAGCCCAGAAAAAGCTTTGGAGATCTTGCACCCATTCGAAATAACTCACGATAACGCCGCCCGAATTGCAAAGGATATCGGGAATGACGAAGATTTCAGGCCGCTGGCGCAGGACGGCATCGGCTTTGACCGTGGTGGGGCCGTTCGCGGCTTCGGCCAGGACGCGGCACTGAATTTTGCCTGCGTTTTTTTCCGTGATGACCTGGTCCAGCGCGGCGGGAATGAGCACATCGCAGGGTTGGATGAGGAGTTCTTCGTTGGAAACCGGGTCGCCGCCGCGGAAGTTGAGCACCGCGCCGGTGCGCGCGATATGCTCCTGCAGGGCGTTAAGGTCAAGCCCCTTTGGATTGTAGACGCCGCCGCTTACATCGCTGACGCCAACGATGCGCGCACCGTACTTCGCCAAGCCGAGGGCGGCGTAGCTGCCCACGTTGCCAAAACCCTGGACGACGATGCGGCAGTCATTGGGAAGCTTAAGCATGTCGGCGACACGGTTGACGAGAAACGCGACGCCGCGCCCCGTCGCTTCGCGGCGCCCGAGCGAGCCGCCGATGCTGATCGGCTTGCCCGTGACGATGCTCGGCGCGGCGTGACCGATCTGGTGCGAATAGGTATCCATGATCCAGGCCATAGTCTGCTCATTGGTACCCATGTCGGGAGCCATCACATCGGTTTGTGGGCCGATGAACGGAATCAATTCGCTCGTCAACCGGCGGGTGATCCGCTCCAACTCACCGATGGAACATTTGCGCGGATCGACCGCCACGCCCCCCTTCGCGCCGCCGTAGGGGAGGTCGGCCAGGGCGCATTTCCAACTCATCCACATCGCCAGGGCGGCGACTTCGCCCAGTTCGACCGAGGGGTGGTACCGGAGCCCGCCTTTGGTCGGCCCAAGGGTGAGGTGGTGCTGAACGCGATGGCCCAGAAAAACTTTTGTTTCACCCGAATCGAGCCGCACCGGCAACGAGACGGTGACCAGCCGCTTCGGCATTTTCACCCGCTCGCGCATGGTTTCCGGGATGTTGAGAAAATCGGCGACGCCATCAAATTGGTCGCAGGCCATTTTGAAGGCGGGGTGATTCAGAATATCGCGCATGGAATCAGAGGTAGCTCAGTTCAGGCAGCCTTGCTTTTGGCATGAAACTCCGCCGCCAGGCGAAGGAAATTTTTGAGCAGATCCTTGCCATGGCGGGTCAGGATCGATTCGGGATGAAACTGCACGCCGTGCACCGGATAGGCGCGGTGACGCACACCCATGATTTCGCCCTCGGCGGTTTGGGCGTTGACGATCAGCATTTCGGGTACCGTGGGTGGATCGATGATCAGCGAGTGGTAGCGGGTCGCTTCGAAGGGACTCGGCAGCCCGGTGAAGACGCCCGTGCCGTCATGCAGGATTGGGGAGGTCTTTCCGTGCATGAGCCGTTGCGCCCGCACCACCGCGCCACCGTAAACGTGGCCGATACACTGATGTCCAAGACAAACGCCGAGAATAGGCAAATAGGGCCCGATGCGGGCGATGATTTCGTTGGAGACGCCCGCTTCCTTCGGCGTGCATGGTCCGGGAGAAATCACCACCGCCTGCGGACGCAGCGATTCGATTTCCGCGACGCTGGTTGCGTCGTTGCGCTTGACGACCGGTTCCGCGCCGAGTTCGCCGAGATACTGGACGAGGTTATAAGTGAAGGAGTCGTAATTATCGATGACGAGGATCATGGGAATAAGAATTGGTTCAACTTCTGGAATTAGGCGGCCTAGGCGGGTAATCCAAGACCACGACGCCCTGCCGCCGGCTTGACTGTCATCCGCAGACCCAGACCGCACAGAACATTCTGAAAGGTGCGCAGCCTGGGATTGCCTTTGGACGAAAGCGCCTCGTGCAGCGCCTGACGGCTGACCGAGGTCTTGCGGGCCAATTCAGCGATACCGCCCTGAGCCTGCGCGACAAGTCTCAGCGTGTCCAGCAAGGCGTCCACATCGTTGTCCTTTTCAAATTCCCGCAAGGCCAGCTCCATTGCATAATTGGCCCGTCTCGGCTCCTTGAGTCGTTCCGCCCGGATTTCATCTAGAGGAATGCCCCTGCTTTTGAGCCGCCTTTTCATGGGTTATCCTCCAAATAAATTTTCCAAAATTCTTTCGCCTTTTTAATATCGCTGTTTTGCGATGACTTGTCTCCGCCCGTTAAAAGAAGAACTGCCGTCATGCGACATTCCCCGAAATAAACGCGGTATCCCGGTCCGAAAAACAATCGCAATTCAAGCGGTCGAGCCATTCTAAATAAGGACTTTTCCCCGAACGATGGTGAAACACCAAAACTTGATATGGACCCGGCTTGAGCAAGCATTTCTCCAGAAGCGTAAACTATACTTGACATTTTGTCCATGCCCTTATCGGGCGAAGCTGCGGTGATTATCAACGATTAGGATTATGGGGATTAGGGTGACCTGACCGTTTTAGTAAATTCTTTATCCATTACTTCCAATAGTTTGTCTGCAAGGATATTGCAAATCTGCTTAACGGCGCCCGGCTTTGTGTTGTTAGTGCGCGCTGTTAGAATGCCGTGGACAAATATGTGACGAACTGCCTTAGCCAACGATGTAAGGCAAATTCCGTGACCAAAGAAATTTGCCGGTCCCGGTTTTCTTCCTCTTCCCTTTGTGATTTTACGGAAGAGGTTGTTGTCACTTGGATATTTAGAATTCATATTTAGGATTCATGGTGGGTTAAGGGGGCGATAGTTAGAACTGCTTCGCCATCGCGAGCGCCTTCAACCCCGCCTTGGCCTTGTTGACCGATTCCTGGTACTCGCCCAGCGGCGTCGAATCGGCCACGAGTCCGCCGCCCGCCTGGAGATAGGCTTTCCCATCCTTCAGCAAAATGGTGCGGATGGCGATGCACGAGTCGAGGTTGCCGGAAAAACCGAAGTAGCCGACCGCGCCCGCGTAGGGGCCGCGACAGGTCGGTTCGAGATTGGCGATGATTTGCATGGCGCGAATTTTGGGCGAGCCGCTGACCGTTCCCGCCGGGAAAGTTGCGCGCATGACGTCGTAAGCCGTGTGGCCCGGATTCAGCTCGCCGGCCACGTTGGAAACAATATGCATCACGTGCGAGTAACGCTCGGTGATCATAAAATCGGTCAGCCGCACCGTATTGAATTTGCAGACGCGCCCCACGTCGTTGCGGGCGAGATCGACGAGCATGACGTGCTCGGCGCGCTCCTTCGGATCGGCCAGCAGTTCCTGCGTCAGCCGGTCGTCTTCTTCCGGTGTCTGTCCGCGCGGGCGCGTTCCGGCGATGGGACGAACCTGCACCTTTCCTTCCTCGCAACGGACGTGCAATTCCGGCGACGACCCGACCAGCGCCAGGCCGCCAAGTTTGAGGCAAAACATGTAGGGGGAAGGGTTGATCAACCGCAGCGCCCGGTAAAGATCAAGCGGCGAATGGTCGAACGGCGTCTCGAATCTCTGGGACGGCACGACTTGAAAGATGTCCCCGGCGCGGATGTATTCCTGCATCGCCTCGGTCATTTTCACGTACTCATCGCGGGTCATGTTGACCGACGGTTCGATGGCTTCGGCGTCACTGGCGCTAGGGAGGAGCCGCGCGCGCGCGGGACGTTCCAGCCGGGCCTCGAGTTCCTCGATTTTGGCCACCGCCTCGTCATAAGCGCGATCGGCATGGGTTGGATCGGCGACATGGGCATTGGCCACGATTTTGATTTTCCTTTCGAGGTGATCGAAAATCAGCAGCGTGTCGGTGATAAAAAAGTAGGCGTCGGGAACGCCGAGATCATCCTTTTTCGCCCGCGGCACCACCGGCTCGAATTGGGTTGCCGCTTCGAATCCGAGGAAACCGACCGCGCCGCCGTAAAAGAGGGGCAAACCTTCGCCCGCCACGGGCCGGAAGCCGGCCATCAACCGTTCGAGTTCGTGGAGCGGATCGTCCGCAATGGCATAACCGCGCTGCTGCGTGCCTTCCCGCAGGTTCACTTCTTTGCCCCGGGCCTGAAAAATCACCTGCGGGCTTGCGCCCAAAAACGAGTAGCGGGCGAATTTGCCCCCTTTTTCGACCGACTCAAAAAGAAAGGAATGATCGCCCGTGTCGATTTTCTGGAAGGCCGACACCGGCGTCTCCATATCGGCGATGATTTCACGGTAAACCGGAATGAGGTTGCCCCGGTGCGCCAGTTCCCGGAAACTCTCACGGGAGGGGAAAAGACGGGCGTGCATAAAATAAATCTCGTTTGGGTGAGGGTTAAAGCTACGCCCAGTGCCTCCTAGCGACAATCAAAATGGAGTTGATTCAGCAGACCCGCCTTGTTTTGAAACCGCATCTCCTATAGTTATAGCGCTTCGAGTTATAGCGGCGATTTTTTCGCTAAACTTTAAAAGAAAGGCCACTTACTTATGTCCAAAGTTCTCGTCATCACCGCCAGCCCACGCGGCGAACGTTCCGTTTCGCGTACTCTGACCGTCAACTTCGCGCAGGATTGGGCGAAACATCATCCCGACGCGACGGTTTTGTTGCGCGATCTCGGCCATCATCCGGTGCCTCATGTCACCGAACCATGGGTGGTTGGCGCGTTCGCTCCACCCGAGGCGCAGACGCCCGAGTCGAAGGCCGCCATCACGGTGTCGGATCAGCTGGTTGACGAATTTCTCGGCGCGTCGCGCTACATTTTCGGCGTGCCGATGCACAACTTCAACATTCCATCGACGTTTAAGGCTTACATCGATCAGATCGTGCGCGCGGGCAAAACCTTCGGAGTCGGGCCGAACGGATATGAAGGACTGGTCAAAGGAAAGAAAGCACTCTTTATCACGAGCAGTGGAGGCTCCTATCTGCCGGGAACACCTACGGCTGCCTTGAATTTCCAGGAACCCTACTTGCGCACAATTTTTGGGTTCATCGGCCTGACCGAAGTGCAGTTTGTCGCCGCCGACAACATGAACCAAGGTGAGAACGCCGCCAAGCTTTCGCGCGAGAAGGCGGAAAGCGCTTTGAAGGAACTTGCGGTAAATTGGTGATGGGCGAAATTGCGATCTTATGTATACGATCACTGTTACCCATACTGTCAACGCCAGGTTAAACAACTAGCGCCGGATCTGACAAAGGGTTTTCCCCGCAGTCCACGCGCGGTGCTGGGAGGTTACGTGCTGGCCGCCCGTGCGGTGGACAAAGGGAGGGCGGAACTGGCCGGGACTATCGGGGAATATCACTTCGATTGTGCGATGGACAATCTCTTCTTAGGGTTTGCCGGCTTGAAGGGCGCGGACCTGCGCGATTTTCTCGCCACAGGGGCCGATGATGAAGCGGTGACAAAATGGATTGGAGAGCACGCAAAGAAACGTCCGCAGATTGAGATCATCAAGTGGAACAATGACTTGCGTTACAAGCGGCTCAGCGAAATGCCCGACAAAATGCAGGAGTACATGGAAGAGTACATACCTCAAAACGTTCCGGAGACACTCATTCCCCGTTTGGTCTATTTGTTCGATATTTATGATGCCGAAGAAAAGAGGATGAAGGTCTGAGTCGATCGAGTCGGAGCCACTGCGTCCGCGTGAGAGCAAAAATAGAAATTATTCCTTTGAACGGATTTAATTGCCAATGCGTCTTTTAGACAAGGACAATGCTCTTGGGCGAAATATTTTCACCCTGCACGGCGATTCATCCGGATGCGAGTAAATCTCCATAGCTATCTGCGGTGGGAAAAGGCCGGACTGTATCTCGGCCTTGCGGTGGTGTTTTTTCTCTCGCCAGATGCGCGGGGGCAACAGGCCCCTTTGGCGACGGCTAGCACAAACGATGCCTTGCCGCAGTTCGATTGGTTAAAGCCGGCGGAAGAGCAGGAGCTTCAGACGGCATCCGGGATGGCATTCAGTGTGACAGGGGGGCAGGACATTCAAGATCCTGCCTCTGTTCTGTCGAGCGGCTCGCTCTGGCAGGAAAAATACAAATTCACCTGCACTCAGAAAGTGGACGATTTGCTTTCGTTCTCCTACGAGACGAGTTCCCTCAATTTGGACAGCAGCGCGAGCCCGTGTCTGCCGCCGGCAGACGAGCCTTCGCCGGAAACATCCGCAATTGACGGCCCAGGAGATGAGCTTTGGCAGGAGCAAACGGCCGGGCTCCAATTTCAACCATTCGGTGGCTTGAAACTCAGCGGCAATGTCCATGATTCCTATAATATTCTGCCCGACCCGGACGCTTCGTCCGAAACGACGGGCACCGGATTCTCGGCAGAGAGCCAATTACCGCTGAAATCGACCCTGAAGCTGGACATGAGTTCGGACCGTACCGGCACAGATCAGACTTCCATCGCCACGGCTTATGACACAAGTTACGACGCCCAGCTCCAGCAACCGCTGGGGAGCATGCCGCTGACTGCGGTTCTTAAGGGGCGTTATGAAGAGATCACCGACGTGGGAGCGCCGCCGTCGCGGCTTCCATCCCTGGAACAGTCGCTGATTTGGAAACCGACCCAGGATACGACACTGCAGATGGGGCTGCGTCAGCAACAATACGAGGAGACTCCCGGTATTACCGACGAGTTCAACGAAGTCATTTTTGGAGATTGGTTCCAAACGATTCTGCCCAACGTGTCATGGCATAGTTATGCGGAAATGGTGAATTCCCATGGGTTGGAAACGATCACTTCTTCTCCCACTGTTACGGGAAGCACGCCAACCGGCAGTCCAAGCCTAAGCAGCGCGCTGCCGGTCTCTTTCGATGACGAGACGCTGACCTTTACCACGGGGCCGGCATTCAAGTTGCAGAAGGATCTTTCCGCCAGTATCCAATACAGTAGCCGCTGGGATAAGAATCCGCAGCCGGGCAGCCTGGGTGAAGAGCAACAGGTCTCCGTGTCGCTAAAGGGGACGTTTTAGGGGCTGGCCTAAGATCGGTCTGCTGGATTTGCTGATTTGCTTTGCTCTTCCCATTCCCAAATTGCATTTGAGAACGGGAAAAACGCCATCGATTCCGTCAAAAATTCAGCGACGGGAAATAAAGGAGATTATTTGACGTAACGCCAACTCTTGACATTGAGTTCAAGCTTGCCGATGCCAAGGAAAGCTTGGTCGATGTCGCCACGCACGACAATGGTCTTGCCGATGGGAAGTTCGATTTCGCTGTCGAGCTGGATTGTTCCCGTCCCATCTTCGAAGAAATAAGTTTCGTCCTTGTACTTTTGGGTGACTTTTCCAATCAAGACCGCGTAACGGCCATCCACACCGATATCATCGGCTTTGTCTCTCTCCACGATCCAGGCGATGCTGGAGACATGGTCTTTGGTGTTGTTGGGATTTTCATCGGCTGCTTTGAGGGCAGTCAGTCCGAACAGGGAGAGGGTGGCGAGGCTGGCGAATAGTGCATTTTTCATATTTAATTACATCGAATTAGGCAGAATGCATGAAAATGGAAAGCTATTTTTAGTAAAATATTTCTTTATAAGAAACATAAATAAAAATGGTTTTTTCTCTTTGGTATTCAAGGACATCTGTATAAATTAGCTTCGTAAACTTTTATCCACCAGAGCCTCATGTTTCGCCGGTAAGCCATTAAAGGGACTTTTAGGACGAACCAGAGCAACGCCCAAAGTTGCGATTGCAAAGCTATGTTTGGGAAATGCGACAAGCCTTTAATCGTACCGTCATTCATCAATCGCAAAATCACTATGTCAGCCTTATGACGATTTGTAAGAGTAATAAACCAAGACGCCTCCTTTTCGTTGTTGTCAACTTGCCATGAGCCACCTTGGGAAGGAGCGTAGTCTTTGACCTTCCCCCCGTGATTTAGGCCAGAGCGAGGTCAGATTATGGCTGTTCGTTCTGGCCTACAATCTGGGGAACTATTTGCGGCAGGCTGTATTGCCACGCTCCGTGAGTTACTGGACGCTGACGACCTTGAGGGAGAAACTCATCAAGATCGGCGCAAAGGTTGTGACTCATGCCCGCAGGGTCATCTTCCAGATGGCAGAGGCGGCGGTTCCACGGGAGTTGTTCCAATCCATCCTCCAAGCCATTGAGCGCTTGCGATTGCCCGTCTCGGCCAGTGGATGAATGAAAACCGCATGAAGACATCAGTCAACACGAGTGAAGTGTCTCTGCCTCCGGTCAAGGAGTCAACTCGGGGAGCGAAAATCGTCCAACCTACAGATGACTGCAAAACTGACTGACAGCATTGAATCTGCTTTTCAGAGAGCACGGTACAAGTTATCGCCGTCATCCTGTTTTGCAGGAATCAATAGAGCAAATGACACCAAATTGTTACCTTGTGGGAGGTGGAAAGGGCTTGCCAACGGCCAGCCTTGGCAGGAGTGTTGCAAAAACGCTGGGAAACCACTTGGAGACCATGAACATCGGGTCAAATGGGAAATCTCAGTTAATATGCTCACGACACGATTTTTCCTGGGCCTCGCCCTGCTGTCCATTTGGCTCCCATGCACGACGGTGCGCGCGCAGCTCTTTGTTACCCACACCGCAGGTGTCAGTCAGACAACCTACGAAATCGGTGAATACGACGCCGCCACAGGCGACTACATCAATGATCCCCTCGTCTCGTCCACCAACATTTCCTACGGCCCCATCGTCGTCGCGGGCAACAATCTCATTGTCGGAAGCGGCAACGGTAACTTCTCGCTAACCGAATACAACGCTACGACGGGAGCCTCGGTCTCCACGCCGCTGTCCAACGACCCATCCAATGGTCCGGATGGCCTTGCGCTCTCGGGAAACACCCTTTACGTCGCGAGCTTCGGCGGCGGATACGTCAGCGAACTCAATATCACAACGGGCGCCGTCATTAACAGCTCATTGATCGCTGGATTGTCGGCAGATAGTGTCGGCCCCATTGCCCTTTCAGGAAACACCCTCTATGTAGCAAACTTTGCTCAGCAGACGATCGGGGCCTACAACGCGACCACGGGTGCGGCGATCAATGCTTCCCTGATTACAGGCGTGGCCCCGGCGGGCTTGGTCGTTTCCGGCAACAATCTCTACGAAACCAACTATAGCGGCGGAACGATTGGGGAATACAACTCCATCACCGGAGTGGCGATCAACGCCAATCTCGTCACAAACCTCAACTACCCGGAAGGTCTCGCGATCCTGGGCAACGACCTTTACGTCGCAAACAACGATTTTGGATCACTCAGAGGCTCGGTTGGCGAATATGATGCGACCACAGGCGATCCGATCAACTCCTCGCTGATCACGAATATCGGGGGCCCGGCAGGGCTTGCCATCGAAGCAGTCCCAGAACCAGGAGTGACGACTGAACTGCTGCCCCCGCTGGTTTTGCTGGCTTGTTTTTGCCGTCGCACGCGACCCAGAAAGACGGCTTGATTTTACCTCAAAGTGATTGTTGAAAGTTACTGTGGTTCGCCGGTATGCCTTTGGTGACATCGGCGAAGCGCAGTGCGCCTGCATCCTGCCACGCCTCCTGACTGGGCTCTGTGGGACGGCATTCTGCGTTAATTCGGCTTCAGCAAGTTTGGCGGAGATCAAGAGGTTTTTAAGGCTCAGACAATCATTTTTAATGCCATATCTATGTAATACTTTAAATACGATAACGGGCATTTTATCGTTTAAACCTTATCATCGAACCTAACGCGAATTTCCCATTTTGAGGTAACTGTTTTTGGCATGGATAGGTTCCTTTCTGTGATTTTGACTTAAGGTTTGTCGCTGACGAGACTTTTTCGGTTTTCATCGACTATTTTTCAGCCGACAGGGCAAGGTAGGTTCTGTTTTTTGGTGTGCCGTTGCCGTTTTCAGCTACCCCGAAAACATCGATGAGGGAACGAGACTTTTGGGGGCGACAAATGAAATCCCCTGCTCCAACGCCCACTGCGCGGCCAATCAAGCCTGCCGTACCGCAATGACGAGCTTGGCGAGAGAATCCTTGGCGTCGCCATAGAGCATCCCGGTGTTTTCCTTGAAAAAGAGTGGATTTTCGAGTCCCGAGAACCCTTTGCCTTTGCCCCGCTTGAGCACGATCACGGAACGGGAGCGGTCGACTTCGAGAATGGGCATGCCGGCAATGGGACTGGCCGGGTTGTCGCGCGCGTCGGGATTGACCACATCGTTGGCGCCGATGACAATGGAGACGTCGGTATTGGGGAAATCGGGATTGATCTGCTCCAGTTCATAGAGCTGTTCGTAGGGGACATTGGCTTCGGCCAGCAGGACATTCATGTGGCCCGGCATGCGCCCGGCCACGGGATGAACGGCGAATTTCACCGTCACACCCTTTTGTTCCAGCACATCGGAGAGTTCGGAGACAACGTGCTGAGCCTGGGCCGTGGCCATGCCGTAGCCGGGGACGAAAACGACCTGCCGCGCATAGGCCATCTGCGTGGCCGCGTCTTCCAGGCCGACTTCGCGCATCTCGCCGCCATTGACGATGGCGCCTTCGCTGCCGCCGCTGCCGAAAGCGCCGAAAATTACATTGGTGATGGAGCGGTTCATCGCCTTGCACATGAGCACCGAAAGCATGAAACCCGAAAAGCCGTTCAGGGTGCCGGCGATAATCAGAACATTGTTGTCGATGGCGAATCCGGTCGCCGCCGCGGCCAGGCCGGCATACGAATTGAGAAGAGACATCACCACCGGCATATCGGCGGCCGCAATCGGCATCACCAACATGAAACCGAAGACAAACGCGACGGCCAGCATGAGATAAAATGCCACCGCCGCGCCCGGGAAAGCGCATAAGTAGCCGAAGGCGCCGAGGGCAATGGCCAGAATCGAGAGATTGAAGACGTTCTGACCCCGGAAAGTCATCGGGCCGCCGGGCAGGATTTCCTGTAGCTTCGCGCTGGCCACCAGGCTGCCCGTGGTGGTGAGCGCGCCGAGCAGTACTTCGATGTTGATGGCAACCAGCTTGAATTCGCCGAGATCAGCGCCATGACGGTGATATTCCGCAATGCCGACAAGGCACGCGGCGAAAGCGCCGAAGGCATGCGAGAGAGCGGTCTGCTGCGGCAACGCCGTCATGGGCACAAGCTGGGCAATGGCGCCGCCGATCAGGCTGCCAATGATCAAACCGGCGACAATCCACTGGTAGCTCACGATTTCCCGGTTGAGCAGGGTGCCGATGATGGCCAGCAACATGCCCACCTCGGCCATCTGCATGCCGCGCCGGGCGGTGTCGGGATGACTCAGGCTTTTCATCCCGAGGATGAAAAGGATTGAGGCGACCAGGTAGCTAAACTCGGTGAAGTAGTGCGTCACGTCCGTCACTCCTTCTTTGCGCCGGGCGGCGGAGTTTCCTTGCGCCGGAAAAATTTCAACATCCGTTCCGTGATCCAAAAGCCGCCGACCACATTGATCGTGGCGCATGTCACGGCGACAAAGCCAAGGATATTGCTAACGAAACTGTCCTGGCCGGCGGTCACCAGCGACCCGACCAACGTGATGCCCGAAATGGCATTGGTTGCCGACATTAATGGCGTGTGGAGCAACGGCGGCACCCGCGAGATCACCACATAACCGAGGAAGGCCGCGAGGGAGAAAATGTAGAGAGCGGCGATAAACATGTCAGAATTCATAAGCAGTTCCAGTTAAGCCGCCGCATTGGACGATTCGATCAGTTGGCGGAGCCTTTCGGGGCCAATGGCTCCTTGGTGGGTGACGAGGCAGTCTTTAAGGATTTCGTTGGCCGGATCAAGCTTGAACGATTTTGTTTCCCGGTCCCAGAAATGCTCGAGCAGATTGCCCAGGTTGTTCGAGTACATGTTGCTGGCGGTGCGGGGGACGCGCCCGGCCAGGTTGCCGTAGCCGAGCACGGTGACTTCTCCGACCGTCACTTCCTCATTAAGCCGCGCGCACTCGACATTGCCGCCCGAATCGATGGCTAGGTCGACGATAATACTGCCCGGCTTCATCCGTTCGACTATCGCAGTGGTCACAATCTGGGGCGCGCGCCGCCCGAAGACCTGCGCAGTGGTGATGACCAAATCGGCCTGCGCGCAAGCTGCCGCCATGGCCTCGCGCTGCTTGGTCAATTGCTCCGGGGTCAGTTCCCGGGCGTAGCCTTGCGCGGTCTGGCCGGTTTCGCCCAGATCGACCTTGACGAATTTCGCGCCGAGCGACTTGACCTGTTCCTCGACCACGGGCCGCGTGTCGAAAGCCTCGACCGAAGCGCCGAGCCGTTTCGCCGTCGCGATGGCTTGCAGACCCGCGACGCCAACACCGATGATGAAGACTTTGGCGGGGCGGATCGTGCCCGAGGGTGTCGTCATCATGGGGAAAATCCACTGCATTCGTTCCGCGCCCAAAATCACCGCCACGTAACCGGCCAAATTTGCCTGCGAACTCAACGCATCCATTTTCTGCGCAATGGTCGAGCGCGGAATCATCTCCATGGCAATGGCGCTTATATTCGCCTTGGCCAGTTGCTGCAGCAGCTCGGGTTCGTTGAATGGATCGAGATGGCTGACGAGGATCGTGTCCGGTTTCAGGTTCCCGATTTCATCGAGGGACGGCTTCCCAAGCCGCAGGACGATGTCCGCATCCGCCAATCCGGCGGCGCGTTCGGCAGTGACAGTTGCTCCCGCCGCAGTGTAGGCGGCGTCGGGGAAATGAATGTTTTTTCCCAACCCAACTTCAATTGTCACCTGTGCGCCTAATTTCACCAGCCGCGTTACTGTGGCTGGCACGATGGCCACCCGTTTCTCAGCAGGACTGGTTTCCCGCGCGACAAAAATGCGCATGGCGCTTTTTTATGGCAGACCGGGACAAGAAGCAATAACCCGCCGGAATTTTTTAAGCTCTTTTTTAAAAAAATGGCAAAAATCGTTATCCATCCATTTGACCTTTTAGAAACAAGGATTAGAGTCTGTTTATGATTAAATCCAACTTAATCTTGCCGGTTCGCGTTGCGCGGCAGCGCGGATTCACGTTGGTAGAACTCTTGGTGGTGCTCTCCATCATTGCGATTCTTGTCGCTGTTCTAGCGCCTGCGGCTATGCACGCGCTGAAAATGGGGCGAGAAAACGCGGCCATGCAGAATTCGCACAACATTGGGGAACTCATGATGCAATATGGGGTCGATCAGGGACAATATCCGGACGGCAATACTTCAACGGATGCGTTTAAATTGTTATTGGCGAACAATTATCTAACTTCTCCAAGTATCTTTTATCTGGCTGGCGGCACGCAAACCAAATTCACGGGGACCAGTCCGGCGGTGAATTTGGCGTCGAACAATGTCTCATGGGACATCACGGGATTGAATGGCACGGGAAGCACTCCAGGACCGGTGGGGATCTCCTCGACGGCGCCGGATGAGCTGCCAGTCGTCTTTAGTACAGGTGGCACAGTAAGTTATCCGGCACAGCCTGGGCCGGGTTCTGCCACCTGTACAGCGGCCGGTCCCTTAAACACGGATGGATTGGCGGTGACCTATAAGGATAATCATTCCACTTTTGCGAGAGTCAATTCCACCACCGGCGCTTACACGATTAATAATTTCATCGATGGTTCTTTTGATCCGAAGGGGTTGGTTTACGTTCAGAGAACGCCATAAGGATTTGGTTAGGGTTGAGTTGGTTAGCTTGGGTTAGGTGGGTGTCCGGCTGCCGGGGCTAAAGGGAAAGAGGGGTAAAGGGGCCCCGGCCGGCCGGACATGAGGTTCACTGCCGGATGGTTTTATCGCCGGAAAAAATGAAGAGCTTATGCGATTTTATTTTACATGGGCGGCGGCGCTGTTTTTCATTCTGATATCCCAACCCGTAGAAGCGGCGGATAAGATCAAAATTCAACTAACTGTGCCAAAAGGGTGTATTTATGGCCATTTAACCATAATCGCGCCGGAGAACGCACGGCAGATTCTCTTTGAGGTGAAGCTTTTCTGCCGTCCGCAGGACTTCGCGCCGCCGTTCAATTATTGAACTGCATCAACTCATCGGCCCGTGCCAGTTCCGTCTGGAGCGCTTTGCGATAGGAGATTTCATCACCGGCCCGCTGCTGGTCGAAAGAATAAAAATTGCTCTTGTTTTGGATCGTCCCTATATCGGCATTGGCCAAAACACGGAGATTATTGATGAACTCGGTAAGGGCCCGTTTGCGGTCCTCTTTGTCCGCGTGACCGGATGTTTCCTTATTGTAGGTTTCGATGACGGCGCGGAGCTGGTCGTCGCTCAGGTAAAAATTAGCATACTTGGCGCGCGAACGGGCGGGCGTGTTAATAAAGGAATCCAGGCACTGGCTCCTTTTGTGAAATTTATCCAGGAACGATGTCTCTGCCTGAAAGCGATCCCAGTCATACGGCTCCCATTTCGGCACGTCGTCGACCCGCATGCCGAAGTAGCGCAGCGAACTAGTGATGGCCGAATTGCGGTTGGCAAAGGAAGTCTTGTCGATGCTGTCGGAAATGTCGAACTTGATCGCCTCCGTCACCACGCCGATCACCTTCCCACTTTTGACGTGAATAATCGGGCCGCCGCTGTTGCCATGGTAGATCGGATTATCGAACTCGACCCGTTGCGGGCCGATGCCGCGCACGGTCCCTTCCGTGTTCAGCATCACTTCTCCCCCCTGGCTATTGCCCGGTGTGATCACTTCGTCACCCGGCTGCGCTGCGCCGAGCACATCGGTGGCCAGATCGAGATAGCTGTACTTGTCATTCTTGAGCATGATCATCGCCAAATCCCGATCCGTCGCGCCCTTGTAGGAGACAATTTGCGGCTGCACCCCCGTGTTCGTCAGAATCTGAAGATGTGGATTGTTGGAAATAACATGGATATTCGTGATGACCGCCGGGCCGTCCGCTGTTTTCACCAGAAAGCCCGTTCCCTCCGCATTATCGCCTTTGATCAGCGCCAGGGCTTCGGCCTGCCCCTCCGTCAGTTGAACCCGCGCGGCATGTTCGGCGGGCGGCGCGATGACGTTATGGATGGACGTGATGGCTTGATCAATTGCGTTATTCGCCTCGCCGAGATTATTTTGACGGGTATCGGTGATGGCGGTTTCGATCAAGCCGAGTTCAGGCGATTTTGAATCCTCGGGAATTCTGGCGTGACGCAGAATCTGCAGCGCCGATCCCAGAAAAGAGGCTTTTTTGTTCATGTCAGAGGTGTTTTTAGCGTGATTCAACAGATTGATGGTCTTGTCTAAGTTGGGAAAATTGCTGGCGTCAACCGCCACGGAAAAAACCAACCAGGCGAAAAGCGCGGCTAGCAAAAGCAAGTGTGGATGCCCTTGCGTTGTTGTTGAAGAATACCCAAAAAATCTCATTCGATTGATAGGATATCGCTCAATTATTTGCCTGCGCCAGTTCATCCTGGAGCGCCTTGCGGTAGGCTATCTCATCGCCAGCCCGTTGCTGGTCGAAAGAATAAAAATTGTTTTTGTTTTGGATCGTCCCCATATCGGCGGTGAGAATCACGGTTCCTATTCCATAGATTGCTTATTCTACATCTATCTTTATCTGGGAAATATGGGTTTAGCGATAAGCAAGTTGATTCAGATTCGACGCAGGTCACTGCTTGCCGAAATATAAAATGATTTAAGCGGTTAGCTTATAAAAATATTTTGTACAATCAGCCGGTAGGAGCTGTTTGGGAAAAAGATAAAAATTTTTGGTAACTTTTGTTGCAGCGATGCCGTCAGATGGGGGATGATGGGAGAGCTTTGTTTAACGGCTCATGGCTAACTTACAACGTTACTTCCACAAGTTCTGTGTCAGGAACAGCAAACTCGCCCGCCATAACAAGCTGGTTTCGTTTTACGAGAAGAACGTCGATCGCAGCCGAACGCGCGTCCTGATTGCGTGCATGCCCAAGTCGGCTTCGACTTACATGACGGAATTACTCCGGTATTATCTTAATTTTCCCGTTCACGATCTCATTAGGACCTACGGAAGATGCGAACAGGAGATTTCCTGGTCCAAGCTTGCCAGTGTGATGGATTCCGACGCTCTTTTTGCCCACCATCACGTGAGGGCGAGCGAGAGCACCCTTAAAATTGTCCGTTTATTCAATGTCCATACCCTTGTCATGATCCGGAATTTGTTCGATGCGGTAATCTCTTTCCGGGACCACCTTGTCGACGAGGGCTTGGAAAATCCTCAGGCTTACGTGCAGGAAGAGTTTTTGGAGTGGGAGAGACGGCGTCAGTATGAATTTATCATCGATCTGATCCTGCCCTGGTATCTGAATTTTCTCGTAAGCTGGATCGAGGCGAAGAAACATCCGGATATCCGTTTACTTTGGATTAACTACTCGGACTGGATTTACCAGCCGGAAGCGACTTTAAAGAGAATTGGCGCCTTCTGTGGGTTGGACCATTCGGACGAAGCGGCGGCCCGGGCCGTGGTACAAGCCAAGAAGAAGCCCATTCGCTTGAACGTCGGCCGACCGGGCCGGGGGCTGGAACTTTTGGATGATGAGTTACAGGCCAAGGTGGAGCATTTGTTCTCCTACTATCCATGTTGTGAACCGTACCGGCATCAGCTCCTTTCTCAAACGGCGCCCGCCTCACTCACTTTTTAGGAAATGGCAGAATAGTAGTGGACTGTGCGAAAGTGCTGCGCATGGTGGTATTTTGGAGCCAAATTTTGCTGCCATCTGCAGTACCGGGCCACGAAGTTAAAAGGCAAAGTCCTTTCGGTATGACCACACCTACTTTCCAAATAATCTTTATGCCTATTATTCGGACAATTCAAAAAGAGTCTCTCCCGGATTTTATTCGAGCCATAACTATCTGCAAATCAATAAATTACATTGGATGTGAGAAGGTGGCATAGTTTTAATGATTTTTTTGGCGTGATCATTGATATGATTCGTCAAACCATAGGTGTTTTGACGCCGTCAGAAGGGTGAATCCGTATGCCTTCGTTCCGAGGGAAATATTTTTTTCTTCCCGGCTTTTTATTGGGCTTTGCATGGGTTTTTGGGTGGAGTCTCAGTGGCGGCCTTTGGGCGGCTGCGGGCTCTGCTTCCGTGCTTTTACCAGACAGTGTCAAGCCGGTTGAATCGGGCAATATCGCCGGGCCTCCATCCCCACACCGCCCGACGATTTCCCGCATCGCTCTTAAGCCGAGCGAAAGCGCTGCGAAGATGACCATCGAGGTGACGCTGAAGATGCGCAACTTTGCCGAGCTGCGGCAACGTGTGGCCGATGGCGAAAAAATTTCACCCCGGGAGATAACCGCCAAATACGATCCCTCTGCGGCCGATTATCAGTCTGTGCTCGATTGGGTTTCGAGCCAGGGTTTGACCATTGTCCGCAGCGCCCCGGATCACTTGGCCGTCTTTGCTTCGGGGAAAGTCAGCCAGATTCAGCAGGCATTCAAGGTTAATTTCGCCCGCGTGACGCTGGAGGGGAAAGAGTACACTTCGGCGATCAGCGCCCCGAGAATGCCTGCGTCACTGGCGCCTCTCCTGATTGGCGTCAACGGCCTGCAACCGCATATCCGGCCGCATAAACACCTGATCAAGCAGGGCCTCGACGGCAGCGCGGCGACATATTATCCAAGCCAGCTTGCGCAGGCTTACGGCACCAACGGATTGTACAGCGCCAATATCACCGGGTCGGGACAAACGATCGCCATTGTCATCGACACTTTTCCTTCCACCGATGATTTGATCACATTCTGGAAAACCGCTAACGTTCATCAGTCGATCAATAACATCCAGTTTGTCCAGGCTGTGGCGGGCACGCTGCCCGAGGCCTCGGGAGAGGAAACGCTCGACACCGAATGGAGCAGCTCCATTGCCCCCGGCGCGAAGGTGCGCGTTTATGCCGCCACCGACCTGGCCGAAACCGACCTTGATCAGACTTATGAGCAGGTTTATGAAGATGTGACCAACCACCCCGGATATGGAATCCATCAAATGTCGATGAGTTATGGCGGTGGAGAAACCTACACCACCCTTAGCCAATGCGATACGGATGATCAATATTTCACGGAGATTACCGCCGCGGGGGTGACCATTTTTGCCTCCAGCGGCGATAGCGGTTCGACTCCGGGACAAAACGGGACCGGGGACGAAACCGGTCCTCTGCAAGCGGAATTTCCGGCGAGCGACCCGAACGTGGCAGGGGTGGGCGGCACGACATTAATTCTCACCAGCAGCAACGCTGTCAGCAGCGAGACGGTCTGGAACAACGCCTCCGGCGCGGGCGGCGGCGGTGTCAGCGAATATTTTAACCGGCCCAGCTGGCAAACCGGCACGGGGGTGAGTGGGGGCATGCGGGAGGTGCCGGATCTTACCGCCACAGCGGATCCCAATTACGGGGCGCTGATTGTTTTGGATAGCACAAACCAGGACGTCGGAGGCACTAGTTGGGGCACTCCGACCTGTGCCGCTTTTTGCGCCTTGCTGAATGAAGCCCGGCAAAATGCCGGCCTTTCGGTGCTTGGAACGTTGGGTCCGCAGATTTATCCTTACCTTCTCACTTCCAATTTCCGTGATATTACCACTGGAAACAATGCCACCCCCAAGAGCGGGGGATTATACAGCGCAACCATAGGATACGATGAAGCGTCGGGCATCGGTGTGCCGGTGGTGCAGACTTTCGCCCAAACTTTGGTTGGATCCGCCGCGTTGCGGGGCGTGCAAGAGTCTCCCCTATCTCAAACCATTATTCCAGGGCAGAATGCGACGATAACTGTGACGGCTGGCGGGAGCCCGGTCAGCTATCAATGGCAACGCATGCCGTTTGGCAGCACCACCTGGGGCAATCTGAGCAACAACGGAACATATAGCGGGACGACCACGCCGTCGCTCACGGTGACGGCGGTGACCTCAGCCATGAGTGGCGATCAATTTCAGTGCGTCGTCACCTATTCCGGCAATAAAACGCTGACGAGCACAGCCTCGGTCCTCATTGCCGATACGCCACTCCAGGTTTCGTTGCTGGCTGGTCAAGTCGGCACGACCAATGAAGACAACGGTACTGGCACGGCGGCGGGATTTGCCTATCCCAGCGGGATTACGCTCGACAGCTCGGGCAACGTCTACGTTGCCGACTACAATAACAATGCGATTCGTAAAGTAACCCCAGCCGGCGTGGTAACGACACCCTACGGCAGCCTGACCGGAAAAGCCGGAGATACGAACGCCGGTGGCAACAATGCCCTGTTTAATACACCTAATGGCGTCGTCGCTGATAACTCGAACAATCTTTATGTCGCCGATACGGGAAATAACCAGATTCGCAAAATCACGACGGCAACTGGCGGGGTCAACACCTTCGCCTCGGGATTCAACGAGCCCAATGGCATCTCCATCGATAAATCGGGCAATCTTTATGTCGCTGATACCGGCAACAACGTCGTCAAAAAAATAATATCAAATGGTACCGTGAGCGTTTTGGCCGGAAAATCGGGCACGGCTGGTTATGCGAATGGAACGGGCACGGCGGCGTTGTTCAACACTCCAACCGGCCTCGCGGTCGATAGCAGCGGCAACGTTTACGTGGCCGATTATGGCAACTATGTCCTGCGCAAAATCACTCCCGCGGGCGTGGTGACCACAGTCGCCGGGCAACCTGAAGTGAGCGGCTACATGGATGGGACTTCGACCAACGCGCTCCTGAATGGCCCCAACGGCGTGGCCGTCGATAGCTTGGGCAATATCTATATCACCGACAGCTTGATTCCACCCATCGGTTCCAATGCCGGTGGAAATGAGCTTTTACGGAAGCTGAATACTTCCGGTGTGCTCAGCACCATCGCCGGAGATCCCGGTGTGACCGGCAGCGCGAACGGAACGGGCACGGCGGCGCAATTCTATAGCCTTCAGGCGGCGGCGATCAACAGCAACGGAGAATATTACATGGCCGATACCTATAACCAGACGATTCGCGCGGGAGGAATCGCCCCATCGCTGGCTACCGGACCTTTGTCTGAGACGGTGACCGTTAATCAGCCAACATCTTTCTCCATCACCGCCGCCGGCACGGCGCCTTACACGTACCAGTGGCAGGTCTTGCCGAGCGGAGGCTCGGCGTGGAGTAATCTCAGCGACGGCAGCGCCTATACCGGCTCGGTAGAGGCCACGCTTGAGGTCAATTCGCCGTTGGCCTCCATGAGCGGCAACCAATACCGCTGTGTGGTGACCACCTCTTTCGGAAGCGCCACATCCACTTCCGCTACTTTGACGGTAAATCCGCTCACCATCGCCTCGCAACCCACCTCGCAGGCGGTCGATGCGGGTTATTCCATCACCTTGTCGGTCACCGCTTCCGGCACCAGCCCCTTTTCTTATCAATGGCAGGTGGGCGATGGGAACATCAGCGGCGGCGCCACTTCCTCTTCGTATAGCATCACCAATTTCTCCAACAGCAACGTTGGAACCTATGATGTCGCAGTTAGCGACGACTATGGCAACCAGGTCACGTCGTCGCCGTTTACGCTGACGATCACTTCGACTTATGCCTCGTGGGCTGGCCTCTATTTTACCACGTCGCAAATGGAGAATTCCGCCATCAGCGGAGAGAGCGCCACGCCGGAAAACGACGGTGTGCCCAACCTGCTCAAATATTTGTTCGATATCAATCCCACCGAAGTGATGAAAGCCAGCGACATTGCCGCATTGCCGGTCGTGGGGATCACCACGATCAGCGTCACGAATTATCTCACGCTAACATACCGCCAGTACACGCTGGAGACTGGGCTTACGGTTAATGTTCAAACCTCGCCCGACTTGGTCAATTGGACGACGGTAAATAATCCGGCCATCGTTCAGACCGGAACCGATCCGAACACGGGCGATCCGATTATGCAGGCGCAAGTTCCGTTCAACGGAACGGTGGAGTTTATCCGGTTGAATGTGACGGCTCCTTAAAAACCAGGGGCCGTCTATCTATCGGCTCAAATTCGACTTGTTACACGACCCATGCCTACTTTTCGGACAGCCCGTAGGGCGGAGGCGGCAGCGCGATGACGTTGTGGATGGACGTGATGGCTTGTTCAATTTCGCTATTCGCCTCGTCGAGATTGTTTTGACGGGTATCGGCGATGGCGGCTTCGATCAAGCCGAGCCCGGTTGATTTTGAATCCTCGTGAATTCTGGCGTGGCGCAGAATCTGAAAATGATTGTGGCTAAAACCGAACGCAAAATGCTCTTTGCCCAAGGACCTTTTATGGTTCGAATCACAGCTCGTTTTTATCATGTTCCTGGCACTTTCAGCAACGAGAATTCAGATGCGAGAAATATGAAGTAGACCGCCGTTGTCCTCATGCTCGTGCCGCCTCGCGCCGCGACCAAAACAAAATCTGCTTCTATGAAAGTGAAAAAAGTCTCATTCTGATTGCCGAGAGCAAATGGCGAAAAGATTCACGAAGAAGAAAACCGCGGCCCCTGAAATTTCCGCGAAAGCCGCCGCCAGCGCCACCGACGCCGCGTCAATGCCGACTTGGTTTAACCTGAACTGGTTTCTTGGGTCGATTTTGGTTTTGGCGGTTATTTTAACCTACACACCGGTCTGGTGGACGGGGTTCGTCTGGGATGATACTCCGTTTATCGTGGCCAATCCATGCATCGTGGGGCCGCTCGGGTTGAAAGAAATTTGGACCACGAGCGCCGCCGATATTTGTCCCCTGACGTTAACCGTGTTCTGGGTGGAGCATGCGCTGTGGGGGCTTGCGCCGGTTCCGTACCATCTGGTTAACGTTTTTTTGCACGCGGCCTGTGCGGTTTTGCTCTGGCGGGTTTTGGAGAGTCTCAAAATCCCAGGAGCCTGGCTGGGGGCGGCACTCTGGGCGCTCCACCCGGTGGAGGTGGAATCGGTGGCATGGATGACGGAAATGAAGAACACGCAATCGGCGCTGTTTTTTTTGCTCGCAATTCTCTTTTTTGTGCGGTGGTCAAGGGCCAAGGACGGGAATAGAGACGTTTGGAATTATGTGGCGACCTTGATTTGCACCGCTCTGGCGATGACAAGCAAATCATCG
>DATJMI010000019.1:0-28478 GCA_035508775.1 Methylacidiphilales bacterium
ATGAAGATGACAAGCTGGTTTACGTGGAAAATGTCGATTTTAACGACATGACGGTCCCACTGACGCCGGGCGCCTATGCCGTGCAGGCGGTGATGGCAAATTACCCGCAGATGAACGCACAAACGCAGCTTACGGTCCAGCCGTAACAACGGCGCCGGAGTTGGTTTATTTCGGCAGCGGTTCCGAATTTTCCGGCGGCTGTTCCTGCTGCAAATGTTGCGCCGCCATGGCGCCGGGTGACGGGAGATCTCCGTCAGAACTATCACCCCGGGATGATGGGGCGGGCGCAAGGGCCGGAGCGGGCGATGGGGACGAATGCGCAAGTGGCGGCGGCGGCGGTCCGGGTTCGTAGCCGGGATCGTTCAACGGTTTGCTCTGCGAAGCGGCGGGATGAACATCGGTATCGGGCTTGATGCCATTGTTAATAAGGTCGCGGACTTCATCGATGGTGAGCGGGCGGTTGGGCAAATCTTTCGCCTGCATGAGGCTCACATTCACTTTGTTCATGTCTTTCTTGATCACGTTTACTCCAGGGCCGGTATACGTGATATGGGCCAGAGGCGAGGCATAAACATTGGCCTTTTGGTTGCCGAGATAGGCGCTGCGATTTTGATATTCTGACGGAGCGCTGGACAGCCGGGCCGATTTGTTCTGATCGGCATTCGTTTGGTTGGCGAGGTAAGCTTTGTGGGTGTCTTCGGCTGTGCGATTGTAGCCTTGGACTGCGGGGTAGGCGAGTTTGGTGTTAAAATTCGAGACGCTCCGGTCAGATGGAACATCGTTGCCGGCGAAAAAGGGTTTGGTGATGAAGGTGCGCTGCTGGCGGGCTTCTTCGGCACTGTGATTTTGGTAGAGGGAAGCAGTGGGGAAGGATTTATTGGCCAGATTGCTGGTTTTATTCAGGCTGATCTGACTCGGATCGTATTGCCCGTCCGAACTGCTGGAGGATAGGTGTGCGGATGGACTGGACTGGTCCTGCACACGGATATAAGAGACTTTCCCATTCGCGCCGGCTATGGGGACCATTTTATAGCCGGAATCTACCGGTGGCGGTTGATTATCGGCGCGCAAAAACGGCGCAATCACCGCGAATCCCGCGATCATGACCATGAGGCAAGTCCGGCACATAAAAAATGCATTTCTTAGAACGTTGCATAAATACACCCGGAACTATTTGAGGTCAATTTAGATATGGCATGGACGCCGGGGCGGAAAAAGGAATAAAAAACAAAAGGGCGGGCATTGAAGCCCGCCCCTTGCCGCAAGGATGAAAGAAAAAACGAAAACTAAACGGCCTTCTCGTCTTTTTCTTCGGTTCGGATGCGATAGGCTTCATCAACTGGAGTGATGAAGACTTTGCCATCGCCGATCTTACCGGTCTTCGCAGTGGAGAGGATCGTCTTGACGATGACTTCGACTCTGTCGGCGGCGGCGACAATCTCGAGTTTCACTTTGGGAAGGACATCGACCGTATATTCGCTGCCACGGTAGATTTCCTTATGGCCTTTTTGGCGTCCAAAGCCTTTGACCTCGGTGATGGTAATCCCTTCGACCCCAGCCTGGGTCAAAGCCTCCTTAACCTCATCGAATTTAAAGGGCTGGATGATGGCTTCAATTTTTTTCATAGGATTTGTTTTGTTCTGCGGCGCGCCGTATCCACGACGCGCCGCCTGTTAATATGGTGCCTGATCCCGGCTCTTTAGAGGATATAACCCTCTTCGCCGTGATCGCTGAGGTCGAGTCCGGATTCTTCCTGTTCCGGTGTCGGACGCAGGCCGATCGTGAACTTCAACGCATAGCCGATAATCGCCGTGCCGATGCACGAGATCAGCATGGTGAAGATGACGATTTTCGCCTGTTCGATATAGAGCAGATGGCCCAGCCACTTGCCCGACGGATCGTACCAGAGGCAGAGGTTGTTCATCGTCGCTCCACCCGCGCCGCCCGACAAGTTCGGGTTAATCAACGGATCGGCGAGGAAGCCCGTGGCCATCGCGCCGCACATTCCGCCGACGGCGTGAACGCCGAAGACGTCAAGCGCGTCGTCATAACCCAGAAGCGGCTTCATGTAGGTGGTGGTGAGGTAGGGGATTGTTCCGGCGATCACCCCGATAATCATGCCGCCCAGCGGATTGACGTAACCGCAGGCCGGTGTGATGACGACCAGGCCGGCGACCGCGCCCGAACAGAAGCCGACAACCGTCGCCTTGCCCTTGAGGAAATATTCCATGGTGGGCCAAACGAAGGAAGCGGTGGCGGTGGCCAGAGTCGTCGTGGTGAAGGCGTTCGCGGCGATGATGTCGGCGGCGCAGGCGCTGCCGGCATTGAATCCGTACCAGCCGACCCAGAGCAGACTGGCGCCAATGAAGGTCAGCACCGTGCTATGAGGCGCGAAGTGGGTCTTGCCCCAGCCAAGCCGCCGTCCCACGATGAGGGCAAGCGTCAGGCCGGACCAACCCGAGGACATATGCACCACGGTTCCTCCGGCAAAGTCCATGCCTAGCACTTTGGCATGGGCATTCCAGACACCGTTGAACAAGCCGTCCACCCCCCACACATTATGGGCCAGGGGGAAGTAAACGATGAACATCCAGCACCCGATGAAAATCACCAGGGCGGAGAACTTCATGCGTTCGGCGATGCCGCCGACGATGAGCGCCGGCGTGATGATCGCGAAGGTCAACTGGAAGCAGGCGTAAACGTTGTTCGACATCCAGTAGCCATAGTTGCCGTTCGGAATCGAGTCGACGTACTGGGGCTGGCATGAGTCGTTCGGGAAGTTAAACATGGTGTGGCCAAAGCAGGCGTAGCTCAGGTCACCGAGAGGTGAAGCCGTGGCCGCGCCGGTTTTGGGATCGCAATAACCGTGGTTAACGCCGAAGACCAGTCCGTAGCCGCAGAGCCACCAGAGGATAGTCACCAAGCCGGTGATGGCGAAGCACTGTGCGCAGACTGAGAGCACGTTCTTGCGGCGAACCAAACCGCCGTAGAACAAGGCCAGTCCGGGCAGCGTCATCATCAATACCAGAGCGGTGGATGTTAACATCCACGCGTTATGGCCGGGGCCGGGAACCATGTTAGGGTAAGCCGGTTCCCAACCTGGCTTGGCATTGGCGGGCGCCGGTTGCGGGTTGAGGCCCGATTTCAGGATGGAGTCATTATTACCTTCCGTCGTCGTAGCCAGATAGTCGCCCGCTTGTCCGTTGGTTACGTATGCCGCGATATCAGCGACCTGCTGATTGAGGGTGGCGACTGACGTTGCCAGGCTCGCCAGGGTCGGTGGCGGAGGTGTGTTACTGGTCGCTGGAGCCGGAGCTGCCGCGGCCGGGGCGGCCGGAGCGGGAGCTGCCGGAGCCGCGGGCGCCGCAGGTGCTGGGGTCTGCGCCTTGACCTGGATTGCTCCCAGAGTCAAAACGAGACCGCAGACCGTCCATCGAAAGATGGGGGAAAGACGTTTGATCATAATTTTAAATTAAAATAAGTTGGATAAAAATTGGTTTTAAAAACTGACTTGAAGTAAGGCACCGCCCAAAGGAGGGAGGCCGAAAGACTAACAGAACATGAATAGGGCCACCCAGGGAGGCGCCCTCGGGCTTTCAAACGAATTGAGACGCAGACAGAAAGGTTTGGCCCAAGCGGGCGAGCCAAGAACATATTGGAAGCACTGCGCTCCATCGATAAAACGGGAGCCATCGGTGAAGAGGCTGCGGATGCCGGTCGTCGGATCGGTGATGCGAATCGGGCCGAGGTCATGTGGTGCTTTTTGCTCACTCCGATTAAAATGGAATGAAATCAGATTCTTTATAGGCAGGAGAAGAAGAGCCCCGGAGGACGATAGGCCGGTTTGTTTGGCGTCGCTGAGCGTAAGTACGACCGCACTCGCCACTAACAATCCTGTCCATCTCCTCCTGCGAACCCTGGTTACCCTTGGGGTAAGCATTTGCACGGACAGACCCTCAGCATCTCTTATGCCAAGGGATTTTTTGAGAAGAATCCCTTATGTGTAAGGAACTTAAAGCGACGCCGGAAAAAGGAGAAAAGCGGAGCTTGCCTCGCTCGCGCCGGGATGCGAAATCAAACTTGGTGAAGGCTAGATTTGATAAGAGTTCTCGACCTCATCGTCCTGAAGCGATTCCTTTTCAGCGCGGAAAATCACCGCGCCGTTTTCCCGGATCGGATTCCCGGCGAACCGAGTGGATTTCACCCGCCGTCTGGTTCGCGCTAAACAGGGCGGGAACCGATGCCCATCGGGCCGCTTCAGGCTCCAATTGGTGGCTGGAACGCTTTGGATCCGATCTCTTGCTCTCTTACCAGCAGGACCGGGACTGCGGCGCGGTGCTGGCCGAAGCCGGGCAAAGATGCGGCGCTTACGGTTATGACCCGGCCCGAATATTTGGCAAGCACCTGCCCCGCGAGGCCTCGGAACGAAATGCGCCTGTGTTATTGCGGGGAGATTCGGCAATCGCGCTGGAAACCGAAGTCAGCGAGGCGGGTTTGCGTTACGGAATCGATTTTGCCGCCGGCTACTCCGCCGGACTTTTCATCGACCAGCGGGCCAACCGGGCGCGGCTGCGTGAGGAACGTCCCCGGCGGCTTCTCAACACCTTCTCCTATACCTGTTCCTTCTCGGTGGCGGCGGCGAGCGCGGGAGCGGAGACGGTGAGCATCGACCTGTCGCGCCGTTCGCTGATCCGCGGCGAGGAAAACTTCCGGCGAAACGGAATCGACCCGGCGGGGGGACACCGGTTTATCGCCGATGACGTTTTCGCCATTCTACCGCGGCTGGCCAAGCGCGGAGAGAAATTCGACGCGATCATTCTCGATCCACCCACCTTCTCGCGCAATCAATCGGGCGTGGCGTTTCAAGTGCGGCGCGATTTCGGACGGCTGATGGCATTGGCGCTCGAAGTCGCCGCTCCGGGCGCGAAAATTCTGCTTTCGGTCAACTGCTCGGAAATGCGCGTATCCGATCTCGAACAGGAGGGCCGCGCCGCGTTGCGGACGCAAAAACGCCCGGGCCGGTTCAGCCGGACCGCGCCACTGCCCGATTTTCCTCCCGGCGCCGGCGCGAAGACGGTCTGGATGGAGGTGGGTTAATTAATTCGGGACGAGCCATTGACCAAGCTGCCTGCGCAAGATCGTCCTGCGGCTGTTTTCTCAATTCTACCCCGCTTTCCGCAAATCGAGCGTGAGCGGGAAATCGAGCCGTCCGGGCGGGAAAGGCGGCACAAAAACCGGCCCAGGCGTATGGCCGAAGGAGCGGAAACGCGACAGGCGGCGCCCTTCGGCTTCGTTGAAGTTGATGGGCATGGTTGTCCAATTACGCCCGCCGGGACTCGAGACATAATAGACACAGCCGCCAAGAGACCGGCCCGTCCAGGTATCCACGAGGTCGAAAGTGAGCGGCGAATCGACGCCAATGGTCGGGTGAAGCGCCTCGGGCGGTTGCCAAGCCCGGAAGCGGACGCCGGCGACATACTGGCCGGGCGTGCCGGTGGGATGAAGCGGCACGCGGCGTCCGTTGCAAGTGACGAGATGGCGTCCGTCGATGGCGTTGTCGACCTTGACCTGGAGCCGTTCGACCGAGGAATCGACATAGCGGACCGTGCCGCCGGGAGTGCCTTCCTCGCCGAGGACGTGCCACGGTTCCAGCGCGGCGCGCAGCTCGAGTTTGACGCCGTCATAAGCGACCTCGCCTTGGAGCGGAAACCGAAATTCGGCGTGGGGCGCGAACCACTCGTATTTGAACGGGTATCCGGCGCGGCGAAGGTCTTCAATCACGTCGTTGAAGTCCTGCTCGCAAAAGTGAGGCAGGAGAAACCGGTCGTGAAGCTGCGTGCCCCAAGCCACCGGATTTTGTTTGTAAGACTGTTTCCAAAAACGCGCGGTCAGGGAGCGCAGCAAGAGTTGCTGGGTCAGGCTCATCCGCGCATGGGGCGGCATTTCGTAGCTGCGTAGTTCAAGAAGCCCAAGCCGGCCTGAACTGCCTTCGGGCGGGAAGAGTTTGTCGATGCAAAACTCGGCCCGGTGCGTGTTGCCGGTGATGTCGGTCAGGATATTGCGGAAGATGCGGTCCACCAGCCACGGCGGAATGTGGCCGAACTCAGGCACCTGGCTGAAGGCGAGCTCCAATTCATAGAGCGCGTCGTTGCGGGCCTCGTCGATGCGGGGCATTTGGCTGGTCGGGCCGATGAACATGCCCGAGAAGAGATAGGAGAGCGAGGGATGATTCTGCCAATAACCGACCAGGCTGCGCAGCAGATCGGGCCGGCGCAGCAGCGGGCTATCGAGCGGAGTTGGGCCGCCGAGAATGACGTGATTGCCGCCACCGGTGCCGACATGACGCCCATCGAGGAGAAATTTCTCCGCGCCGAGATCGCAATGGCGCGCCTCCTCGTAAAGAATCTCGGTATTATGAACCAGCTCGGGCCAATTCGCCGCCGGATGGAGATTCACCTCAATCACGCCGGGATCGGGTGTGATTTTGAAATGTTGCAGACGATGGTCGGGCGGCGGGGTGTAGCCCTCAATGCGGATTGGCTGTTCGAGGTCGGCGGCGGTCTCTTCGACGGCAGCGATCAGGTCGAGGTAATCCTCGGTGTAGGCCGTCGGTGGCATGAAGATGTGGAGCTGCCCGCCGCGCGGCTCGGCGCAGATGGTGGTGCGGACGAGATTCGCGTCAGGCTCGCCGATGGGAACTTGCGGATAATCGCCCGGCGGAAGGCCCTGGCTTTCGCCGCGAACCCGTTTCCTTTTGTGCTCGGCGCCGGGCAACGGGGGGCGGCGCTCCATCGGATCCTGCTCCACGATTTGGACGGCGTCGCCCTGGGCCGCCCACGGCAGCGATTCGAGCGGAAGCCGGTAACCCATGGGGGAATCACCGGGGATGAGCATGAGTCGCTCGGTGCGCAAGTGCCAGACGGTTGATTGCCAGGGGCGGCCCGGCAGCCAGGTGGCGCGCAACACAGGCAGGGCGTGGCCGACCACCGCATCGAGACCCTGGCGGAAGACGCGGGCGAGCCGGGCGCGGTCCTCGGGCGTCTTGACCTTGGAGTCGAAGACCGAAACGTTATAGGGCAGGCGCCCTTCCTCGAAGAGATAATGATAGATATCTTCGTAGGCATCGCGGACATACTTCGGGTCGAGACTCAATTTTTCGGCTAGCAGGCGCAGGAAGCGGACCGAATGGTTGGAAGTAACTTCGTAATTCTTTCCCGTTTCAGCCACCAACCCCTGGTCGTTCCAGATCGGTTCGCCATCCTTGCGCCAATAACAACTATAGGCCCAGCGGGGAAGCGATTCGCCCGGATACCATTTGCCCTGGCCAAAATGAAGCAGCGCCCCGGTGGTGAAACGATCGCGGAGGCGCTTGAGCAGCTTCTCGCCCTTTTCCTGCTTTTCCGGGCTGAGCGCGGTGAAATTCCATTCCAAACCGTCCCGGTTGGTGGTCGAAACGAAGGTCGGTTCGCCGCCCATGGTGAGACGGACGTCCTGCGCGGTGAGTTCCTCGTCAATTTTGCGGCCAAGAATCTCGATTTCGCGCCATTGATGCTCGCGGTAAGGGAGGGTGACGCGCGGCGATTCATGGATGCGCGTGACGCTCATTTGGAAATCGAACTTCACCTCGGTCGGTTCATGCTCGCCGGTAATCGGCGCGGCGGTGACCGGGTCGGAGGTGGCTGCCAGCGGGATATGTCCCTCGCCGGCGAGAAGGCCGGACGTGGCGTCGAGTCCAACCCAACCCGCGCCGGGGAGATAAACCTCGGTCCAGGCATGAAGATCGGTGAAATCGGCCTCGGGTCCCGCCGCGCCGCCATCGACCGGCTTGACGTCGGCGGTGAGCTGGATCAGGTAACCGGAAACGAACCGGGCGGCGAGGCCAAGCTGGCGGCAAATCTGGACCAGAAGCCAGGCCGAATCGCGGCAGGAACCGCTTTTAAGGCCCAGGGTCTCTTCGCAGGTTTGGACGCCCGGTTCGAGCCGGACAATATATTTCACCTCCTGGTGAACCAGGCAGTTCAAGTCGACGAGAAAATCGATGGTGTTGCGCTTGTCGCGGGGTACGCGATTGAGAAAGCTCCGCACCCGGGGCCCGAGCGCTTCAAGCTCAAGATAAGGCCTGAGTTCGTGGGCCATGATGGCATCGTAGGCGAAAGGAAATTCTTTCGCGCCGTTTTCGAGGAAGAAATCGAATGGATTGATCGTCGCCATGTCGGCGGTGAGCTCGACCTCGACCTTGAACTCATCCGATTTTTCCGGAAAAACCAGCCGCGCCTGAAAATTGCCCTGCGGATCCTGCTGCCAGTTGATGAAGTGGGTCTTGGGCGTGATGTGAAGCGTGTAATTGAGAATCGGCGTGCGGCAATGAGCCGCCGGGCGCAGACGCACCACCTGCGGGCCGAGCGCAATCGGCTTTTCGTACCGGTAATGGGTGACGTGATGAAGGGCAACGTGAATCGACATAAAACTCCTCCCCAAGCAAAGCAGCAGAAACTATCCCCAACTTGGGGAAAAAGTCACGTGGGAAACCGGCGTGCGACCAGCGCCTATCCTGGCGGCGGAGGAGGAGAACGAAACAAAAGTCTTTTAATGATCAAGAAAAAAACCAGGACGGCGATGACGGCACCGATGATCCGCCCACATCGATAACCGAACTGGTAAGCGTCCGGCACACCCAGGTCGGGTTGCGCCGGCGGGCTTTGTAGATAACCGAGCTTGTCAGCGTCTAATTGACTCGCGCCGGGTTGCGCCGGCAGACTTTGATAAGCAAGGGACTCGGCAATGCCCTGAAGCGTCGCGTCGGCGGCTTTATCGTTGCTTTGGAGCGTAAGCGTATAAAGTTTTGCGTTGCCGGCCCAAGTGTAACAGCGGAGGTAATACGGACCGGTGTCCGGCGCGTCGGCTGCGCCCCGCAAGTAATAGGCGGAAACGCCGCCAAGGGTCACCGGACCTTCCGATGAGAACTGCATCGTAACGCCTTGCTTTTGGGCCGTTACTTGCATGCCATGTTTTATACCTTTGATAAATATCGGGTTGCTTACGCTAGCATTGTCGGAGTTGGGGAGGGAAATGAGATCGGCCATTGCGGTATGGTTCGCGTCGGTGGCCAAAAGCAACCGGCCCTCGGCTTGGCTTGTCGTCCAGGTATCGGGAATCGTGATGCTGAAGTTGTCGCCGGAGAAATTGATGGTCTTGGCCGGGAGCGCGACAAAACCCGACAGAACAAAAAACAGAGCCGGGAGCGATAGCCTCATCGGAGTCGAGGCCAAGACTCGTCCGATTCTTGACCGGAAGCGAGCCAAATTTCTTCTCCTCGCTCCCAAGTTGAACTTGGGAGCGAGGAGAAGACCGAACTGATCCCTCGACAAGCTCGGGATGACGGATTGATTCTTCGTCGATTTTTCGGCAAATCCACAAAATAACCCACTATCAAGAGGGGTTTAGTGGTGCCAAAGCCGTTGCCAAATCAGGAATACACTCGTCATAGTAAACGCTAAAGTAAAAATTATTACCATGGCCAAAATCGGAGCGAGAACGATTATTTTCCAAATATTTTCAGGCTTCTTTTGGCTCATCGTACACGTTTTATTCCTTCGCCTTTTTCCCGAGCGGTTTGGTTTCAAACTCCAGCTCGCCCTTTTTGGCCACCACTTCGACCCGCGAATTGTCCGTGATCTCGCCCCTGAGTAGTGCGCGAGAAAGCTTGGTTTCCAGTTCGCGCTGGATCAGCCGCTTGAGCGGACGTGCGCCGTAGACCGGGTCGTAGCCGCGCCGGGCCAGCAGTTCCTTCGCGGTCGCGTTGAGTTCAAGCTCGATATGGCGCTCGGCCAGGCGCGAGCGGAGCAGGTTGAGCTGCAGATCGACGATCCGTTCAATTTCAGCCAGCGTTAGCGGCTTGAAAAGGACGATCTCGTCCACCCGGTTCAAAAACTCGGGACGAAAATGGGCGCGCATCTCGGCCATGACCGCTTCGCGCGTTTTTTCGGCGATTTCGCCGCTTCTCTCCGAGGCGTTTTCAATGAGATGACGCGAACCGATGTTCGACGTCATGATGATGATCGTGTTTTTGAAATCGACCGTGCGGCCCTGGCTGTCGGTCAACCGGCCGTCGTCGAGAATTTGCAGGAGCGTGTTGAAGACATCGACGTGCGCTTTCTCGATTTCGTCGAAAAGAACCACGCAATAGGGTTTGCGCCGCACCGCTTCGGTGAGCTGGCCCCCCTCGTCGTAACCGATGTAACCGGGAGGGGCGCCAATCAGCCGCGCGACGGCGTGTTTTTCCATATATTCGCTCATATCGAGCCGGACCATGTTTTCCTCGCTGTCGAACATCGATTCGGCCAGCGCGCGCGCCAGTTCCGTTTTCCCCACACCGGTCGGTCCCAGAAAAATGAACGAACCGATGGGGCGCTTGGGGTCTTTCAGGCCGGCCCGGGCCCGAATCACCGCGTCGGCGACCGCCTGCACCGCCTCGTCCTGGCCGATGACCCGTTCGTGCAGGATCGAATCGAGCCGCAGGAGTTTTTCCTGCTCGCCTTCGAGCAGCCGCGCCACGGGCACCCCGGTCCAGCGCGCCACCACCTCGGCGATTTCATCGGCGGTGACTTCCTCCTGTACCAGACGCGGGCCGTTCTTGTCGTCCTTCGCCTTTTGGGAGATTTTTTCCTCCGCTTCCTTCAGCGCTTTCTCCTTTTGCGGGAGTACGCCGTACCGAAGTTCGGCAGTGCGGTTGAGGTCGTTCGCCCGCTGGGCCTGTTCGATCTCGTTGCGGACCCGTTCGAGTTCCTCGCGCAGCTTGCGCGTCGTCTCGATGGCCGCCTTTTCATTTTGCCATTGGGCCTTGAGCCGGTCCCGTTCCGCCTGGGCGTTGGCGATCTCCTTTTCAAGATCGGCCAGCCGTTCCCGCGAGGCCGGATCCTTCTCTTTGCGCAGAGCCTCGCGCTCGATGGCGAGTTGCGTCACGCGCCGTTCGAGCGTTTCGAGCTCCTCGGGCATGCTTTCGTTTTCGGTGCGCAGTTTGGCCGCCGCTTCATCCATCAGGTCGATGGCTTTGTCGGGCAGAAACCGGTCGGTGATGTAGCGGTGCGAGAGCACGGCGGCGGCGACCAGCGCCGCGTCCTGAATGCGCACTCCGTGGTGCACTTGGTACTTTTCGCTCAGGCCGCGCAAAATGGATATGGTGTCCTCGACGCTCGGCTCGTCGACCATCACCGGCTGAAAGCGGCGCTCCAGCGCGGCGTCTTTTTCGATGTACTTGCGATATTCGTCGAGGGTGGTGGCGCCGATGCAGTGCAGTTCGCCGCGGGCCAGCATCGGCTTGAGCATGTTGCCGGCGTCCATGGCCCCCTCAGCCTTCCCCGCACCGACCATGGTGTGGATTTCGTCAATGAAAAGGATGATCTGCCCGGCCGACTTGGTGACTTCCTGCAGCACAGCCTTGAGCCGCTCCTCGAATTCGCCGCGGAATTTGGCCCCGGCGATGAGAGCGCCCAGGTCGAGCGCGACGATTTTCTTGTCGCGCAGGCTCTCGGGTATATCCCCCGCGACGATCCGCTGGGCCAATCCCTCCACAATGGCGGTTTTGCCCACGCCCGGCTCGCCGATCAGCACCGGATTATTCTTGGTGCGGCGGGAAAGGACCTGGATGGCGCGGCGAATTTCGGTGTCGCGTCCGATGACCGGATCGAGCTTGTTCTGGCGGGCCAGCGCGGTCAGGTCACGCCCATATTTTTGAAGCGATTCATAAGTCGCCTCCGGGTTTTGGCTGGTGACCCGCTGATTGCCGCGCACGTCCTGCAAGGCGGTTAGGAACGCGGCGCGCGTGACGCTCAGACTGCGGAAAATGTGCGCAATTTGGGTCTCTTTCTCTTCCTGGAACATCGCCAGCACGAGATGCTCCACCGAAATGTAATCGTCCTTGAGCTTCTTGGCTTCGTCCTGGGCGCGAACCAGAAGCTGGTTGAGACGTTGCGTGATACCAACCTGCCCGCTTGCGCCCGCGCCGCTGACCTTCGGGATGCGATCCAGCGCAGCTTGGGTTTTGGTCATCAACAAATCGGATGAGACTTTGAGCCGCTCAAAGAGGCGGGGGACGAGTCCGCCTTCTTGCGTGATCAAGGCGTAAAAGAGGTGCTCCACCTCGACGGCCTGATTGCCGAGACGGGTTGCCTCATCCTGCGCTGCTCCCAAAGCGGAGGTCGCTCTTTCGGTAAACTTGTTCAAATCCATAGCATCATTGTAGCTAACTTGTCAGATTAGAACCTAACCTATCTCAAAATTAGCTAGATGCCATGGTGATGGTCAAGGTGCCCTGAAGAGAGCACCTTGACACATGAATAAACAAATAACTAACTCCGAAAGCCAATTGGAGAGAGTATTGGCTAAAGTAATCCTGCTGGACCTCGATGTCCACGCTGACTCCATCACGGTGGTGCGACAGATCGATGGCGGCATGCCCCAACCGGCGGAGTGCGCAATCTGGTGGTGTGTCCGCAAAGCTGGGACGAGTTGAGCACCGGGGTCAAGACCGACAAGAGCGATGCGCGGGCCTTATGCGTGCGGCTGGCGCTTTACGCGGCGGGTAACCGGCGTGTGTTCAGCGTGGTGCGCGTTCCCACCCCGGAGCAGGCGCGGTCCGAGAGCCGGTTGCACGAACAAGTGCGCCGCACCCGTCAGCGCATCGAAGCCCAGGGGCACAGTCTCCTGCTGGCTCAGGGGTATCGCGTGACCGGGCGTTGGTGGCAGGCCCGGGCTTGGTTAAAACTCAGCGGCACGCTGCCGGGCCGGCTGGTGGAGTTGCTCACGCCCCTGCGGGAATGTATTTTAGCGGCGCACCAAAAAACGGAGCGCCTGACCCAAACGGTGGAGGAGGCCGCCAAGGGGTCCCAGCCGGTTGGGTTGGGGACTCTGAGCAGTGAAATCATCGAGCGGGAAGTCGGCGACTGGTCGCGTTTTTCCAACCGGCGGCAAATCGCCAGCTACACCGGGTTGTGTCCCGGGGAACATTCCAGCGGAGGCTCGTGACGGTTGGGCTCGGTCACCAAATTCAAACTGATACACTACCGAAAATCCTTTCGACGTGACCCACGCCCATTTTTCGGACAGCCTTTATGGCCTTTTCATGAAGGCTTCCCCTTTATTCCCAGCTCTCATCGGCTTTCTTGTTCTCGTTGCTGCTATTCCCGTTTTCGGTCAAGTTGTTGCCGTCACATCGCCAAGGCAGACGCAGCTATTTGACCGCAACTGGAAATTTTTCCTCGGCGATGCGCCTGGCGCCAATCAGCCCGATTTTGACGATTCCTCGTGGCGCAGGCTCGATCTTCCGCACGACTGGAGTATCGAAGGCCCGTCCAATCCCGATCCGGCAAAACGGAATGGAATGGACGGCCCTTTCGACAAAAATTCCCCCGCGAACAAAGGGGGTGGTTATCTCAACGGTGGCATCGGCTGGTATCGCAAGACGTTCGCCTTGCCGGACTCGGCCAAAGATCAACGCCACACGCTGCTCTTCGATGGCGCGTATGAGAATAGTCATGTTTGGATCAATGGCCACGATCTGGGAGTCCGCCCTTATGGCTTTGTCAGCTTTTTCTATGATCTGACGCCCTATCTGAAATTTGGCGGGGCGAAAAATGTTGTCTCCGTGCGACTCGAAGTGGATCAACCCGGTTGCCGCTGGTATTCGGGGGCCGGGCTATACCGGCATGTCTACCTGATTTCCAATGCGCCCGTTCATGTCGCCATGTGGGGCGTCTACATCACGACGCCCAAGGCCGCCTCCGACGGCTCCGAAGTGCGTGTCCAGAGCACGGTTCGGAACGATGGCGCGGCGCCGAAGGACGTAAAACTGATAACGATCCTGCTCGATCCGAATGGGAAGGAAGTAACGCGCCAGGATGCGACTAAAACCGTGGCGGGAGGATCAAGCGCCATCTTCGATCAGAATCTGAATCTGACCACCGCCTCGCTTTGGTCCACGGATACGCCGGTCCTTTATCATGCGGTGAATGAACTCAACGTAGACGGCACGCTGACCGACTCCGTCTCCACGCCGTTTGGCATCCGTTCGTTTGAGTTCACCAAAGATAAAGGCTTTTTCCTTAATGGCCGGCATGTCCAAATTCAAGGCGTTTGCGATCACCACGACCTCGGCTGCCTTGGCACGGCGGCTTATCGCCGGGCGCTGGAGAGGCAACTGCAGATCCTCAAAGGCTTTGGCTGCAACGCGCTGCGGACCAGCCATAATCCACCCTCGCCGGAATTGCTCGATCTCTGCGACCAGATGGGTTTTCTCGTCATGGATGAAGCCTTTGATGAATGGCAAAAAAACCACAACAAATACGGTTACGCGGTAAATTTCAACCAGTGGAGCGAACCCGATCTGCGTAGCATGATCGACCGGGATCGCAACCACCCCAGCATTATCCTTTATAGCATCGGCAACGAGATCATCGAGGGACGCACCGGCCTCCCCATCGCCGGTCCGGCCGCCGAGCGGCTGGCCGCCATTTGCCACCGGGAAGATCCGACACGGCCGGTAACCTCCGCTTGTCCCGTGCCTCAGAAAGATTGGGACAGCGGCCTCGCAAAAGCGCTCGACGTTTTCGGCATCAACTACAGCATCGGTTGGTACGGAAAGAACGACCCCAAAATTCCGGCCACGGCGAAGCCGGACGACACCGGCTATCATGGCCAGCTTCCAATGGTTGCGAGCGAAACTTGCTCGCAAGTCGATTCCCGGGACGAATACGGTCTGAAGCTTGGCCCAAACGGCCAGGTCCAAATCGATCCCAAGCCAAATTTTCAAGTCTCGTCCTACGATACATGGCATACCGGCTGGGCTTGTTCCGCGGAAACGGATCTTCTCGCCCTAAAAAACAGCCCCTGGGTGGCCGGCGAATATGTCTGGTCGGGATTTGATTATATCGGAGAACCGACGCCCTACGGCTGGCCTTCGCGCAGCTCTTATTTTGGCATCGTCGATCTGGCCGGTTTCCCCAAGGATCGCTACTATATCTACAAAAGCGTGTGGGATCCCGAGCCGCTGGTTCACATCCGCCCCATGTCGTGGACCTGGCCCGGCTTCGAGGGGAAGACGATCCCGGTGCAGGTTTTTACCAACGCCGATTCGGTCGAATTGTTTCTCAACGGCGTCTCCCTGGGCGTCAGGAATTTTCCGGCCGATTGCGCCGAACAGGTCACCACCAGCCAGAACAAAGATAAAACCCAGCCCGACAAAATCACCACAAGTCCCGGCTTGCATCTGGCCTGGAACGTCGTCTATGCCCCCGGCGCGCTGCGGGCGGTGGCTAGAAAAAATGGGCGAGTCGTGGCGACGGACGAAATCAAGACCGCAGGCGATCCGGCCAGAATCATGCTGGAGCCGGACCGGGCCCAAATCACCGCCGATGGGCAGGATCTCTCCTTCATCAAAGTCGCGCTAATCGATAAAGATGGAACACTCTGCCCTAACGCCAACGGCGAAATTCATTTCACCCTCCGCGGCACAGGCGCGACGATTGCCGGCCTCGACAATGGCGATGCGACCAACCATGAGCCGTTCCAAGGCAGCCAGCACAAGGCTTTTCACGGCCTCGCCCTGGTGGTGCTGAAATCGCAGCCCGATTCTCCCGGCGCCGTCACGCTGACCGCCACCGCGCCAGGGCTGCCTCCGGCCAGTACAACGGTTACGTCGATAGCGGCGCCTTAATGCCCAATCGCCGGCGTCTACCTCTTCACCCACCGGGCGCGCCAGGTGGCGCGGCCTTCGGCATCAAAGGTTTTTTGGAAATCGGTCTTCGGATCGGTGGACCAATCCCAATCGGAAGCGCGTTGCAAAACACCCGCCTCGGCCACGGCACGTTGCGCCGTCTCGAAATAATGGGCGTGGTCGGTGGTGAAGCGAAGTTCACCGCCGGGTTTCAAGGCAAGGGCGAGATCGTGGACGAAGCCGGCCTGAAGGAGGCGCCGCGGCCAGTGGCGGCGTTTGGGCCATGGATCAGGAAAAAAAATATAAGCGATGGAGACGCTGCCCGGCGGCAGGAGATAACGGACAGTGTAGCCGGTTTCGAGGCGAAGGACGCGCAAGTTGGCCAGTCGCGCGCAGACGGCGCGTTTCTCGATCTTGCGGACGCGGCCCAGGAGACGTTCGACGGCCAGGAGATTGACGCCAGGATGCTGTTGCGCGTAAGCAAGCGCAAAGCCGCCATCGCCCGCGCCGAGATCCAATTCAACCGGCTGGTCATTGCCGAAGAGCGCCCGCCAGTCGAGACGGGCGCAGAGGTCGGTGATTTTGACCCGGCAGTCTGAAGCGAGCATGGATCAGGACTATCGCAAGGAGACCTCCTCGCCAAACAAAGACTATTCGGCGGGCGGTTCCACCAACCAGTGCAGAATGCCTTTTTGGACGTGGAGGCGGTTTTCGGCCTCGTCGAAGATTTCCCGCTGGCGTTCCTCGAAGATTTTTTCACTGATTTCCTGGTCGCGGTAGGCTGGAAGACAATGTTGGACGAGCGCGTGCTTTTGGGCGAGAGCCAGCAAATCGTGATTGATCTGGTAGCCTTGAAAAGCAGCCGCGCGCCGGGCCTTTTCCGCTTCGAGTCCCATGGAAACCCAGACGTCGGTGTAGAGAACATCGGCGTCGCGGGCGGCTTCCCTGATGTCGTGAGACTGAGTGACGTAGCGATTGGTGACGGGACTCAGATAACCTTGGGGTCCCGCCAGAGCCAGGTTGAATCTGAAAATTTCGGCGGCGTAAACCCAGGAGCGGGCGACGTTGCAGGCGCAGTCGCCGATAAAAGCGATTTTGCGTCCAGCGATGGGACCGAGTTTTTCCTCAATCGTGTGGATATCGGCGGCGACCTGGCAGGGATGTTCGTCGTCGGTAAGGGCATTGACGGTGGGAATTTGCGCATAGCGGGCAAACTCTTCAACATCATTCTGGGCATAAGTGCGGATGATGGCGCCATGCACCATGCGTCCGAGCACCCGGGCGGTGTCCTTGATCGGCTCGCCGCGGCCAAGCTGAAGATCGTTGGCGTTGAGAAAAAGCGCGTTGCCGCCAAGCTCGCGGATGCCGACCTCGAAGGAGACGCGGGTGCGGGTGGAAGATTTGGTGAAGATCATGGCCCAGGTCTGGCCGGCCAGCGGACGCCAGGAAATGGAACGGCGCTCGGCCTTGTAGCGGGCGGCGAGGCTGAAGATTTCCCGGATCTCTTTTTCCGCGGCGCCCTTGAGGGCGAGAAAATGACAGATAGGCGCGCTCATGAGTTTGATTTTGTGGATGCGGCGATTTCCGTGCCAATACCGGCATCGGTGAAAAGTTCAAGCAAAAGAGAATGAGGCTGGCGTCCATCCAAAAAGTGAACCTTGGCTACGCCATGGGCGAGAGCCTCGAGCGCCGAATCGACCTTGGGTATCATGCCGCCATCGATAACCCCTTCCTTTTTGAGTTGCTCAATCTGCGCCGGCGTCAGGGTGGAGATGAGGGTGCTTTCATCGCGCGAAACGCGGCGGACGCCGTTGACGTCGGAGAGATAAATAATTTTGTGGGCGCGAATCGCCTGGGCGATCTTGGCGGCGGCAATGTCGGCATTGATGTTATAAATCTGGCCATCGCATCCGCGGCCGAGCGGCGAGATGACGGGGACGATCTCGGCGTCAACGAGACGCTGCACCGCTTCGGCATGAACATCGGTGATATCGCCGACGTACCCGAGATCGATTTTGGCGCCGCTGGCATCGGTGTGGGGCGCCGCTTTTTCGGCGACGAGAACGTCTTTGCCGGAGAGAACCTCGGCCTTGCCTCCCAATTCGGCTATTTTGGCGGCGAGGGAGGGGCCGATTTCCTCATTGAGGACGTGGTCGATAATTTCGATCGAGTCGGCATCCGTGACGCGCAGCCCATCGACAAAACGGGCCTGAAGATTTTTCTTTCGCATCGCGGCGGTAATCGCTTTGCCGCCGCCATGGACGACGACCGGGTTGATGCCGACGACTTCGAGAAAAACGACATCGCGCAGAACGGTCGCCACCCGGTCGGGGTTTTCCATCGCGGCCCCGCCGTATTTAATGACGACGGTGCGACCGCGAAACTGCTGAAAATAGGGGAGCGCTTCAAGCAACGCGTCGGCTTTGGTACTTCTCATGGGAAAAGATAAAATTAACGGGGGCCCGAAACCGCCGCCATCGATGATTGATTATTCGCCCTTGTTGATGCGGACGTATTCCTCGGTCAAATCGGTAGTGAGGATACTGTATTCGCCCATACCGGAGTGAAGATGAATGGTAATGGTAAACTTTGGTTTGTCGGCGATCTTTTTCAACTTGGCCGCGGGAGTTTTGCTCGGCTGGCCATTGACCACGGCCAGAAGTCCGTCGTAGTAGATTTCCACCATTTCCTCGCGGATACGCGCGCCGCTGTAGCCGAGAGCGGCCATAATGCGCCCCCAATTGGGATCGCCCCCGGTCCAAGCGGTTTTCACCAGTTCGGATTTGGCCACGGCCAGCGCAGCCAAGCGGGCGTCCTGAACGCTGGGCGCTCCTTTGACGACAACATCGACAACCCGGGTGATTCCCTCCCCATCCTCGACAATCATGCGCGCCAGCTTGCGCATCACGTGCGTCAGCGTCTTTTTAAAAAGACCGAACTGCGGATGATAGCTCTTCAGCATGTTCGTGCCGGAAAGTCCATTGGCCAGAACGATCAGGGCATCGTTCGTCGAGGTGTCTCCATCGACGGAAATCCGGTTGAAGGAATGCTCCACCGCCTCGTCGACGCAGGAGCGGAGCGCGGTTTTGTCGATGCAGGCGTCGGTGGTGATGAAACAAAGCATCGTGGCCATGTTGGGATGGATCATCCCCGCCCCCTTGGCCATTCCGCCGATGGTCACCTTGCGTCCGTCAACTTTGAAGCGCATGGCGAATTCCTTGCGCCGCGTATCGGTGGTCATGATGGCGCGGGCCGCGTCGGCGCCGTTGTCGCTGGCGAGTTTTTCCGCCGCTTTTTCAATGCCTTTGCGAACACGAGCCATCGGCAGGCGATTGCCGATGCGTCCGGTGGAACAAACCAGCCATTCACGCGGCTTCGTTTTCAATTCCCGAGCGACGTAATCGATCATGGCTTTGGCGTCGGCGATGCCGCCGACACCTGTGCAGGCATTGGCGCAACCCGAATTGACAACGACACCGCGCACGCGGCCATTGCGCGCATGAAGCATCGAAACCTTGACCGGCGCGGCCTTGACCAAGTTGGTCGTGAAAATGGCGGCGACTTCGGCAGGAACGTCGGAGATAATCAAAGCAAGATCCTTCTCGCCTTTCGGCTTGATGCCGCAGGCGATGCCGGCGGCCTGGAAGCCCTGCGCGGAGGTGACACCACCTCCCTTGATCGTCTTCGCTTCCATCGCTTTCATATCAGACCAAGTGTTTCCTCGAATCCGCAGGCCAGATTCGCGGCTTGAATCGCCTGGGAAGCATTGCCTTTGCCAAGATTATCCAGGGCGGAAAAAAGAAGCAGGCGATTGGTCCGCTCATCTATTTGCGCCGCGATCTGAATGCGGTTGGAATGAGCGACTTGCCGCGCCTGGGGCAATTCATCCAGGCCCAAAATTTCGACGAAAGGCTCATCCCCGTAGGCGGCCTCGAGAAGGCCGTACAGTCCGGCCTCGCGCGCCGCGGGCCCGAGTGTGGCTGAAATGGTGGTGAGCATGCCGCGATGGAGAGGTACGAGATGGGGGACAAAGGTAACGGTGACCTTAGTCCCGGCGGCCATGGAGAGTTCCTGTTCAATTTCCCCCAGATGCCGGTGTTTGGGAACGCCGTAGGGGTACATATTGTCGGCGACTTCTCCAAAAAGCAACCGCAGTTCAAGTTTGCGTCCCGCGCCGGAAACACCGGAAAGCGACGCGATGGCAATCGAATCGGGAACGATCATCTTCTCCTTTAAAAAAGGCGCCAGCGGAAGAATGATGCTGGTCGGGAAACAGCCGGGAGCGGCGATCAGCCGGGCCGATTTGAGCCGGGTCCGGTGAATCTCAGGCAGGCCGTAGACCGACTCAGCCAAAAGAGACGGCGCCGGATGGTCCTGCCCGTAAAATTCGCGGTAAACCGCGGGATCGGAAGTGCGGAAGTCGGCGCTGAGATCGACCACCAACTTGCCCGCTTCACGCAAGACCACGGCATAAGGGGCGGCGGCGCCATGAGGAAGAGCCAGAAAAAAAAGATCGGCCTGGCCGGCCAGCGCAAAATCGGGAGCGGCATCGGTAAAAGTCACCGCTCCCAGCTCGCGCGGGAGACCATGGATCGATCTGGACAGCGGTTCGCCGGCGTATTGCCGGGAAGTGACCAGCACCAGCCGGAAAGCCGGATGCCGGGCAAGATAATGCAGCAGTTCCTGCCCGGAATAACCGGAAGCGCCAATGACAGCCGTGCGTACGGGTTGCAACTGGAGATCTTTCTCCATCGGTCCCGGATTGGACCGAAGGAATTGCTTAACGTTTGGAGAACTGGAAGCGCTTGCGGGCGCCCGGCTGTCCCGCTTTCTTGCGTTCTTTTTCGCGGGGATCGCGACGAAGCAAACCGGGCTTCTTCAACGTCATCCGCAGAGCGGAATCAACCTGAATAAGAGCGCGGGCCAGGGCGAGGCTCAGAGCGCCGGCCTGTCCAACCAATCCGCCACCATGAGCCTTGACCTTGACATCGAATTTTTTGAGAGAATCGGCCGTCTGCAATGGTTGCAGCGCCAGAGTCTTCATCGCCGCCGTGGTGAAATAATCCTCGAAATCACGTCCATTGACTTCGACCTTGCCCTGGCCGGTAACGAGTTGGATGCGGGCGACGGCGGTCTTGCGGCGGCCGGTCGCGACAATGACATTGGAAGTAACCATGGAATGAATCCTTATTTGATCTTGAATGAAGCGGGAGCCTGGGCCGCGTGAGGATGCGCAGCCCCCTTGTAGATATGAAGCTTGCGAAGAATGGAACGGCCAAGGCGATTGTGAGGAATCATCCCCTTGATCGCGCCTTCGATGATAAGTTCAGGGTGGCGGGCGCGGCGCGACTTGACGGTCTCGGACTTATGTCCACCGATGTAGCCGGAGTAGCTCATGTACTCCTTTTGGGTCTCCTTTTTGCCGGTAAAAACCGCTTTTTCGGCGTTGATGACGATAACATGATCGCCGGTATCGGCATGATTCGTATAGATGGCCTTGTGCTTTCCCCGCAGCAGGACGGCGGCCTTTTCGGCCACACGCCCGACAACTTGGTTGTCTGCATCCAGAATGTACCACTTACGTTCGACTTGTTCGGCCTTGGCGCTAAAAGTTTTCATCGGGGGCCGAAAATTAAGCCACGGCATGCCGGGAGTGTCAAAGACTTTTACGGAAATCTACTTCGAAAGCTTGGCCTTAAGCGCGCTAAGTTCACGGGAAACCTGATCCATCTGCGCCTGCAACAGCATGTTTTGTTGCACCAACGTGGTGCGTTCCTTCTTGACGTTATCGAGAGCTTCCTTGTTGTCGCCCGCGTCCCGGAGAGCGTCGCGGGCTTCCTGGAGCGCCTTTTGGCTGAGTTCCAAGCCGCGTTGCGTGGCGGCGTTTTCTTCTTTGGCCTGCGTGATCTGTTCGCAAAGGCTCTTCAGTTCCAGTTTAAGCTTTTCATAGTGCTGGCGCAGTTCGGTGTAATCGCGGCGGGCGGCGTCGCGTTCGCGGGTTACCAGGGCGATTTCGTTATTCGCGCCCTGTTCCCGCGCGGCTTCGGCGGCGGTAAGCTTGTCCCGCAAAGCCGCGATCTCGATGCTGGCGGCGGCGCTTTGTTCCTGCGCGGCCGTCTCTGCGGCAGCGAGCTTGTCACGCCATGCCGCGATTTCGAGACTGGCGGCGGCACTCTGCTCCCGTGCCGTCGCCTGGGCCGCGTCGAGCTGATCGCGCAAGGTGGCGGCCTCAAGACTGACGGCGGTGCTCCGTTCCCGCAAAGCCGTCTCCGCCGTGACCAGCCGGTCGCGCAAGGTAGTGGCCTCCAAGCTTGCTTCATCGCGTTCCCGGGCAACGAGGGAAAATTCCGCGACTTTGGCGGCAAGATTATCGCGCTCCTGATTGAGATAGGCAATCTGCTCTTTGTAAGCAGCAATTTCGTCCAGCGGCGCCACTGAACTTTTCCATTCGGATGGGGCTGGCGTAACCGCCGGTTCATGCAACCCATCAACATGGCTGGGAACTTCCAGGTCTTCGATGTCATCCAACGGTTCGGCCGGTTTCCCGATGCTGTCCGCCGGTTTGGCCGGTAACGGTGGCGGAACGGGAGGAAGCGAGGGGCCGCCATGTCCTGTGTTGGGAGCAGTCGGAGGTGCGGGAGGCAGAAGGCGGGGAATACGTTGGAGCTTGGTTCCAACGCCCGAGGCGCCCATTTTCGGAGCAACTGGCGAAAATCCGGCCACTTGAAAACTGGCAGCCGGCTTCATTTTCTCCACCGGGCGTTGAGGTGGCAGAGGCGTGACAGGAACCTCGATTGTGGAAATATCCATAGGAGAACCAGACTCCGTTCCCTCATCAAATGCGGACTCGGAAGACGCCTCGGCTTCGTCGGGAGCGATAAAAACGCGAACGACGGGGGCTGACGCGCCAGGCGGACGTTCGGGCGCTTGATCGTGAGCTGGTACGGAACTTTCGGCGGCAGATGAGACCGGCACAGCTTGAGCCTGAGGCTCTTCCTGAGGATAAGAAACCGGTTCGGGAGTTTTGGCGACAGGTGGGAAAAGCGGAGGTTTTGGCACCTTCTCGGGACTCGGTTCGGGAGCCTTGGCGATAGGGGCGGACGGCGGAAGCTTGGGCGCCTCCTTGGTCTCTGGCTCGGAGATTTTGGCGACGGACGGAAGAGGTGGAGGTTTGACCGCCTTTTCAGGGCTCGGTGCCAGAGTTTTGGCGGTGAGCAGAGGTTTCGGTTCTTCCTGAGAGCTCGCTTCGGGAGCTTTGAGGGCTGGCACCGCCGCCGCTTGGGACGAAACGGCGGGCGCGGTCTTGTGGGTAAAGAGAGAAAGGCCGAAGGCAGGTTTGGGAATGGCAAAGGAAGAGGAATGGACGTGAGCATCATTCGCGGGAACAACCGGCGATTGGACTTCAGGCGCGGAAGGTTTCGGCGCAGTCGCCTCTGACGCTGGCGTGGCCGCCGGAGGCGACGGAACCGGACTGGCTGGAGCAGACGTGGAAGGGCTGGGAAGCGGAGTCAAAGGCGCGGACCGAGCGCCCGCAGCTGCGGTTCGGGTGGTTTTTCCCAGCTTTTTGACCAGACGGGAGAACTTCTCCTGGTCAAACCACGAGGGAGACGTACTCATCACTTTGTTCCGGCTTGTGCAAATCGAGTTTGCTTTCCAGTTCAGCCGCCAACTGGTCAAAGATCAGCGCAATGGGCGGTGGCGCGCCACCACGCAGCAGACCTAAAGGCATACCTTTCATGCTCGCGTGGATAATCGCGGGATCGCGTGGAAGCAGGGCGGAGCAAACGAGTTCAGGCGGAAGAATGCGCTTGATCTCTTCGACAATCTGTTTTGTTTCCTCGACATTTTGATCCGACATGGTGAGGACTACTCCCACCAAGGAGCAGCCCGAATCGTCGTTGGTCTGAAGCTGATTGAGAAAATCGACCGTAAGCATCAACGAGCGAAGCGCCAGAGGCTCGCACTGCTGGGGAACCAAAACATGCGAGACATTGCGCAGAATACCCTCGGTCGGACCATGAAGACCGGACGGAGTGTCGAGAATAATAATGTTGTACGCGGCTTCGGTGGCCACGCGGAAGAAAGGCTGGAGAAGTTTGCCATCTTGGAGACTGGCGCACCATTTTGAAATTTCACCGGTGGGAATTTTGCCGGCCATAATGATCTTAAGCGTCTCGATCTTGGTCTTAAGCGCCGCCTGTTCAATCGGAACATTGGCGTTAAGCATCTCATAGAGACCGATGTAGGTCTGGGCACTGGGCGAGAGTGAAAGACCAACGCTCCCCTGTGGATCGGCATCGACCAAAAGAGTCTTCCAGCCACGCTTGGCGAAGGAGAATGCCAGATTGATGGCGCAGGTGGTTTTTCCAACGCCTCCTTTAAGACTCGAAATGGCAAGTGTGATCACAATATTTTGATACTTTTACCTATTTCATTATTTTATGCCAGCTTGAAACAGAGAGAAACCGAAAAAATCAGATGATGTCGAGGCTAAAATCGATTGCCCGCACGCTGTGAGTCAGCGCGCCCACCGAAATATAATCGACTCCGGTGGCGGCGACTTCGGCCACCCGGCTAAGCGACATATTACCGGAAGCCTCGGTCTTGGCCCTTCCCGCAATTAAATCGACACAGGCGCGTATCTCACCGGCAGTCATATTGTCAAGAAGAATGATGTCGGCGCCAAGGGCAATCATTTCAGGAATCTGCCCGGGGCGGCTGACTTCGATTTCGAGGAGAATCTGCGGATCGAGTGCGCGCGCTTTTTTGACCGCATCAACCAGGGAGCAGCCCCGGTTCATAAGAGCCAGATGATTGTCTTTGATCAGAAAACGGTCATAGAGACCGAAACGGTGATTGCTCCCGCCGCCGCAGACCACGGCGTATTTCTGGAGAGCCCGCAAGCCGGGCGCGGTTTTGCGTGTGTCGAGAATTTGCGCGCGCGTGCCGGCCACAGCTTCAACGTAACGCCGCGTTTCGGTGGCGACCCCGGAGAGTTGTTGAAGAAAATTGAGGGCGCTCCGTTCACCAGTGAGAATGGAGGCGGCGGAGCCGTGAAGCTCAAGCACGGTGGCGCCAGACTCGAGCGAATCGCCATCCCGGGCGCGCGGCGTGAGGACTAGAAAAGCATCCTGTTCACGAAAAACCTGTTCGGCAACGAGAAGCCCGGCGAGAACGCATGGTTCCTTGGCGAAAATCCGCGCGGAAGCCCGCGCCTCCGGTGGAATACAGGCAAACGTGGTAATATCGGCCGGCCCGCGGTCCTCGCCCAGCGCACGCACCGCGGCTTCGCGGATGACGACCGGATCGAGATGGGGAGGCATGATAAATCTGGCCCGATTCGGGCGGCTCCCCCTACGAGGGCGTCTGAGTTGAAGTCGCAGCACCGGGAGCTTGGCCGGGCGAAGCCTCGGGGGGCAACAGTCCGCCATCGCCGGCTAGATCGATCAGCGCGACACGGTACTTGGCTTCAATCTTGAGAAACGCGGCCATCCGGTCGGTGGAACCGAGAAGCGCGTCGATTTTGGCGTTGCGCGCGGCGCGAAGATCGGAGACCTGCCGGTCCTGTTCAAGAGGCGAAAGCGAATCATTATCAAGGATAGCTTTGAGCTGTGTGCCGTCAGACTGGTAAAAGCTGACTATCGCTTTCTTTTCGTCATCGGAAAGTTTAAGCGCGCTAGTGAGTTCATTGATGTAGTCATCAAATTTCAAATGAGAACCGGGGGGCTCGGGGGCGAGCGGCGGCGGGGCCGGCGCGACAACAGGTGACGGCGCGGGCGGTTGAGCCGGAAGCGGAGTAACTGCGCCGGAAACACCCGTGGCCATGGCCGGAAGAACGGTCACAAAAAGGACTCTACAAAGAAGTTTCATCACAGGGTGAGAGATTAGTCTCGGTTTTAAAATAGGCAAGGTTGCGCATGATTAAGCCAGTCTCAATTTGCCCCAAATTGGAGTAGTGATAAAGAAATAGTCGAAGATCAAATTTATTTATACACCTGCCATATTTATATTGTCTTACTCCGAGGTTTCCAGTAGCTTACGCGCGATATGAAACAATTTCTGAGAGGAATCTTTCCCGTCGCTCTCGCGCTGATTTCATCCCTGGCGCACGCACAAAATGACTATTGGGTTAATACCGGTAGTGGCGATTTTAATACAGCGGCAAATTGGAGCACGCAACCCCCCCTCTCTGGGATTCAGGGAACTTCGGAGGTGCCCAATGCGGGGAACATCGCCGTCATCACCCCTCAAGGGAACTCACTTATCATCACTCAAACCAACGCGACCAATACGATCAGAGGTCTCGAAGTTAATAATAGCAATGGAATCTTCTTTTTCGCCACCGGGGGAACGGTCACATTTACCAGCGCCTCTTCGACCTTGACGGTCAATGGAGTAACCAATGTTGCCGGAGAAGGCGACTTTGCCGCGGCGGATTTCTTTGTCGATCAGGGTACCGATTTGGTTTTTAACAGCCCGTCCAACAACGGACAACTTCTTGTCACCAACGGTCGCATTTCCATAGGCGATAACCTGGCTCCTTTTGCCCCCACCACAGGTGAGCTTGACGTCAATTCGGGTCTTGTCAGCTTCAATCCGGGGTTAAATAGCAAAACGGAAGTCAACATAGGCGATGGCTTGGGCGCTTCCGGAACCGTTACCCAGGGCCTTGCCGCATCGTCCACCAGCGGGGCCCTCTCTTCCACCGTTGTGACGGGAAATTGGTTCTATATCGGCCTGGGGGGCGGCGACGGCAGCTATTCCCTGGTTAACAATTCGATTCTTCAAACCGGTACCGTCAACGGCTCAACGGCTATCATTGGCTTGGGAGTCAACAGCACCAGCAATACATTCCTGGGCGGGTTTGGCGGAGGCGCGACTGGTCCCGGTTCTACCGGCAACATGACCATCAATGATTCGAGTGTGGTCAATATCGGAAATTCCACCGGCACATCGAAAGGCGACTTGCAATTGGGAACCACGTCGGTGGGTTCCGTCCTTGGAGGCGGCAGCGGCACCATCACGCAAAGTGGCACCGGATCGGCGGTCAACATCTTTGGCGGATCCAGCATGGAAATCGGTAACAGCCCCGGCGGTACGGGATCCTACAATCTGGCGGCCGGCATCCTGAACATTGGAGTGGCCGGCACGGGCGTAGCGACACTCACTGTGGCCAATAACGGCGCAATCGGCTCGCTCGTACAAACCGGGGGAACGCTGGTCGCCGGGGCAAACAGCCTCGTGGCCATCGGAAAAGGCACCGGCACCGCCACCTATGCGCTCACCGGCGGCACTGCCAATTTCGAAAACGGCTTTACTCTGGCAGGCGCCGGAAGCTCAATCTCCCAGAGCGGATCGACGACTCTTACGGCGGAAGGAGCGGTAACCCTGGGGGGAACATCGACTTACTTCATGAATGGCGGCAGCGCCATTTTCAGCAATACGGTTGACATCGCAACGGGCGCCTCCCTGGGCGTCAACGGCGGCACGTTCCAGGTTGGCGAGGACAATCTCGAGGGCGTGGGTGATATCAATTACGGGGGCGGCACACTCAAAATCACCACCGACAGCGGGCTGGGAACGACACTCGCTTATGGTTTCGGCGGCGGAGTGCTTTCCAATGGCGTCTCCACCATTGATGCCAGCACCTCCAACCTGACCGCCTTTAATCTCGCCAATCCCTTTTCCGGCACGGGAGGAATTTCCTTCATCGGCAACGGCGGCACCGTCTTCCAGTTTACTAACGACGCCACGAATCCGAATTCTTACACCGGCTCAACCGCGATCAATGGAGGTACTTTGATCGTCAATGGAAGCGACATCGCTAATTCGAGCTCTCTGGGCATAGGTTCCACCGGCACCCTCAAACTGAATCTCTCAAACTTGGCAGCCAATGCGACCTTCGACTATGCGGGAAGCATCAGCGGAACGGGGACCTTGGATGTCGGTTTCTTCAATCCCGGCGATACCCTCGCGCTCACTAATCCAACGCCTGGCGCCACCAGCTTCACCGGCAATATCGTTCTCGGTTACAACGGCACGGGCGGCACCCTCAACATCTTCAACGGCACCTATGGCGCCATCTCGGACGACGGGACTGGAAGCAGCGTCACCATCGGCACCACCACCAACAGCGGAATAGTCAATTTTACCGGCCCCAGCACGTACACCGGAACCACCACCGTCTTCGCCAACTATAGCCTTACGGCCCTCAACCTGGACGGAAACGTTGTCAACGCCGGAACACTCGATGTCACTGGTGCCGCCGGCATCAATGCCGGAGCCGGAGGTCTTATCACCAACAGCGGAACCCTCACCTCCTCAGCCATCGTCGGCAACGTCGGCACCTCCCTCGCCAACGGCAATAGCGGAACCCTGTTCACCAGCAGCGTGTCCGGCAATCTCTTCAACAGCGGAACTTTGAGCTCTACCGCCACCCTCGGCACAACTCCCGGCGTTGCCACCGTCACTATTGGCGGCGGCCTTACTTCTTCCGGAACCCTCACCTTTCGCGACGCCGGCACAGTGGCCGATTTATACGATGTCACCGGCGCCGCCAATCTCACTGGCGGCGGCGGCTCCATCACCGGCTATGGCACGACCCCGGCCGCCGGGCTCACGGTTTTGACTTCGGCCGCCACCACCGGATTCACCGCCGGAAACTATAAGGTCGCCGGTCCGGGTGTGCTTTTCACCGGGGAGGTTACTCAGGTCGGCAACAATCTCGTCCTTCACACCACCGAAAATCCGGCCGCGCCTTTCGCCCAAA
>DATJMI010000020.1:0-38341 GCA_035508775.1 Methylacidiphilales bacterium
CCATCTCGGTTCTCTCCGCCGTGGAAGGATTGGCTCCTCCCACCATCAATAATGTGGCGAATCCCGAAGCCTGGGCGAATCCCTGGATTGCCTCCCTCATTCTCGCCGCGCTTTTCGCCGTGCAGCGTTTTGGCACCGATATGATTTCGAAAGCATTTGCGCCGATTATGCTCTGCTGGTTTTTGGCCATTGCCGGGCTGGGCTTGCCGCAAATCTATTCCCATCCGGCCATACTTTATTCCCTCAACCCGGTTCGCGGCATTTTTTTTCTTGGCGAGCATTCCGGGGAAGCCATGACGATGCTGGCCAGCGTCACGCTCGCGATCACCGGGGCCGAGGCCCTCTACGCCGACCTGGGCCATTTTGGCCGGCCCGCCATATCGATCGCCTGGAATTTTATCGTCGCCCCCTGTCTGATTTTGAACTATCTGGGCCAGGGAGCTCACGCTTTGAGTGTGCCTCAAGATATTGAGAATCTCTTTTTCTCGCTCGCCCCGGTTCGCTTCCAATTTCTTTTGACTCTGCTCTCCATCGCCGCCACGGTCATCGCTTCCCAGGCGTTGATCAGCGGAGCATTCTCCCTGACCCGGCAAGCGGTTAATCTCGGCTACTTTCCCCGCACCACGGTCAGACACACCAGCGCGGAGCGGGAAGGACAGATTTATCTTCCCGGCATCAATTTTCTTTTGGCCGTAGGCTCCATCGGTCTTGTGTTATGTTTCAAGCAAAGCGGCAACCTTGCCGACGCTTACGGACTGGCCGTTACCGGGACGATGGTCACCACCACCGTCGCCTATGCCGCCATCTATTTCGCTCGGACCCGGAGGTTGCCTTGGATCGCGGGCATTTTGCTCGCCATCGACTTATCTCTCTTTATTCCCAATAGCACCAAGTTTTTCACTGGTGGATACATACCGGTCGGCATCGGCGCGGCAGTGGCTTTTATTTTGATTGCCTGGGATCATGCCCGGCGGGCCATCCGGCTGCAGTTGGCGGAGCGGGTTATGCCTCTCGATCAATTCGCGGAGGCAACCAAAGATGTGCAACGCATTCGAAATACGGCCATTGTTCTCTCCGCCAGTCCCAAAATCGCCCCGATGAGCCTTCTTCACTGGCTCAAAATCGGCCAGGTTTTACATGAACAGGTGATTGTTCTGACCTTGGTCGTCACTTCTCAACCGCGGATGCGAGAGCAAGACCGGCTCCGGGTCGTCGAGCACGATCGCAACCTTTTTGGCGTGGAGGCCGATTTTGGGTTCATGGAGGAGGTCGATATCTCAAAACTCGAGGCTGAGCTTCGGAAAATCGTCAATGCGCCGGCGGACCGCCAACTCTATTATTTGCTCGGACGGGAAAGCCTGCTCTGCAAGAAAAGATTCAATCTTTTTGCCATAGCCTACCGTTATCTCGCCGGTACCAGCCGGCCCATTGCGGAAGCCTTGCATATTCCACCCGGCCAGGTCATCGAGATCGGGACCTCCATTCAGATTTGAATGAACCCGCAAGTCTTCTTGGAGGCTGTCCGAAAAGCAGGCCTAGGCCATTGGATCTTAAATTGATTCGCTAAGCCTCTTGCCCTGCCGGAAAGTAGGCCTTACTATCTTTTATATCTATGGGAAGAACCAGCGATGCCCGCAAACGCCTGATGGACGCAGCTTACGACCTGATTTGGGAACATAGTTACGGGGCGGTAACCGTGGATGCCATTTGCGAGCGGGCCGGGGTGAAAAAAGGCAGTTTTTATTATTTCTTTGCTTCGAAAGCCGATCTCGCCATAGCCGCCATCGATGCCTGGTGGGTGGAACGCAAAGCGATTCTGGACCAAATTTTCCGGCCCGAAGTCGCGCCGTTGGACCGATTGCGGGAATATCTCGATTTTATGTCACAACGCCAGATATGCGCTTATGAATCATCCGGACAAATTCTCGGCTGTCCGCTTTTTACCCTCGGGGCGGAAATATCCACGCAGAATGAGCGGATCCGTTTGCGCATTTGTGGTTTCCTCGATTGCATGATGGTTTACGTCAAGCAAGCGATTGCCGATGGCCAAGCCTCGGGAGAAATTGAGAGCGGAGATACCGAAGCCAGAGCGCATTCTTTTCTCGCTTATTATGAAGGAGTGCTGACCCGCGCCCGGATCGAAAACAACCCCGCTCCCATTTTCCGGCTGAGCGCCGAGGCTCTGGAAATCATCGGCGCGCGAACGGCGTTGGCCCCGGCCTAATCGTCCTTCCCGCCCAGTCGCGATCAGGCTCTCAAAGCTTCGCGGAAGGCGCGGGCGGTTTGTTCGATATCCACGGCGGTGTGGGCCGCGCTCAGAAAATTGGTTTCGAACTGGGAGGGTGGAATATAAATTCCCCGGTCAAGTAAAGCGTGAAACACACGCGCAAAATGTTCCAAATCGGCGGTTCGCGCATCGCTCAGTTGCCGGACGGGCCGGCCCGTGAAGAAAACGCAAAACATCGAGCCGTACCGATAAACCGCATAGGGGAATTTTGCGGACTTGAGCGCGTCGCCTATTTCCGTCTCAAGCTGCGCACCCAGCTTTTCCAACCTAGCAAAAATGTCCTCTTCTTCGAGCAGGCGCAGTTGAGCCAACCCCGCCGCCATAGCCAAAGGATTGCCGGACAAGGTGCCGGCCTGGTAAACCGGTCCGAGCGGCGCGAGATAATCCATGATATCGGCGCGGCCCCCCAAAGCGCCCACGGGCAGACCGCCGCCAATGACCTTGCCGAAACACGAAAGGTCGGGCCGGATGCCCAGTATCTCCTGAGCCCCTCCTTTGGCCAACCGGAAACCGGTCATCACTTCGTCGAAAATGAGAATCGTGCCGTTTTCGGTGCAAAGATCGCGCATCATTTGGAGAAAGCCAGGCAAAGGTGGAATCAAGCCGGCGTTGGCCGGAATTGGTTCCACGATAACGGCCGCGATTTCATTTTTATTTTGAGAAAAAGCGCTTTTTAGCGCGTCTATATCGTTAAAGGGAAGCGATATTGTGAGATTTGCCACGGCAAGGGGAACACCCGCGCTATCCGGCTGTCCTAGCGTGAGAGCACCCGAACCGGCCTTAACCAACAACGAATCGGCGTGACCGTGATAGCAACCTTCAAACTTAATGATCTTGTCCCGCCGGGTAAAGCCGCGCGCCAAGCGCACCGCGCTCATGGTCGCCTCGGTGCCGCTGTTGGTCAGGCGCACCTTTTCGACCGATGGCACCCATTTGCAAATTTTACTCGCCAGCTCGGCTTCGAGTGGATTGGGGATGCCAAAGCTCGTGCCGCGTTCCGCCGCCGCCTTCACCGCCGCGATGACCTCGGGATGCGCATGGCCTAGAATTGAGGGCCCCCACGTGCAAACGTAGTCGACATAGACGTTGCCATCGACGTCTTCGACGCGGGCACCGTAGGCTTTTTGCGCAAAAAAAGGAGCGCCGCCCACGGCGCGAAAGGCGCGCACCGGCGAATTAACCCCGCCGGGCAGGTAGCGGAGGGCCTGATTGAAAAGTTCCTGGGAACGCGACCGGTTCATGTACAAATCATCCAAGGGAATCACGCCGATTCCGGCTTTCGTACTCTTATCAAAAGCAGCCTAGTTCAAGCACTAAAACTTTCACCACAGGAACAATGCGCCGTGGCGGTCGGATTGGTGACTTTGAAGCCGCCTTTTTGGAGATCGTCACTGTAGTCAAGGACAGAGCCGAGAACGAATCGCGCGCTTTTTGGATCCATGACGATATTCACATTATGGGAACGGATGAAAAAGTCGCGCTTTACCGGACCATCGACAAGATCCATTTTGTACTGAAGACCGGAACATCCGCCACCGATGACGGCGAGGCGCAGCGCGCCGTGAGGCCGGCCCTGGCGGTTCAGGAGGGTATGAAGCTTTTCCGCCGCCTTGTCGGTCAGTTTGCAAAGCTTGTCATTGCCAAGTTTGACCCCTTCGGGGAGTTCAATGTTTTGTTCCATCGTCACAAGGCTAGTATGCGGCCTGCGGAGGGCAGACGCAACTATTGCTTGCAGACGAAAGAACCGGCGGCATGGAGGGAGGCCTGAGCGAGATTCGAATCATTGACAAAGATAGAATATGACTGCGCCCAAAAACCGGTGCCAATGAGAAGCACGATCAGGATGGAGAGGACGATCGTGGTGGGAAGATTGATGCGGATGGGCGTCTCATCGAGTGGCTCGGACCAATACATGGCCTTAACCGGTCCAAGATAATAATAGAGGGCCGCCACCGCAGCAAAAATGGCGAAACCCAGGAGAGTGTAAAAACCGCGATTCCAGGCCACCAGGATGACCATAAACTTGGCGATAAATCCGCTCAGGGGCGGGATGCCGGCCAGGGAAATGAAGGAGAGTGCGAAAGCGGCGGCGAGAAGGGGGGAACGTTGCGAGAGGCCGGCCAGGTGATGAATTTCAAGCCCGGGAAGGCGGCGGTTGAGAACGGCGAGGACAATGAAAGCGGTGAAAGTGGCCAGGAGATAGGTCACAAGATAGATGCTTACGGCAACCTGCCCGGTTTTCAGGTCCATAATGGGAGGACGGGCTTCGCTCGGGGCCAGTTGGACCGCGCCGATGACGGCAACAAGAATAAAGCCGGTATGGCCGATGCTGGAATAACCGAGGAGCCGTTTGAGATTGCGCTGGGGAATGGCGGCGAGATTGCCCAGAACGAGAGAGAGCATGGCGGCGACGCTCAAGACGGGGAGCCAGATGTGGGAGCCGGCAACCCCGCCAAAAATACCGAGGACCACGCGCATGAGAATGATAAATCCGCCAGCCTTGGAGCCAACCGAAAGAAAAGCGGTGATGGAGTTGGGAGCGCCCTCGTAAACATCGGGCGCCCAGATATGGAACGGAACCATCGCGATTTTGAAGCCAATGCCCACGAGAACAAGGAGCAGGCCAAAGGCGATGCCGGTCCGGTAAACTTGAAGATAAGCGGGCATGAATTGTTCCATGAGATCGAAGCGTGTCGTGCCGGTGAGGCCGTAAATATAGGCGATGCCCATGACCAGAAAGGCCGAGGAGAGTCCCCCAAGGATGAGGTATTTGATTCCGGCCTCGATGGCCACGGGGCTGCGGCGCTGGTAGGCGACGAGGATGTAAAAGGAAATGGTGACGAGCTCAAGGGAGACAAAAAACAACGTGAAGTCGTTCGCCATGGCCAGGAGCATAAGCCCAATCGTGGTAAAGAGGGGCAGAACAACAAATTCGCCGCCACCATGGGAAAATGGCTCCTGAATTTCGTCGCCCATCCAAATAACGAGGATAGCCGTGGCGACAAAGAAGAGATTGAAGAACTTGGCCGCGCCATCCCACTTGCAGAGGTCACCCCAAAAACTCACCGACGAGGCGTCGAAAGCCAGGGTAAAGAGCCCGGTCAGGCCCAATCCAATCAGGGCGATCCAGGCGGTGTGGCGCGCCGTGAGCGGAATAAGCGCTTCCGCCAGCAACAGACCCAAAGCCCAGACCGTGAGCAGAAGTACCGGGGCGAAATAAGCGATGTGGATGCTGGCGTTGATCATGGCGGGAAATTAGCGCACGTGGGGCAGCAGGGAAACGCTGGGTTGAACGATGTGAAATAGCAGAAAAGGCATAAAACCAATAATGAGGGAAGCGCCGATGAGAAGAACATAGGGGGTGTATTCGGGCAAAGTCGCCGTGTCGGTCATGCCCAAAGACGCGGGTACGGTTTCTCCCGTCGTGGCTTCGACCGCCGCCGGGCGTGGCTCGTACCGGACCGGCATGGGACCGTAAAAAACATTTTTGATGGCGCGGAGTTGATAGATCGCCGTAATGACGGTGCCGTAGACGGCGAAAACCGTGAAGGTAGGACCAAGGAGAGGCAGATTGCTGACAAAAGAGCCGAAAAAGACCATCAGTTCGCCGGCGAAATTGGCCAGGCCCGGCACACCCATCGATGCCATGGAAGCAAAGCTGAAAAGGACCGCGAGCATCGGCGCCCGCTGGGCGAGGCCTCCCAATTCGGAAAAACGGTTTTCGCCGGAGCGATGGGTAATCTCGCCGCTGAGACCGAAAAGAAGCGCGACGGAAAGACCATGGCCAACCATGAGAACAACCGCGCCACTAACGCCAATCATGTTCCAGCAGGCAATGCCCAGGAAAAGATAGCCCATGTGCATGATGCTGGAAAAGCCGAGCATGGCCGGGAGTTCCCTCTGGGCGATGGTGACAAATCCCGCATAGAGAAAATTGCCGACCAGAAGGGTCACCATGACCGGAAGCCAGTCGGTAAAGCCGTCATGAAGCATGGGAATACCCACGCGGATAAGACCGTAGAGTGCGAACTTCTTCAGGACACCCGCATGCATCATGGCGGCGGCGGGCGGCGCGGCCGCATAACCTGGGGGCGCCCAGGAGTGGAAAGGGAACAAGCCTACCAGGATGCCGAAGCCAACGAGCACAATGGGGAAAATGGCATCCTGCACGGAAGTGGCAATGGCATGCGGATGCCGGTCAATGAACGATTGCAGGGCCACGATATCAAAAGTGCGCGCCGAAGGAGGCAAGGCCATGATGAGAGCGAGCAGACCAGCCAGGAGGATAAGACTGCCGGCCATGAGATAGAGAGTGACTTGAAAGGAGGCAAATTGCCGGTTTTGCCCGCCCCAAATACCGATGAGAAGGAAGGTGGGAATGAGGGCGAATTCATGAAAGATGTAGAAGAAGAAAATATCGAGAGAGACAAAAGCGCCCATGGCGCCCAAGGACACGAGGAGCAAATAACAATAATATTCGGAGGCACGTCGGACATTATTGGGCGACACCGCGATGGCAGCAAAAGTCACAATCGCGGTGAGAAAAACGAGCGGAAGGCTGATGCCGTCAACCCCGAGGTGAAAATGAATTGGAGGCACACCCGAAAGAGCCATCCATGGCCAATCCATAACGTAGGCATATCCCCCTTGCGCGGCGGGATACTCATAAAGCAAAAGCAGGGAGAGCATGAGATTGAAACCGGCAGCGACACCGGCGGTGAATTGGGGAGGAGTCCTGAAAATGATGATGACCAAAATGGCGACGAATGGCGCCAGGAGAAGAAAGAGAAGAGGAGAAATCATCGGATCAAATTAGTGGGTAAAAAGAGTCAGGTAGATCACCACAGCGCCACCGAGACTGAGGATAAAAGCGTAGGCCTGAAGGCTGCCCGTTTGGAAGAGGCGAAGAAGTTCGCCGATCCCAACGGTGACATAGGCCGCTCCCCGGATGATGAGCCCCTCGAGTATCCAACTGTCGAGCCAGGAGAGAAGGTTGGCCGCGCGCTGCTGGCCGCCGACCAAACTGCGATCATAGATTTCATCAAAGTAAAACTTCTGCGCGAGAATGCGGATGTTGAGCGGATCGGTCGACCGATCCCAGTAAAGCCATAAGGAGGTCAAACCGCCGGCGATAACCAGCATGGAAGGAACCCAGCCATAAAACCCGGGCAGCTCCGGCAACGCAATATATTTGCCCGTCGGCAACAATTGGCCGGTGGCATTGAGCTGATTGATCGCCCAGAGATGGTAGTAATTGCCGATGCCGTAGCCGCCGAAGGACCAGCCGGCAACAACGGAGAAGACGGCGAGGATAACGAGAGGCGCCGTCATCACCGCCGGTGACTCATGCGGATGCTCGGCGGCAGGCGTGCGGGGCGGGCCAAAAAAGGCGACGACAAAAAGCCGGGTCATGTAGAAGGCCGTCAGAAAAGCGGTGAAGGACCCCACCCAAAAATAGAAAGGGTGATGGGTATAAGCAAAGGCCAGAATCAAATCTTTGCTGAAAAAGCCCGATAAAAGCGGAAAACCGCTCAGGGCGAGAAAACCGATTAAGAACGTCCAGGCGGTAAGCGGAATCTTTTTGAACAAACCGCCCATTTTCCAAATATCCTGCTCCTCATGCAGGGCATGAATGACAGACCCGGCGGCCAGGAAAAGCAGGGCCTTGAAAAAGGCATGGGTAGAAAGATGAAACATTGCGGCGGCCGGGCCGCGGCACCCGACGGCCATGACCATGTAGCCAAGCTGCGAGAGAGTCGAGTAGGCCAGAATGCGTTTGATATCGTTTTGCTGGACGGCGATCAAGGCCGCGCCGCAGGCCGTCAGGCAGCCAATAAAGGCGATCACGTCCATGCCAAAGTCCGAGAGGATGAGAAGGGGATAAACGCGGCAAAGCATATAGACGCCGGCGGCGACCATGGTGGCGGCATGGATCAGGGCGGAAACCGGCGTGGGACCTTCCATTGCGTCAGGGAGCCAGACGTGGAAGGGAAACATCGCCGATTTGCCGACGCAGCCGGCAAAGAGGCCCAGCACCATAAAAGTAAGAAGGGCGGGCTGTCCGTAGATGACGCCTCCCATATGCTCGACGCTTCCCACATGGGCAAACAGATTGGGAAGCTGGCCGTTGCCCAAAATATTGTGCACCGAAGGCAAAACATTTTTGTAGTAGCACTGGGCGAGTTTATCCGGCTCAACGGAAAGGGTTCCCATCATTTTCCAGAAAGTAAGGATGCCAATCATGAAGCCGAAATCGGCCAGACGGTTGCAAACGAAGGCTTTGTTGGCAGCGGCAGCGGCGCTATCCCGGGTATACCAGAAGCCGATCAGCAGATAAGAGCTAAAACCAACGCCTTCCCAAAACAAAAACATTTCGATGAGATTGGTCGCGACCACAATGCCGGTCATCGAAAACATAAAAATGGAAAGGCCGCCAAAAAAGCGGCCCCGGCCCGGATCATGGGCCATATAACCAATGGAAAAAATGTGAACGAGCAAACCGACGCCGGTCACAATGAGCAGCATCCCCTTCGCCAGCGGATCAAGAATCATGCCGATTTCGATATTAAGGCCGGGGGCGCTGTCGGAACCGGGGAAAGCTATCCAGGTCCAAGCGGCTGGCGGCGGCACATTGTCGAAACTGACAACTAGAGCGATGAGAAAACAGAGCGCGGCGGAACCGACGGAGGCAAACATTGCCATTTCAGGTTTGCGATGAAGATGGAGAAGAATCGCCACCGTGGCGGCCAGCGGCGCCAGGAGCAAAAACCATGAGATGCCGGGAGGTATGGGCGATGCGTCGGCGAGGTACATGAATGATCTAAAACTTGAGGGTGGTGAGGTTTTGCACCTGGGTCGTCTCCTTGAGACGATAAAGGGCGACAATCAGCGCCAGCCCGACCGCGACTTCGGCGGCGGCAACGGTGATGACAAAAAAAACAAAAACCTGGCCATCAGCGGGATCATAAAACTTGGATGCGGCGGCCGGGTAGTTGAAAAAACGGCTGAAAGCAACAAAAGTCAGGTTGGCGGCCTGGAGCATCATTTCGAGGGACATGTAGATAATAAGAAGATTACGCCGCATAATAACCCCCATCAGCCCGATGACAAAGAGGACAGCGGCGACGGCAAGATAATGGTCAAGAGTGATTTCCATGGCTCGGTCAAGGTGTAAGCGCGGTCTCCTTTTCCCGCGGAATCGGCGGCGCCTCGCGGGAAATTTCATCGCGCGAGGATCGGGCCGGTTCGTCCTCTTTGCAGATGACAATGACGCCGATAATGGCCACGAGAATGAGGAGGCTGGTGATTTCAAACGGCGCGACGAAATGGGTAAAGAGACGGTTGCCGATACGCTGCGTGTCGTCAACCAGACCGGAAGAGATAGCGGACGCGGCCGGTACGGAACGATACGTTTCTAGGGGGATGGTATTCTGCGGAACCAAGCCACGAGGAGTGGCGTTGAGCGTAAGCGCCACCAGGTAGATAAACATGAGGCCAAGGGCCAGGGCAAAACCCGTCCAGGTTTTTTGCCGCGGCGCCTTCCCGGCAACCGTGACGTCGAGAAGCATGATAATAAAAAGAAACAGCACCATGACGCCTCCGGCGGTCACCAGGATCTGGACGGCGGCGAGAAAATAGGCTCCCAGCATGATAAAAAGCGCTGCCATATTAACGAGGCTGAAGGCAAAGCAGAGGGCACTCGCCACGGGATTGCGGCTGAGAATGACTCCCAGACCGCCAAGGGTCATGAGGAAAGAGAAAAACCAGAAAAAAAGGGCATCCATGGCGCGGTCTCAGATAATAGATGCATGACGCGGCCTGGACGTAAGGGTGGTGTTTGCTGTTGGCATCATTTCATTCTCCAGTCGCCGAACTATTCGAAATCTTTCGCGGAATATCTCCTCTAGCTCCGTGTTATTTATTCTTGTCCCACTTATGGATCGGTTTGGGCAGCATGCCACCCAATTCGTAAAGCTTTGCCTTGTTGTGCACCATCTCGGCGCGGGAAAGGCCGGTAATGGCGTAATCCTTCAGCAGGAAGATCGCCTCTTCGGGACAAACTTCTTCGCAAAGGCCGCAGTAAATGCAGCGAATCATGTCGATTTCAAAAGCCTTGGGCGCCTTTTCGACTTTGGCGTAGGGAGAATCGAGCGGGATTTCGCCCGGATGGATCCGGATCGCCCGGGGTGGACAGACAAATTCGCAAAGCTGGCAACTGACACATTTCTCGCGCCCTTCCTCGTCCCGCACCAGGGTGGGCGCCCCGCGATAGCCGTCGGGCACGGGCCATTTTTCCTCGGGATATTGCAATGTCACTTTGCGCCGACCCAAAAGTTGGTCGACAAAATGGCGGGCCGTGATGGCCAAGCCCTGAAAAATCCCCGGTAAATAAAGATTCTCGAACCAAGTTAATTTGGGACGAGAGACAATCATAGGCGGTTATCGTAACGCAAGCGGCTCAAGAGTCTACTGGAAATCCATGGAATTAACCGGTTTTTTTATCCTCCGGCAAAAAGATGCGCCCAAATGAATGCGCCCCAGGGAAAACGCGATTTTTTGCTGAAGAGGTATGAAGATTTTCGCGCCGGAATTGTCTTGCGCCACACGGCTCTTCTCCTACGATGCCGGTCGTAAGGCAAGTTGATCGTTCGGTGCTAGGTGAGTTTGAGCTCAGTGGCAGCGTAGATCCAATCCTGGAAACATCAGCAAGCCATCCAAGAAGGAAATAATGAGCGTTAAACTCTACGTGGGCAATCTGCCCTTCAGCATGACGGAAAACGACCTGACCGATCTCTTTGCCCAGGCGGGCAATGTTGCGCGGGTGCAATTAATCAACGATCGCGTGACGGGACGCCCCCGTGGATTTGGGTTCGTCGAAATGGGCACGGCGGAAGAAGCCCAGGCCGCGATCTCAAAATTTCATGGGCAGGAAGTCAACGGCCGTGCCTTGACCGTCAATGAAGCGCGTCCGATGGAACCACGTGAAGGCGGGGGCGGCGGCGGGTATCGTGGCGGTGGCGGCGGTCGCGGGGGAGACCGCGGAGATCGCCGCGGCGGAGATCGCGGAGACCGCGGTGGACGCAACCGTTACTAAACCCAAACCCCTAGGCGCCCAGCCTATGCATCATAGGCTGGGTAAAAGCTAGAGCGCCTCTAGTCTTTTTCTGCTTCACTCGGCTTTGCCGAAAACCAGTGACGCATTAATACCGCCAAAGCCAAAGGAATTGCTCAGCGCATACTTAATCCGCTGGGAACGGCCCTTAAGCCGGACAAGATCAAAACCGGGAGTGATTTCCGGACAAGGTTCGTCACAGTTCAGAGTGGGCGGAATATAGCTGTTTTCCATCGCCAGACAGCATATGGCCGCTTCGATTGCTCCCGAAGCGCCGAGCGGGTGACCGTAATAGGCCTTGGTGCCACTGATCGCCGGAGTCTTGCTGCCGAAGAATTTCGTCACCGCCCGCGCTTCAATCCCGTCGTTCATCGGCGTGCTGCTCGCGTGGGCGTTAATGTAGTCAATCTGATCGGGCCGCACCTTGGCTTCCTCCAAAGCGCTTCGCATCGACTCGATGGCCGATTCGCCCTCCGGCAATGATGAGGACATGTGATAAGCATCATTATTGAGGGTGTAACCGAGAACTTCGGCATAAATATGCGCGCCGCGAGCCCGGGCATGTTCCAGCGATTCAAGAACGACACAGCCGCCGCCCTCCGCCATGATGAAACCGGTCCGTTTGGAATCGAAGGGACGGCAGGCCTGGGTGGAATCCTTGCTTTCCTTGGCCATCGACTTGATCGTGTCGAACGCACCGAAGGTCAACGATGCCAGGGGAGCTTCGGCGGCGCCGGCGATCATGATCTGCACCTTGCCTTCGCGAATAACGCGATAAGCCTCGCCGATGGCGACGGTGCCGGAAGCGCAACTGTTTGAGTTGGTCGTGCAATAGCCGCGCACGCCGTAGGCAATGGCAATATTGCTGTGGGCCGAACCACCGAAGACCTGCAGCGCCAGCGAAGCGGGCACGGCCCGGATACCATCGTAGAGAAAATGTTCGTGGTGAAGTTCAGCCGTTGTAATGCCGCCCAGCGCCGTGCCGAAACTGACCCCGGCATCGGTGCGCGGATTTTCCGGCAAAAGCTTCAATTCCGCATCGTCGAGCGCCTGCCGCGTAATAACGAGCGAGAATTGAGCATAGCGGTCGATGCGCTTGAGTTTGTGAGGCGGGAAATGTTCCTCGGGCTGAAAATCATTTATTTCGCCCGCGCACTTCGCATCGTACTCGGAGGTATTGAAACGGCTCACAAAGCCAATGCCGGAACGTTCTCGCAAGATGCCTTCCCATAGTCCCTTACGGCCATGGCCAATGCAGGTAAGAGCCCCAATTCCGGTAATGACTACACGTGGAGAACTCATAAATCAGGCGGGGTTGTTTTCGACTTTGCGCTTGAGACCGGCCAACGTGCGGTTGGCGATGTGATGAATAAAGAAAAGTCCCACAATATATTTTCCTACCAAGCCACCAATCAGCGGCCAGCGCAAATCCAAATCATGGGTGATTTCCACCCGGACACCTTCGGGTGTTTCGGTAAAATGCCAGACGACTATCATACCGCGCGTGGCGTTGAAAGCGGAACGGAGATGCTCAAAGTGGAGTTGACACCGTTCGGTGTCAATCCGATAAACGGAAATCCAGGTGGTGGGGATGAAACTGCGCATCGCCGACATTTTCACAATCCCACCCCATGGCATCGGGGAAAGAAAACGGTTGTAGCGGTAATGGGAGAGAAAATCGGGCCACCGGGCCAGGTCGGAAGCGGCGGCAAAAATCGGTTCGAGCGGCGCGTGGATGGTAATGACGTTGGAAGTTCTCATGTATGGAAGGAAGAGTCCAGACGGGCCAGGATAGCCTGCTGAAACCATAAAAAGTTGATTTGCCGCAATCCCGGCCAGCCGGCCCGGCGGGCCAGCGCGGTTAATTCACGGGCGGTAAAGGCGCGGCGAATGGAGAGGCGGGCGTCGTGACGCACCATAGGGTCACGCACGATCAAAGTCGTAAGCAACCAGACGCCAAACGCCGCCAGCCGGCTGCGCACCAGATCGGCGCAGGCCAGACCACGGCGGCTGACGCGGGCCATTTCCCGCAAGACCGTTAAAGCATCCTCCTCGGCAAAGTGATGGAGGGCCAGGCTGCAAAAGGCAAGATCGGCGCCCTTGTCCCGAAAAGGAAGGCGGCGGGCATCGGCCTGAACGAAAAACATTTTTGCGCCGGACGGTGTCGCTTCGCGCGCGATACGGAGGGTCTGAAACTGAAAATCGATCGCCACGACGGCGACCTCCCTCTGGCGCGCACGAGCCTTGGCGATCAGGTTGCGGCCATGGTCGCCATAACCGGCAGCCAGATCGACCAGCACCAGACGGGAAATGGAACCGGCGAGCTGATGGAAAATTTTTTCAACCGCGCGCCGTCCGCCAAAGGCGCCGTTCAGCCGCGCGATGTTCTCCAGATCGCTGCGCAGGGCCTTCTCATCCTGCTGAGGCAGGTCCATTAGCTCGGGCTCGGATTCGGAAAACTCACGTTGCACGGAAGGAGAATGCAGATAGTTGATGTGGCGTCACCGTTTTTTCGACTGAGGACAAGTACCCAACGATCGGATTTTTGTCCATCTTAACGAAAGGGATGGAAAAAATAACGAAAATGTGTCATTTCGATTGCACTTTGCCAAAAGAACGATAGCCATTAACCGTGCATCGGTTTCGCATAGGGGTGCTCACGAGTGGGGGGGACTGTCCCGGTCTGAATGCGGTGATCCGGGCGACAGTCGCGTCGGCTCATAATCTTGGCTGGGAAGTCCTTGGGTTTATTGACGGATACGAAGGACTGCTTTCCCCGGTGAATTACCGGATTTTGACCTTGGAGAACACCCAGGGCATTATGCAAATCGGCGGAACGATCATCGGCACGACGAACCGCGGGCGTTTTGTGGCCAAAAAGGGATTGGGAGAAAAGTCGCTGATTCCGCAGCCCATTATCGACGAGGCAAAAAAGACGCTTCAGGATCTGGGCGTCCGCGCCCTCATCTGTATAGGCGGCGACGGTTCCTTAACCACGGCGGATCAGCTTTATGAAAACGGCGTGCCGGTCGTGGGTGTCCCCAAGACCATCGACAACGATCTCTCCGCGACGGCAACCACCTTCGGGTTCGATTCCGCGGTGCAATGTGTCGCCGATGCGCTCGATCGGCTGCACACGACGGCCGCGAGCCACAAACGCGTGATGATACTCGAAGTCATGGGTCGCCACGCCGGGTGGATCGCCCTTTACGGAGGCGTGGCCGGCGCGGCCGATGCGATTTTAATTCCCGAAATCCCCTTTTCCTACGAACGCCTCACGGCTTTTGTGGAAAAACGGATGGCCGGTGGCGCCGCCTCGACTCTTATCGTCGTGGCGGAAGGCGCGGCGCCCAAAGGCGGGGAAGTTCTCACCATCGACGGCCCAACGAAAGGCGAAGTGCGGCTGGGCGGCATCGGTCTCCAGGTGGCCCACGAAATCATGGCCCGGACCGGCCGGGAAACGCGCACCGTCGTGCTGGGACACCTGCAACGCGGAGGCGCGCCCACGACGCAGGATCGCAATCTCGGCACCCGTTTCGGCGTGGGCGCGGTGCAACTCATCCAGGAAAAAAAGTTTGGCTGCATGGTGAGCTATCTCAACTATCAGATCGGCGCCGTGACCATCAAGGAAGCCGTTGGCCAAGTCAAACATGTTCCACCGGAAGGACAGATGGTCAAAACCGCCCAGGCCGTCGGAATCAATTTTGGAAATTAGAGGCTCGTCACATGATCCGCGCCTGTTTCCCGGACAATCTCTAAAAACTCCTGTCGATGACGGGCTGAAGTTCCTTTTTCTGCACCCAGCCAAAACGATCGTCGCGTCCCTCAATGCGGAGGTAGTCGTCGTGACGTTCCTCAACGGTGACCAGTTCGCCTTCCGGCAGGGAACCAATCTGCTCGGCGCTATCGAAGGGCGAAAGACGCAGCGTCGCCTGCTTGGCTACGACCACACCCTCAATCCGTAACGGCGCCGCGATGATCGCGACATAAGCGAAGAAGAGAAAAGCGGGAATGCTGACAAAGAGAACCGTCTTGATGACTTTTTTCAGGCCGGGCAGCGATAAACGCAAAGGGGAAGCCAAACTGGAGGCAAAGGCATTGGCCAGCACGGCCAAGGCGATAAGCGCCAACCAACCGTCCGCGATGGCCAGCCACTGACCAATCGTCAGGCTGCGCAAAACGATCTGCCACCAGCGATAGGAATCGGTTTCCAGCCCCGCCTGTTTGCGGGCGAATTGCAGGTTGTGATCAATATCGGCATCGCCGGGAGCAAGATAACGGGCCCGCTCGTAGTTGAGGATGGCGAGACCAGGATGGCCCGCCCGGGCCTCGGCGTTGGCCAGGTTGAAACAAAGGGCGGCGGAATAGCCGCGCGTATCGACGATCTGCTGGAAAAGCGCGGCCGCTTCCTCGTAATTGCCGCGGAGATAAGCTTTGTTGGCCTGGTCCAGGTTGACATCGGCGCGCGCCCATAACGGAAAAAAAAGCAGGGCAAAAGCCAATCGGCGCGGGAAATAACGAAAAATGTTCATGGTCAGGCAGGTTGCATCTGGGATAAATCCTCCCGCACCCGGGTTTCCCATTGCGCGAGATCCAAGCTACTATCGCTTCCACCGGAATAAATGATCTCGTCGGCCTGCTGGAAGAGCGGCTCAAACGCGGCTGCCATTTGCGGATCCCGTTCCCGAATCTCGGCCAGCGTAATCGCCTCGGGCTGGAGCCGCCATTGCGCGCCAAGCCGTAATTGCACGGCATGACGCGCGGCCAGGAAGAAAGCCAGGTTGTCGCCCTTACGTACAGCTTCGCTCATCGCGTCCTCCTCTAAACGGAGTGACTGCCGCCGCCGGGCATCTTCGGCACGATTCCCGTTCCCTTCAGCTCTGACACCAAAAAACGAGATCAGCACGCCGGAGAGCACAAGCACGGCCAACGCTCCCTGCACGGCCCAAAACCACGGCTTCCGGTAAACGGGCACCAGACTGGCCTGGAGCGCTCCAACCTCCAGGCGGTTGGGGAGAAATCCGGCGCTGGACGGCGCGGCCGCCGCAACGGGAGCGGCATTATTGGACTCAGAGTCTGATCCGGGCGCCGCGGCGGCGATAACCGGCGCCGAACCGGTCACGTTGATGCTCGGCAGCGAGACCGGCACGGTGACGTACTGCTTGGTTTCCGGATCGAAATAGCTGAAACTGGCCGGCGGCAATGGAAGCATACCATTCTTTTTTGGAATAATGGACTGCGTGAAGGTCTTGGTCCCCATGGTGCGAGCCTGGTCGGCAAACTCGGCCTTGGATGAGGGAACATAGGCTTTCCAATTGGGATCGGCGGCGAGCGCCGGAGATTGGACATAGGAAAAATTGCCTTGGCCCGTAACGGTGAAGTGAAGCGTCACGGGATCGCCGATATCGACGCTGTCAGGCGTGGCATCGGCCGAGGCTTTGAATTGCCCGATGGCGCCGGTAAAATTGGCCGGACGTCCTTGTTCCGGCAGAGAGTGGACATGGATCACCAAGCGGTTGCTGGGGATATTTTCGTGCCCCAGAACCGGCCGCTGCATAAAGAAATTCGCCAGGGGATTATTGGTAATAAAATTACGCTGAATCGATTTTATCCAGTAAGTATCCTGTTCTATCTGAAGGGGAAAATCGCCACTCTTGGGCGCCTCGATGGCGGTGATCCAACTGAAACGCTGGTAGTCCTCATTCATCACCGCCACGCCCTCCTGCTCCGGATGGACAGAAAGATCGTTCATCAGAAAATCGCTGCCGTCGATAGTCGGAAGGGAATCCTGCTGATAATAGGCATCCATCCGAATGTAAAAGTCGATGCGCATCGGGATGGTCTCCCCAACATAGGCGTCCGTGGTATTCGGAGTGACCACCAGAAAGACTTTGGCCGGGCGCCCGTCAGGATCGGTCGGCGGAGTAAAGCTCGAGCCGGTGGTATTGGCCGTACCGTTGTCCGGGCCGCCCGGACCGGCTGGAGCGGGGTTATTCGGCGGCATGACCACAGGACCATTCGGGTTGAAAGGAGTGGGCGTATTATTACCGGGAGCGGAGTTATTCCCAGACGCGGAAGGGGTTGGATTCACAGTCGGACTGGCCGGGGCCGTTCCGGAGCCGAGAACGTGAAGCTTCATCTCCTGGACGTGGAGCTTGATGCCATCCTGCGTGGTGACATCAAAGGCGGGAATGGTAAAATTGCCGGCGCGAGTGGGCTGAATCGCAAAGGTGACCGACATTGAACTCGTCATCGAACCATTAACGATCGTGATGCCGCTTTGGGTCGACTGACCCGCGATTTCCAGCCCCTCGACATTGGGCAGATGGATCTCCGGAATGTTGCCATTTTGCACCGTAATCGTCACGTTGGCCGAATCGCCCAGATTGATTTCCGGCGGATCAATTTGTTGGGAGATCGAAGGCGCGGCAAAACCAAAGACGCTTCCGGCCGCCAACCAAAGGGCCAACCAGGCCGCGCGGCGCGAGCAAATGGAAGCGGGGTTCATCGGCGTTACCAATCCTTACCCGAAGGCGGGGGAGGCGGGGGTTCACTATTGTTCAGAGCGCTATAGGAGCGGGCCGTAATGTGCTGCTCATCCTCCTTGAGCGAATCGAGCAGGGCTTCGGCCTCCTCACGGGATTTGATGCCGGGATCTTCCTTATCCTCGGCCCGGGCCTGGGAGTAGGCGCGTTGCTGGGGACTGGCGTTTTGCTGTTGCCGCTGGCCATTTTGATCATTTTGCCCGGTTTGGGGCTGATTGGGCTGCTGACCGCCAGAAGGGGATTGAGAAGATTGCGGGCTCTGACTGTTGTTGGGATTTTGCTGATTTTGGCCGTTATTCGGGTTTTGTTGATTTTGCGGGTTCTGCTGATTTTGTTGTTTTTGCTGCTGCGGTTGGCCGTTCTGGCCGTCGTCCTGCTGTTGCTGTTGTTGCTGCTGCGAATCTTTGCCCGACTGATTCTGCTGCTTTTGCGATGAATTGCCTTGTTGTTGCTGCTGCTTGAGCTGCTTGAGCCGTTCCTTGACCACCTCGTAGTTGTTGCGGGTGTCGGCGGCGTCCTTTAATTTAAGGGCCGATTCGTAAGAGTTGAGGGCCTTCTCCCAAAGCCCAATGGTCTTATTGGTATCGACATTCTGCAAAGCTTCTCCGTCCTTAAACTGGCTGTTGCCGAGGTTATAGTACGACTTTTCCTGGAGGCTGAGGTCCGGCGTTTCGAGCGCCTTGCGAAAAGACTCTTCGGCTTCGGTATAGTTACCGGCCTTGTAGGCGGCATCGCCGCGGTTAAACTGAAGGTCGCTGCGGCCGGGCTGGCTTTCGGTGGCTTGGCGGTAATGATCCAGCGCATCCTGGAAATCTCCTGATTTATAATCTCGCTCCGCGACGGATGTATCGGAAGCGCGGGCAGCGCCGGATACGGCCGCAAAAAACAAACCGAGAATAATCAGCGGCGTTGCAGCAAGGATATTGCTCCGGCCCCGGCGCCGGTTGGAAGCAGGCGCCGGGCTGGAAAGTGGGTTGGTTTCAACGGATGGCTTGGCCCGCTCACTAGTCAAAAATTCCCAGACCAGCAAGATAACGCCCAGCGCCAATGGCCATTCGAACTGTTCAAAGGGAACTTTTTCGCGCCGTTCCTCCAGATTTTGCTTGGGCAGTGGAGCGATGTAGTGGTTGTAGATTTCCTGCAAACCTTCGCCTCTTTGGCCAAGAGGGGCATAAGCGCCGCCCGTAATCGAAGCGATCTGGCGCAGAGTCGATTCATCGAGTTTCGATTGCACGATTTGGCCGGCGCCATCGCGGAGATACATCACCGCTCCCGAATCATCCCGCAGCGGAATCTGCCCGCCCTCGGGCGTGCCGACACCAACGGTATAAATTTTGATTCCGTTTTGCGCGGCCACCTTGGCCTCGTCGATCACATGCCCCTCCAGGTCCTCGCCATCGGTGAGCAAAATGAGAAACTTGAGATTATTGGGCTGGCTCTTGAGGGCATCGATGGCTTCATCGATGGCGGTGGCAATGTCGGTTCCAGGCCGCGGAATGGTGTCGGTATCGAGCTCGCGCACGGCGGATTGAAAAGCGTCGTGATCGATGGTCAGAGGACACTCAAGAAACGCATCCCCGGCAAACGCAATCAAGCCGAGACGGCTATTCGGCACCTGATCGGCAAAATCGGCCAGGGCCAGCTTGGCCCGCTCGATGCGGTTGGGCTTCGCATCCTCGGTCAGCATGCTCTTGGAACAATCGACGGCCACCAGGACGTCAAGTCCCGTGTGGTCTTCCTCACGCCAGCCGTAAAACAAATGAGGCCGGGCCAGCGCCACAAAAAGAAACGCCATGGCCACGAGCAGCAGGATGCGTTTGAGCAGCCGTTTGCCCGGCGAAACACTGGCGGTCAGCGCCTGAATAAGATGCGAAGCGGCGAAAAACCGGATCGCTTGCCGGCGCCGCCGGCTAGAACCAAGTTCCAGCAGGAAAACGGCCAGAATAGCCAGCAGCCCGAGACCGAGCCAGACCGGCGCGAGAAATCCGGGATCGAGACGGTTCCAAAGCTCAGCCATCATGGGACTCTTCTCCAGCAGGTGTTGGCCAGGGCGATTTCGAGGCCAAGAAACAGCAGCCCGGGATAAAGCGCCCAGGCGAAATACTCGCGGATATGCTCGAAATGTTTGACCCCGACTTTGCTCGTCTCCAGCGTGTTGATCTCTTTGTAAACGCGCTCGAGCGTCTCCGTGTCGGTGGCGCGATAGAATCTTCCTCCCGTGATATCGGCGATTTTTCTCAGCGCGTCCTCGTCGATATCGACCGGAATCGTGGTGTAACCGACGATATGGCCGAATCCGTCCCGCTCGGGAAATTTGGCCACGTCGGCCGAGCCGGCTCCAATAGTGTAAATCTTGATCCCGAGCGCGTGGGCCGCCTCGGCGGCGGCAAAGGGAGTGATGCGGCCCGCGTTATTGGCGCCATCGGTGAGCAAAACGATAATTTTCGACTTGCCCGGCTGGTCGCGCAGCCGGTTGCAGCAGACAGCAATGCCGGAACCAATGGCGGTGGCGTCTCCGGCCAAGCCGACCTGGAGCCGGTCGACGTTTTGCAGCAGCCAGTCATGGTCGAGGGTGAGCGGACTCACTAAATAGGCTTGACCGGCGAAAACGACCATGCCGATGCGATCATTCGGACGGCCCTGGATGAAACTGCCGACGGTTTCGCGCACCACTTCGACGCGGCTGAGGTCCTGTCCGTCTTTATGATAGTCCAGCGCATCCATCGAGGGGGAGAGATCGATCGCCAGCATCATGTCGATGCCGCTCTCCTGCACCTGCGTGCTGGTGTCAAATATTTGCGGCCGCGCCAGCGCGATCAGCAGGCAAATCAGCGACAAATAACGCAGCGCGGAAAGCCAGGCCCCGGCCCGGGCCTTGCGCCCGCGCGCCAGCGGTCCGAATAGACTCAGACCCGAATACTGGATCGCCGCCTCCCGGCCGCGGCGCCCGCGCAGAAAAGCGAGCAACGGAACCAGCAGCACCAGCGGCAACACCCACGGATGCGCGAATTGAAATCCGCTCGCGGTCATGAGGGCCTCCGGTTGTACTCGTCCGGCGTGGGCGACGGCTTGGTCGCCGTCACGAAGGTAAATGCGCGCTGGTGGACCTGTTCCAGTTCCGAAACTTCAGGTTGATAGCGTCCGAATTTGACCAAATCGCAGGCACGCAGAAAATCACGCAAAAGATCCCGATAGGCCGCCAGCGGCGTCCCGCGGTTGTTTTCCATCAGATACAAAAACTCCTCTGTCGTCCGGCGGGTTGAGGGCATGCGGAACCTCTGGCTCAAATAAGAACGAATTGTTTCGGAAACGAAAACCGCGTAGGGCATCGGATTTTCCGCATTCAGCATGGCGCGGGCCTTTTCCAGCTTCTCCAGCGTCAAGTCATAGGCGCTCTTCGGGCTGAGCCATTGGACCGGCTTGAACCAAAACCAGAGCAAAACGAGAAGAACGATGGCCCCGATTATCCCCAGGGCGACCCAGAGCCAGAACAAGGAATATAAAAAGAAAAAAGGCGGGCGGATGTCCTGGATATCCTCGGTGGAGGCGGCCGTGCCGCCCGGAGAAACAATTTGTCCTGGCGGCGGCGTCGCCGGCCCCGGCAAGATGGCGGCGGGAGTGGTGGGAGGAGCGGGAGCGCTATTGGTGGATGCAGTTGGAACAGCGGCAGCAGACGGGACGGTTGCGGGACCATCCGGCGCGTTGGTGGACTGCGCATGAGCAAGAAGAGTCCCGGCGGAGAGCAGGAAACTGAAGAGAAGAAAACGGGCGCGGTTCATCTTTATCTCCGGCTGGAACGGTTTTGGAAAAAGGCATAGAGCGCCTGATTGTAGGGCTCGCCGGTGCGGAGTTCGAGCGTATCCACTCCGGCCTGGCGCGCGGCGCGGCGGAATTGTTCCATGCGCTCTTTGGCCAGGAGAGAAAAGGCGTTGCGTACCCGGCGGTCGTTGCTGTTGACCTCGATGATCTCTCCGGTTTCGGGATCCTCCAGCGTCAGCAGGCCGACGGCGGGCAATTCCTCCTCGTGCCGGTCGCGCAGATGGAGCAGAACGAGATCATGGCGTTTATTGGTCAGGCGCAGCATCCGGCGCAGCCGCGCGAAAGCCTCGGCCGATTCGATAAAATCGGAGATGAGAAAAATCACCGCGCGGCGGCGCAGCACATCGTTGCAAAAATCGAGCGCCGAGGCCACATCGGTGCCGCGCCGTTGCGGCGCGCAGAAAAGAATCTCGCGAATGACGCGCAGGACATGCTGGCGTCCCTTGTTGGGGGGGATGAACTGCTCGATCTCATCGCTGAAGAGCAGCAAGCCCACCTTGTCGCGATTGCGGATGGCGGAAAAGGCCAGGACGCTGGCCACTTCGGCGGCCAGTTCGCGCTTGCTCTGGCTGCGCGAACCGAATTTGCCGGAAGCGCTGACATCCACGGCCAGCACAATGGTCAATTCCCGTTCCTCCCGCAGTTTTTTGATGAAGGGGGTGCCAGTGCGGGCAGTGACATTCCAGTCGATCAGCCGCACTTCGTCGCCTGGGCTGTACTCGCGGACTTCGTCGAAATCCATGCCCCGGCCCTTGAAGACCGAATGATACTCCCCGGCGAGCGCGTCGGTGACGAGGCGCCGGGTGCGCAGTTCCACCTGGCGGACCTTCTTGAGGATTTCCCGGGTAATGGCGGCGTCCATGGTTGATAAATTCTTCAGGCCGAAAGCCTGAAGGAACAGATTGGTTTCTTTAAAATCTTCATCTCTTGGTTCACGTTTTTCCTATCCTTCCTGGGTTCCCATTCAAACCGGAAACAATCATGAGAAAGCGCCGAATCGCCATCAAGGCACAGGCAGAGTATCCAGGATCTTCTGCACAATATCGCGTGAAGTCAGGTTTTCCGCCTCCGCCTCGTAAGTAAGAGTGATTCGGTGTTGTAACACGTCATGGGCGATTTCCTTTACGTCCTGCGGAATGACGTAGGCGCGGCCATTGAGAAAAGCCAGCGCGCGGGCAGCCAGCGTCAGCGCGATGGTGGCCCGGGGCGAGGCGCCGTATTGAATCCAGCCGGGGAACTCCAGCCGGTAGGCCTTCGGATCGCGGGTGGCGATGACAATGTCGACGATGTAATCGCGCACCTTGTCATCGACATGGATGGCATTGATCACTTGGCGCGCCTGGAGAATTTGTTCGGGCGTGACAACCGGCTGCACGGCCAGGTTCGGCGCGGTGGTTGCCATCGTGTCGAGAATGCCCCGCTCCTCGGCGCGGGAGGGATAAGTAACCACGATTTTGAGCATGAAGCGGTCAACCTGCGCTTCGGGAAGAGGATAGGTACCCTCCTGTTCGACCGGATTTTGCGTCGCCATGACCAGAAACGGCTCCGGCAGGCCATAGGTGTTTTCGCCGAGGGTTACCTGCCGCTCCTGCATCGATTCCAGCAATGCGCTCTGCACTTTGGCCGGAGCGCGGTTGATTTCATCGGCGAGAACGAAGTTGGCGAAAACAGGACCAAGCTTCGGGTTGAACGTGCCGTCGCGCGGATTATAGATGAGAGTGCCGACAATATCCGCCGGCAGCATATCGGGCGTAAACTGGATGCGCTGGAAACGCGCCTGCACCGCGGCGGCCAGCGTGCGCAGGGCAAGCGTCTTGGCCAAACCAGGCACCCCCTCCAGCAGAACATGGCCGTTGGCGATGAGCGCAATGAGAAGGCGGTCGATCAGGTATTTCTGACCGATGATGACCCGGCCAATTTCCTGGCGCAGGGGATAGACCCAAGCGCTGGCCTCCTTTACCGCCTGGCTTGTCGAAGCCAGGGCGGTATGGCCATAGGTGATCTGGCGGGCTTGTTCAGCGCCGGGGACCGGCGGAAGACCCGAGGTGAGAGCGGTGGACGCAAAAATAGGCGCGGCTTCCATAAGAGTAGAGGTAGTTTTATTCTGATTTTATGGGCGCAACATAGCATCAGGGCGAGGTAAAAGCTTCACTATTACCAACACTTAAGGTTGAGGAAATCATGCCCTTTCACGCCACGAGGAAGAATGAATGGGCGCTGGGTAATCTTTTATGCGATTTTATCAACTGACATGCGCAAAATAACCCAACAAATAAGCTTGATTTGTGCCATTAAACCCGGCAGGATGGAACTTTTCCGCTTGACGCGAATCAAGCTGAAATGACTTTCCCAGCCCTAATTTATGAAACAGAGCCTTGTTCAGGACGCCCTCAAAGCCGTGCACAGCCCGCAGATTCTCGTCAATATCGTTTCCAAACGCGTGCGCCAGCTTGGCCAGGGTTTTCGCCCTTTGGTGGCCTATGATCCGAAGCTTACCTTTATGGATGTCGCCTTAAAGGAAGTCGCCGAAGGCAAGCTCAGTTTCGAGATGATCGACGTGCCCGCCGTCAACGGGACGCCCGCGCCCAAAAAGAGCCGCAAGTCTGCCTCGTCGTAAGTAAACAAACGCCCGAAGTTGTGGGCAATGGCGCGTGCTGGCATCCAAAAGTCGCCTTGACTCCTTTTGGAAGAAAAGCTAGCTTTCGTTAACTTATCGAGAGCGGTGGAGGGGCTGGCCCTGTGAAACCGCGGCAACCGGGTGGATCGTTTTCCGGCAGGAAGCGAACCCATCGTCCAGGTGCCAAACCCAGCTCGGAACAGACCGCCCGATGCGGCCCGCTCCGGGGAGGATAAGGAGCGAGTGCCCACTCGTACCCGGGCACTTGATTTCCTGTCCCAATCTCAGCGAGGCGATCCTCGGTAAGCGATTGGAAATTATGGGCCAGGAATTTTTCAGTTATCTCAAGTGCCGCGAATGCGGGCGCCAGTATCCCAAGAAGGCCGTCCACGTCTGCGAATACGACTTCGGACCGCTGGAGGCCGATTACAACTATGAGATCATCCGGCAGTCCATCTCCCGGAAACTCATCGAATCGCGCCCGCATCACATGTGGCGCTACCGGGAGCTTCTCCCCATCGACGGCGAGCCAACCGTTGGCCTGAAAACCGGCTTCACCCCGCTGGTCAAAACCAGCCGGCTCGCCAAGGCGCTCGGCGTGCGCGAGCTTTATATCAAAAATGATGCCTTTAATTATCCGACCCTTTCATTCAAAGACCGGGTCGTTTCCGTCGCCCTTTCCCGGGCCAAGGAACTTGGTTTCAGTGTCGTTGCCTGCGCTTCGACCGGCAATCTGGCCAATAGCGTCGCCGCCCATGCCGCCGGCGCCGGGCTGAAAAGCTACGTCCTGATTCCCGCCGATCTCGAACAGAACAAAGTGCTCAACAGCCTCGTCTACGGCGCCAACGTCATCGGCATTCACGGCGCCTACGATCAAGTCAACCGCCTTTGTTCCGAAATCGCGGGCAAGTACGGTTGGGGCTTCGCCAACGTCAACCTGCGCCCCTACTATGCCGAGGGATCGAAAAGCATGGGTTTTGAAATCGCCGAACAGTTGGGCTGGCGCGTGCCGCGCCATACCGTGGCGCCCATGGCCAGCGGCTCGCTTCTCACCAAAATCACCAAGGCTTACCAGGAAGCGATCAAAGTTGGGCTGATCGAGGAACAACCGTTCAGCATCCACGGCGCGCAGGCGGCCGGCTGCGGCCCCATCACCGCCGCGTTCAAGGCTGGAACCGACCTCATCAAGCCGGTGCCGAAGCCGAAAACTATCGCCAAATCGCTTGCCATCGGCACGCCCGCCGACGGCTACTACGCGGTGCACGCCATCCGCGCCACCGGCGGCGCCTGCGAAGACGCGACCGACGAAGAGATCATCGAGGGCATCCGGCTTCTGGCCGAAACCGAGGGCATTTTTACCGAAACCGCCGGCGGCGTCACCGTCGCCTGCGCGAAAAAACTCATCGCCAGCGGAAAGATTCCGGCCAACGAAGCCGCGGTGCTTTGTATCACCGGACACGGACTCAAAACGGCGGAGGCGGTCGCGGCTCATCTCCCCGCGCCGCAAGTCATCAACCCGAGCCTGCGCGAGTTCGATGCCCTGGTGGCCAAGTCCATCATCCATGCCGCGGCGGCGTAAAAATTCATGACTAAGCCCAGAAGAAAAATCTATATCCCCGACGTTTATGTTGGAGTCCTTATCCTTCCCGTCATAGCCGTCATCGCTCTCGTAGGGGATTTTCTTCTGCCCTGGATAGTCGCTTTCATCCATTGGTTTGAAAAATAGAACCCGTTCTCTATTTATTTCCCTTATGCCCATCCCCGTCTCCATCCCCACTCCCCTCCGCCCTCTGACCGGCAATCTCGACACCGTTGAAGTCGAGGGCGCAACCATCAATGAACTGGTCACCGGTCTCGACAAACTCTACCCCGGCATCGGTGAACGGCTCCTCGACGCGCAGGGCAACCTGCGCCGCTTTGTCAACATCTACGTCAATGGCGAAGACGTCCGCTTCCTCCAGGACAAAGAGACCCCAGTCAAAGCAGGCGACGAAGTGAGCATCGTTCCCGCCATCGCGGGGGGATGAGCTTGCAGGGATAGGGGTCTTGCCCTACGTTCACGCCATGGCGAAAACCATCGTTTTCAACGTCACGGCCTGTCCCGAAACGGGTGGTTATGTCGCCCGGTGGGATGACAAACCCGGACACGGTGGAATTACCACCCAGGGTGAAACCCTGTCCGAGCTTGAAGAGATGGTTGCCGATGCAATATCCGGATATTTTGAGCCATCCGATTATCCGCAAAAGGTGAAGCTGCATTTCGTGGACGATCCCGTTCTTGCTCTCTAATACGAAGAGTTTGAGCGAAATTACCGCGTGATCTTAGCGGTGCTGATGCCGTCAAAGCCTTGCGCCGATTAGGACATGAATTTAGCCGCCAAACTGGAGCGCATGTTATTCTCAAAAAAGGTTCGCGTACTGTCGTTGTTCCCCAGGATAAGCCGATCAAACCAGGAACCTTAAAGGTGTGCCCGATCAGGCGGGACTGACTGTCGAAGAATTAAGAAAAGTTCTGTAATTTCTCTCGCCATCGCGGGGGATGAAAATTCTTGCGAATTGGCAACCCGGCGGCACAGCACTAGCTTCAAGGCTTCGCCTCTCTTTTGCAACCCGGTCTCGACATCCCAACCCACCCAGCGAAGCTACAGCCTATGATCGTCACCACCTCCCAACTCTTCAAGGTCGCCTACGGCAAGTTCGCCATTGGCGCGTACAACATCAATAACGCCGAGCAGACCATGGGCCTCTTCAAAGGCTGCATCGCTTCCCAGGCGCCCTTCATCATCCAGATTTCCAAGGGCGCGCGCAACTACACCGACAAGCGAATGCTCGAAGCCATCATCCGTTCGGCGGAAGAAATTTTCCCCGAAGCCATCTTCGCCGTTCATCTCGACCACGGCGACGAACAGACCTGTTACGATTGCATCGACAGCGGCTTTTATAGCTCCGTCATGATCGACGCCTCGCACGATCCGTTCGAGAAAAACGTCGCCACCACCAAGCGGGTCGTCGAGCGCGCCCATGCCAAGGGTCTCAGCGTCGAGGCCGAACTCGGCATGCTCGGCGGCGTCGAGGAGGATATCAGCGTCGACGAGGGCAACGCCTGCCTGACCAATCCGGACGAAGCGGTCGAATTCGTCCAGCAAAGCGGGTGCGATTCGCTCGCCGCCGCGATTGGCACAAGCCATGGAGCTTATAAGTTCAAGGGGCAGCAGTCGCTCCATTTCGAGGTAATCTCCGCCATTCAGAAAAAAATCCCCGGCCTGCCCATCGTCATGCACGGCAGCTCCAGCGTCCCGAAAGACGAGGTCCTTCGCATCAACAAAGCCGGCGGCACGCTCGATCCCGCCGCCTGCGGCGTCAACGAAGAGGAATACCTGCCCGCCGCCAAACTCGGCGTCACCAAAGTCAACGTCGACACCGACGGGCGCCTCGTCTGGACCCGCGTCCATCGCGAATTCTTTCGCGACAAACCCGGTGAATTCGATTTTCGTCCGCCCGGCAAAGTCTTCATCGAGGAATACGCCAAGTTCATCGCCCACAAAAACACCAAGCTTGGCTCCGCCGGCACCCTCGAGGAAGTGCGCAAGGCCGTGACCAAGGCGTAGAGGCTATCCGAAAAGTAGGCGGGGGTTTCCCCTCGTTCCCCAAGTTGCACTTGGAAACGTCTCTTGCTCCTCTCGAAATTTCATTTCGCGTTAGCATCCCGGACTTGCCGATGAATCGGTTTTGCCTGTATTATACGATTGGTTCACCGGCGGCGCGGCTTATGACCGGCCATTTTCATTTCACGATTGCGCCGGGCCGGAACACGCATGAATTCCAAAGTCATCTCTCAACTCCTCAACGCCATTCACGAGGGAACGGTCACGCCCGAGGAAGGAGTCCAGCGGCTCGCCGGTTTGCCCTACGAAGACGCCGGTTTCGCCAAGATCGACCATCATCGCGCCTTGCGCACCGGCATTCCGGAGGTCATTTACGGCGCGGGAAAAACCGATGAACAGATTGTGGAAATCTTCGAACGGATGGCCCATGGCGGAGGCAATGTCCTCGCCACCCGTATCACTGCCGCCGCCGCCGCCGCAGTCGCCGCCCGCGTATCCGAGGTTCAATATCATTCCCTGGCGCGCACCCTCGCGCTGACCCGCCAGGAACCCCCGCGGCTTCCCGGCACTCTGGCCATTCTTTGCGCCGGCACCAGCGATCTTCCCGTCGCGGAGGAAGCGGCCATCACGGCCGAGTTGCTCGGCAACAACGTGGTCCGCATTTACGACGTCGGCGTGGCGGGACTCCACCGCCTTCTCGCGCAACGTCCCGCTTTGACCCAGGCCCGCGCCCTCATCGTCTGCGCCGGAATGGATGGCGCTCTTCCGGCGGTCACCGCCGGTCTCGTCATGGCCCCGGTCATCGCCGTCCCCACCAGCGTCGGTTACGGGGCGTCCTTCGGCGGGCTCGCCGCTTTGCTGGCGATGCTCAATTCCTGCGCGCCCAACGTCGCCACGGTGAATATCGACAACGGCTTTGGCGCGGCTTGTTTTGCCTCTTCCATTTTTTACTCTTTAGGCAAACATGCCGAATCGCTATTAACGTCGCCCTAACCGCCCCTCCTTACCCTTCTCTTTATGCCCTGGTTTTCCCTTCAATCTGATGCCATTCCCCGCCGTGAAATCGAAGAAGCCTGCGCCCGCCTGCTCGAAGAAGCGCGCGCACGCATCACCAAGGACTTCCGCCGCGTCCTGCTTTTGCCCCCCGATTTGACCCGCGCCCACAGCGGCGCCGGATGGATCACCGAAACGATCTACAACCTCCTGCCCAAGTCATGCGACATCCATGTCATTCCTACTCTCGGCCAGCATGTGCCCCACACCGAGGCCGAAAACAAATGGATGTTCGGCTCCATTCCCAACGAACGCATTCATCCCCACGATTGGCGCGAGGGCGTCACGCGCATCGGCATTATCCCCGCTTCCCTGGTTAAAGAAACGACCCAAGGCAAAGCCGATTGGGAAATCCCCATCGACCTCAATAAAAGCCTGATCAACGAACCGTGGGACCTTATCGTCAACATCGGCCATGTCGTCCCCCATGAAGTCCTCGGCTTTGCCAATCATAACAAAAATTATTTCATCGGCCTCGGCGGCAAGGAGACCATTTGCGCCTCTCACCTCGCCGCCGGCATCTATGGCATCGAAAACAATCTCGGCAATCTCATCACCCCTCTGCGCGCCTGTTACAATTGGGCCGAGGAAAAATATCTCGGCCGCTTTCCCGACGTCTATTTGCAGGTCGTGATGAAGCGCGATCCCGAAAACAAACTCGTCCACACCGGTCTCTTTGTCGGCGACGACCTCGAAACCTATCTTCAGGCCGCCCATCTCAGCCGCGACGCGAACATCACCACGTTCGACCAGCCCATCAAAAAAATCGTCGCCCACATGCAGGGCGATGAATTTCGCAGCACCTGGGTCGCCAACAAAGCCATTTATCGCACCCGCATGGCCATGGCCGATGGCGGCGAGCTGCTCATCCTCGCCCCCGGCCTCGAACGTTTCGGCGAACAGCCGCCGGTCGATACCCTCATCCGCAAATATGGTTACGCTCCCACCAAAGAAGTGCTGGAACTCTACCGCAAGAACAAAGATCTCCAGGACCTCGCCCACGGCACGGCGCATCTGATTCATGGCACCTCGGAGGGACGCTTCACCATCCGCTACGCTCCTGGACATCTCACCCAAGCCGAAATCGAGCAGGTCAAATTCAGCTACGCCGACTTGAAAGAATCCCTCCAACGTTATCCCATCGACCGGCTTAAAGAGGGCTGGAACACGATGCCCGACGGCGAAGAAATCTTCTACATCAGCACCCCTTCCGCCGGCCTTTGGTCAACCAAAGCGCGTATCGAAAGAAACGTCAAAGCCGCGTAGAAGTCCCCATGGCCGTGAGCGAACCATCCCTTTCCGAAAAAGAACGCCTCCTCGACCAGAGCCTGCGTGGTCTCGGGTCCGTCCTTATCGCCTATTCGGGCGGAGTCGATTCGGCTTACCTGGCCTGGCGCGCGCATCAAGTGCTCGAAACGTCCATGCGGGGGGTCATCGCCGATTCGCCCTCGCTCGCGCGGCGCCACCTGCGCGACGCGCTGGCCTTCGCGGAAAAGCACCACATTCCCATCGAAGTCATTTCCACCCGCGAACTCGACAATCCCGCTTATGTGAAAAACGACGGTCTTCGCTGCTTCCACTGCAAAAGCGAACTCTTCAATGTGATGGAGCAAACGCGCCGGCGGCTGGGCTACCGGCATCTCGCTTATGGCATGAACCTCGATGACCGGAAAGATTTCCGCCCCGGCCAAAAAGCGGCGCAGGAACATCGGGTCGCCGCGCCACTGGCCGAGGCCGGCCTCGACAAAAACGACATCCGTTCCCTCGCCCGGCGGGCGGGACTCCCTCTCTGGGATAAGCCCGCTTCTCCCTGTCTTTCCTCGCGGCTCGCCTACGGCCTGCCGGTGGACCGGGAAGCGCTGCGCCTCATCGAAGAAGGCGAGGAATTTCTCTGGAGCCTCGGCCTGCGCCAATACCGCGTGCGCCACCACGGCGACGTGGCGCGGATTGAAATCGCTCACGATGAAATGCCCGCTGTTTTCTCCTCCGGCGTGATGAAAGCCATCGCCGAACGCTTCAAGGCGATCGGCTTCCCTTACGCCGCCATCGATTGCGCGGGCTACCAGCCCGGCTCCATGAACGTCAATCTGCCGGAGGAAATCCTCCGGCAGGGACAATAGAACCTGTCTCCTTCCCCAATTTATGAACGCCACAAACGTCAGTCTCTTCGATCTTTCCAACGAAATCGCCGTTGTCATCGGCGCCACCGGCGTCCTCGGCGGCATGATCGCGGAAGGACTCGCCTCCGCCGGCGCGCGCGTGGCGGTGCTGGGACGCAACGAAGAACGGGGCCAAGCCCGCGCCGCCGCGATTCGCCAAAACGGCGGCGCCGCCGATTTTTTCCCCTCCGATGCCATGGACCGAAACAGCCTGGCCCGGGCGCGCCAGGCGATTGAATCCGCATGGGGAACGCCGACTCTTCTCGTCAACGCCGCCGGCGGAAACGATCCCAAAGTCACCGTCACCGGCGACAAAGCGTTCGAACAAATCGCGCTCGAAGATTGGCGCGCGAACTTCGACCTCAATCTGGCCGGTGGAGCGCTCCTGCCGTGCCAGGAATTTGGCGCGGCCATGGTGAAACAAAAACGCGGCGCCATCATCAACATCGCCAGCGTCTCCGCCCATCTTCCCCTTTCCCGCGTCGTCGCCTATTCGGCGGCCAAGGCTGCCGTCCTCAACCTCACCCAATTCCTTTCCCGCGAGTGGGCCCGCCACGGCGTGCGCGTCAATTCGATCACGCCCGGCTTCTTTCCCGCCGAACAAAACCGGCGGCTGCTCTTTAACGAAGATGGCTCGCCCACCCCGCGCGCCCAGTCGATCCTCAACCACACTCCCATGGGCCGGTTCGGCGAAGGCCGCGAACTGATTGGAGCGGCCATTTTCCTGGCCAGCGCGGCGGCCAGCAGTTTCGTCACCGGCGCCGACATCCGGGTTGACGGCGGGTTTCTCTCCCAGACCATCTGACTGGAAAAATTTGCGCCCGGCAAAAGTTCCACCATCCCTCACCCGATGATTCTCGCCATTGACATCGGCACCTCCTCGAGCCGGGCGGCCATTTATGACCCGGCCGGCGCCCGCCTTCCCGAAACGACTTCACAATTTGCCTATCCCCTCCAAACCGGTCCCGATGGCCGGGCCGAACTTCGCCCCGCCGATCTCGACCGGGCCGTCCGGCAGGCGGTCGCCTCCACTCTCAAAATCTGGCGCAAAAAAAAATCGCCCCATCCCATCGCCGGCATCGGCGTCTCCTGCTTTTGGCATAGCCTGCTCGGCCTCGGCCAAGACGGACGTCCCCTGACCTCCATTTACACCTGGGCCGATTCGAGATGCCACCAGGAAGCGGCCCTCCTTCGCCGCGATCCCGGCGAAGCTTTTATTCATGCCCGTACCGGCTGCATGAGCCGTACCTCATTCTGGCCTGCGAAATTGCTCTGGCTACGCCAAACCAATCCCCGCCTTTATGCCGCCGCCGAACGCTGGGTGTCACCCGCGGAATGGATTCAGGAGCGCTGGTGCGGCCAAGCCAGCGTCTCCCTTTCCATGGCCAGCGGAACCGGCCTGCTCAGCGGCCATACTTTGCAGTGGGACCCGGTTCTCTTGCGGCGCTGCCACGTCAGTTCCCAACGCCTCAATCCCCTTTCCGAATCGCCGCAAAAATTGCGCCCCAAATTGGCCAAGCTTTATCCCGAACTGCGCGATGCCCTCTGGTTCCCGGCCATCGGCGATGGCGCGGCCAGCAATCTTGGCTCCGGCGCGGTTGCACCCGGCATCGCCGCCATCAACATCGGCACCAGCGCCGCCCTTCGTGTCGTGCTCCAGGACTCTCCCCGCCGCAAACCGATGGCGCCGCTCGGTCTCTTCGCTTACCGGGTCGACGCCCGGCGGCAGTTGCTCGGCGGCGCCGTCAGCAACGCGGGCAACCTCCGCGCCTGGGCGCTCCGCGAACTCAACCTTCCGGCTGATTCCGCGCAACTGGAGAAACTCCTCACCGCGCGGCCTCTGCCCGCCGAAAACTTGACGATCCTCCCCTTTTGGATGGCGGAACGCGCTCCCACCTGGCCGGAAAATCTCCATTCCATCGTCACCGGCATCACCCAGGCCACCACCGCCCTCGATCTTCTGCAAGGCCTCCAGGAAGCCACCTACCAGCGCCTCGCCCAAATCGCCGGCCTCGTCGAGGAGAAGGTGGAGCGCAAACTCACTTTCATCGTCTCGGGCGGTCTCCAACGCTCGCCCAATTCCCTGCAACGGCTGGCCAATGTCCTGGGCCGGACCGTCTATCCCTCTTTCGAACCGGAAGCCTCCCTGCGCGGCAGCGCTCTTTTCGCCCTCGAACAATTGGGATGCAAAATCAAGCATCCCCCGCCTCAAGCCGCGATCCGGCCGCAATCCGCGCCGACCCGCGCCTATGCTCGTGCCCGCCAACGCCAAATCGCACTCGAAAGACGAAGCCAACAAGTTTTTGCTTCCAGCTTGGATTGGAAAGAAAATTATGCTCTGCCAACAATGTCACGAACGCGAAGCAAACTGCCACATCTGTAGCGTGATTAACGGCGCGATGACAACCAGCGAGTTGTGCATTGAATGCCATGAAGCGAGTTCGCCAGAGGCGAGAGAAATGCGTAACGCCCGTTGCGAGTATTGCGGCGGACAAGCCAATTCCGGCGGTCCCGATATTTTTGCCAATATGGCCGGAGTTAAGCGCAGGAAATACATGTGTATCCGGTGTTCGGCGGAATATCACCGATACATTCAATCACATTTGGCGCGCATGGATTCAAAACTGCCTCGGCAGGAGCAGATACCCCTCCTTCTCATTCTTAATGAAAAGGCACGTGAGCATATGATACGATGGGTTACCGAGAGGGATTCAGGGTAACATTGCATGTAATTCCCACAATTAGAAACCGTCCAAAAAACAAGCGTAGACACGTCCATCAGCTTCAATGAAATGGGATAGTTTCCACGCTCGCCCGTTTATGCCGCAATCGTTATAGTCGGCCATGCGATTGATTGGGGCAACCCTGATGGCGGCGCTGGCGGCGGCGCTTTCGCCTCTTCTTCGCGCCGACCCGGGCGATACCGATAACTCGCGCGACTACCCCGGCTTCACCCGCCCGCCCGGATTCATCATCACCGATTACACCGAGGACAATCCCGCCGTTTTCGATTTCTCCATCGCGCGGCCCACGGTTACCGATTCGGATCATGTCGATGTCATCCACGTCACGGGCCATCGCTACGTCATTCGCTATGCGCCCGGGTCGGGAAACCCTCCCGTCAGCCTCTTTCTGATGCAACGCTACTACGAAAGACTCGCCCAGCTCGCCGGGTACAGCATCGAAAAAACCGGCGCCACGGGAGATGTCAACGAAACCTATCTTCTGCGCAAACCGGGTCGGGCGGTTTGGATCAGCCTCGAGCCTGGCGCGAGCGCCTACATCCTCACCGTGATGGAAACGATCCAGCCGCCACCGCCGCCGCTGATCGCCGCCGCTCCGGCGCCGCCCTCTTCTTCCCCTCCAGCCCCGGCGACAACATCGCCGCCGCCAGCGACAGCTCCGGTTCCATCAGCTTCAACCGGAGCCGAAGACCCGCTCTACATGGCGCTGCTCAAGAACGGTCATGTCGAACTTCCGGTCTCCTTTCTGCCGGCACGGTCTGAAGTCGATGGCAATGCCCAACCGGTAATCAACCGCCTCGTCGCCATGATGAAACGCCACGCCGACTTGCTTCTGACCATCGAAGGCCATACTGACGGCACCGGAGACCCCGACTACAATAAAACCCTTTCGCTGCAACGCGCCCGCACCGTCAGAAGCATGGTTGTGGCCGGCGGCATACGGCGGGCCCGCCTTTTGGCCACGGGACTGGGTGGTGACGACCCCATCGCCGATGACAGCACCGCCGAGGGGCGCGAACTCAACCGGCGCATCGAGCTTATCGTCCGCAAGCCCTAGAGGTTATCCGAAAAGTAGGCATGGGTCGCGCCAAAAGGATTTTTGCCTTGGGGCAAGGAATCGAGCGGTCCTGCGGACGGCGGTAATGCTTCGCCCCAAAAGAATACCGCCGTGCGCAGCACCGACACAGCCCCAGGGCAAAAGGACGCCGGCCCGCGGGGTGACGGTGAATTTGGGCCGATCTCTTCGTTGCTCGCTCCTTAGAGACCGCTGACGGGTATCCGGGACAATACGAAGCGTGTTATATGTCAATAACAACGCCGCAGCCATTTTTATTTCAGGACTATTATCATTTTTAGCATGTTTAGCGGACCACAATCGAAAGAGTATTAGAAAGGTATAGTTCGGAATGCTCGTCGAGAGTATTTGGAACATAACGTCCGATAATAATGTCATATCGTCCATCCACCGTCATATCGCAGTACAAATTAATTATAAATTGACGCTTATAAGATTCTCCAGGATTTAACCAAAGACCCCAGCTGCTTCCCGCGAAAACGCCGTTTGAATTCTTTCCCTTTTCAGTCAACGGCATCCTTTTCCCATATAGCTCGGCACGAAAAAAAAATGGGGCAGTCGTTTCGAATGCAGTCTCACCGAGACAAATCCTTTCACTAGAAATATTCGTGGTTACAACATCGATGGGAATTGGTTCCGCTGGGTTAAACGTCGTTCCTTTTGGGGAGGAAATGGTAACTTGTAGATCGTGCTTATGTGAAATGGGAAGCACATCCTTATTAGCACCAATTACTCTGTTCACGGATACCCAATGCCTGGTAGGAATGTATACCCATAGGACGATGGCCACGCCTACGACTAGAATGACTATGTGGTTTTTAGATATCGTCATGTGGTTAGAGACCGCTGACGGGTATCCGGGACAATACGAAGCGTGTTATATGTCAATAACAACGCCGCAGCCATTTTTATTTCAGGACTATTATCATTTTTTAGCATGTTCAGCGGACCACAATCGAAAGAGTATTAGAAAGGTATAATTCGGAATGCTTGTCGAGGGTATTTGGAACATAACGTCCGATAGTAATGTCATATCGTCCATCCATCGTCATATCGCAATACAAATTAATTATGAAATGGAGTTTATAAGATTCTCCAGGATTTAACCAAAGATCCGAATTGCTTACCATCGAAATCCAGTTTGAATGCTTTCCTTTTTCAGTCAATGGCATCCTTTTTCCATATAGCTCGGCACGAAAAAGAAATGGGGCAGTTGTTTCGAACTCACTCTGCCCGAGATAAATCTTTTCGTTAGAAATATTCGTGGTTACGACATCGATGGGAATTGGTTCCAATGGGTCAAAGGTCGTTCCTGTTGGAGAGGAAATGGTAACCTGTAAATCGTGCTTATGTGAAATGGGAAGCGTATCCTTATTAGCACCAATTACTCCGCCCATGAATATGAATGACGAACGGATGACAGAAACACAAACCCATAGTATGATGGCCACGCCTAAGACTAGAATGACTATGTGGTTTTTAGATATCGTCATGTGATTAGTTCTTAATCTTTGCCGATTTCATCGATTATGTTTTATCCGTAATAGATGTATATTTCGATAAAATGTTTAAAAGTTATTGATTCCTGCAAAACAGGCTGACGGCGATAATTTGTACCGTGCCCTCTAAAAAGCAGATTCAAGGCTGTCAGTCAGTCTTGCAGTTATCTGTAAAAAAGGCCAAGCAGATTTCAAAAATTGAAATTCAAAAGATTAGCGATTTGCTGAAAAAATTGAACGCATCAGAGATATACGTTCCTCAGTTGATCTGCCAAATTGCAAAAAGAGACGTCCCAATAATAACCGGAAAGGCATAGCCAAGGATCTATCCTTTTGAAAGGCCTCAAGTATGCTTTTCCTAGCTTTTTCAATATATTTTAATCTTTTATGCTCGTCGCTCGCGCCTCGATTCGGCCCAAATTCGACTCGTCATGCGACCTGCGCCTACTTTTCGGACAACCTCTAACGTTTCTTCAGCGGAAACATCTTATCCCAGGCCTCGACGATTCCTTCGCCCGTGTTGGCCACCGACACGTATCCGCCTTCGGCGCGCACCCGTTCCTTCACATCGTCCACCGCGTTGCCGGGACAGGCCAGATGCCAGGCGTACCGCCGCTCCAGCATCGGCAGATCGTTGAGATGATCGCCCACGGTCATAATCTGCGCCGCGGGAATGCCCAGCCCGTTGCTGATCGCCTCCAGGCACGTGCCTTTGTGGTAAAATTTGTGGCTAAACCGGAAATAAATGGAGTTCCGCACCGATACCAGCATCGGCCAGTTTTGCAGCAGCGGCTTCATGAAAGCCGAAATCTCGTCCGCCTCTTCCTCGCAGCTCGCGATAATTCCCAACGGCGAACCCGCGTCCTCCACCAGCCGGCCGCCGGTGTGCCGCGCGACGTAATCCTCGATCAATTTCCAAATCGGTTTCACCGATTCGAAAAGCTGGGCATGCAACAGCTCGCATTTGCGGTTCCACTCGAACCAACCGATGCCGCGCTGGTTGCGCACCAGCCAGATTTGCCGCTCCAGCGTGACGATCCAATCGGGCCAAAGCGGCGTCTTACGCCCGACCAATTCATCTTGCAGGCTCTCGTAGGTGCGGCCGGTGTTGATGACCCAGAAAAGTTGTCCCCGTTTGCGCCAGCCCACCAGCCGCTCAAAAAAAACGGTATGGATCGGCTGCCCGTCCGCTCCCGCCAAAGTGCCGTCAAAGTCGGTGCAGATCAGTCTCAAGGTGGAGGAAAGGGGGACCGTCTTCTTGTTATGATCGCTCATGCCCTTGGATCCTTGGGTTTTCCGTTCCCGCTTCGGCGCTTCCGCGCCAGACAAAATAGCCCATAACCCAAGGCAAACAAAGCGGTGATGAGATAGGGGGGAAAAACCAGCTTCACGGGAAGCGCCGCCCAGAGGATCAGACTCAGCAGCGCCAAGACACCGCCACCCAGCAAAAACCATTGCGCGGTCGATAAATGCCTTGGCATCGTCGCAATGTAAATTTCACGGCGGAAATGACAATCTCTTCGTCATAAAATCTTCAAATCATTCTCCGCCGCGAAGGATTCCCTCTATTTTGCCTGCAATCCGCCAGCGGGCCATGTCTTCACCACTTCCGGAAAAGCGCAATTGTTGCACTGAGAGCAATCCGTCTGGCAATAGTCGCGAAAGATTTGCAGGATTCCCTGCTGAATGAGCGCTTGGCGGGCTTGTTTCGGCGTCAACGCCGAAAGCAACATCCGTTGCGAGGCGATCCGGGCCGCGCCATTGGGAGGCGCGTTGATCTTCGCCAACGCCTCGGCCGCCGCCCCGGCATTCTCCATCGAGACCAT
>DATJMI010000021.1:0-12344 GCA_035508775.1 Methylacidiphilales bacterium
CGTTGAAACTCGCCTCGATTTTGCGGCGATCAAAGCTCGGAAACTGGAACAACTCCTGCGTACAATCTGTCATCGGCGTCGGGCCTCCTTTTGGCTTCTTTGGTTTCGTTTAAGCAACTCAACCTGAAGCGATTATCGGGCTGGACGCCGATGCTTTTTTGCCCGGGGGTGAAATATCCGGGCTAAGGCCGGAAGCTTCGCCGATTCTCTCGCCAGGACAGCCCCTTGCCGGTAAGGCGAAAAACGCCTGGCTGCGCATGTCAGGGTGATGGCGAGAAATAGATTGCGCTGCGCTCCCTTTGAGGCACGGCAATCATTGCGGATTACGCCGGAATAAGATCGCCCCGGAGAATCTCCTTGAGGCGCCGAATGCCTTCCTCTTTGCCTGCTGCGATGGGAATGGCCTTGCGGCGGACACGCCTTTCAAATTTCTTCAGATTTTCCGCCGCCTCCGGCAAATCCATTTTGTTGGCGATGATATGGTAGCGCCGCTCGCCCAGTTCCTTCTGGTAAAGGCTGATCTCCTTGCGGAGCTGGGCGAAATCGTCGCGCGGATCGCGCCCCTCGCTGCCGGCCATATCGACGACGAACAAAAGAATCCGGCATCGCTCGATATGGCGCAAAAATTCATGGCCGAGCCCAACGCCTTCGTGCGCGCCCTCGATCAGGCCGGGAATATCGGCGACGGTGACGCGCATGAAATCGGGATACTCCACGACTCCGATCATCGGCTCGAGCGTGGTGAAAGGATAAGGCGCAATTTTGGGGTGCGCGTGGGAGAGGCGGGAAAGAAGCGTCGACTTTCCGGCGTTGGGATAGCCGACCAGGCCGGCGTCGGCAATCGATTTGAGTTCAAGCTGGAATTGGCCGCATTCCCCTTCCTCTCCCTCCTCGTAGCGGCGCGGGGCCTGGTTGGTGGATGATTTGAAATTCATATTGCCGCGGCCGCCGCGCCCTCCCGCGCAGAGAACAAAGCGCTCCCCCGGTTTGACGAGATCGGCCACCGGTTCAAGCTGCGATCTATTTTCAGGCAAATGGCTCAAGTCAGTCTCATGAGGTCGCGCGTTTTCCGCCACCACGTGATCCGGAATGCGGCTGACGACCGTGCCTGGCGGAACGGTAATAAGGCAATTGGCTCCCGACTTGCCGGACATCTGTTTCTTGCCGCCATGCTGTCCGTTTTGGGCGAACTGGTGCGGAGCATAGCGATAGCGAATGAGATTGTTGACGTGGGGATCGACGACAAGAATGACCGAGCCGCCGGCGCCGCCGTTGCCGCCGTCGGGGCCGCCATCGGGCCTGTTCTTCTCGCGGAGAAAGCTGCAGGCGCCCGGCCCCCCATTACCGGCGCGGGCGACAATACGGACGTGGTCAACAAACATGAGATAATTAGGACCCTCTTACGCCAAAAGCGCAATCCAGGAACCTTTGAGGGAAAATCGAACTGATCTCTCGACAAGCTCGGGATGACAGACCAATAGAGAACCTTTCTGCAGAGCAAACGCCTTCAAACCTCGGCTACGTGGAGCGCCACAATTCCGAGCGCGAAATTAGTCCAATCCGCTTTGGAAAAACCGGCCTCGACCATCATCCCGGCAAGTTTTGGCTGTGGGAGGAACGCCTTGATCGATTCGCCGAGGTATTTGTAGGCGCCTTCCTCAGGGGTGAAGAGGCGCGAGTATTTCGGCATGATCGCGCGCATGTACCAGAAGTAGGCTGGCGCGAGCCACGCCACCGGGTGCGAAAATTCCAGGATGTAGGCTCGTCCTCCGGGCCGCAGAACGCGTCGCATCTCGCGCAATCCCGCCAGCCGGTCGGCGAAATTGCGCAGGCCGAAAGCGATGGTGACCGCGTCGAACGCCGCCGCGGGGAAGGGAAGCCGCAGGCCATCGCTGGCGAGCAGGTTCACCGCCTTTTTGCTTCGCGCCAATCGCAGCATGGGGAGGCAGAAATCGGCGCCGGCCGCCAGCTCGGTGAAAGCCCGCTGCTTGTGCAGGGCCAACAGCACGTCGCCGCTGCCCGTGGCGAGATCGAGAATGCGGGCGGGCCGCTGGGCGCGCACGGCGCGGGCGAGTTTCCAACGCCAATAGATGTCGATGCCCGCGCCCATGGCATGGTTCATCAGGTCGTAGCGCGGGGCGACGCGCCCGAACATGGCCGAAATCGCTTCGGGGTCCTGGTTCGCGAGGTCGTCGGGGACTGCCTGGTTGGCGGAAGACATGCGATCTACTCTCGCGCGCTAAGCGCGAAACGCCAGCCGGAAGTGAAATTGGACTATTTCAACAACTTCACGCCGCCAATGACCGGCAGCGGGACGCATTTTCCTGCGGCGGCGTTAATGATCCCAAGAATCATGAGAATTAGTGGTCCGATGTAGACCAAATTCATCAGGGTAAAAATCATATAGAGCGAGCCGGGAAGAACGGAGAAGATCAGCCCAACAATTTCCAGGACGATGCCGAGCGCGACCCAAAAGAGCAACAAGACCAACCCCTGATTGGCGTGGTATCTGGCATAGGGCGAATTTTTCGGAACGAAGATCGTCACCAGGCAAAGGAGGCCGAGATAGGCAAGTATCCCGAAAATCTTGTTCTTTTCGGCATCCTCGACGGTGACCTCAAGCGCTTCGCCTTTGGCGTTGACCAGGCTGGTCAAGTCCACCGGTTTGGTGGAGTCGGGATTGCTGGGAGAAGGCGCGGCGGCGGGGTTCTCGGCCGCGGCTGGCGACGGAGGGGCGTCGGCGGCGGGTGGTTGGATCTTGGCCGGAGTGGGAGGAGGGCGGAACGAAAAAGCGGGCACTTGGTTGGCTGGGAGCCAACCATCCATGCCTTCTTTCCAGACCAGAGTATCGACGGGTAACTTGTTGGTGGCAAAGTTTGCTTTCAATTCCGATTCATTAATCGGCCCCTTTTGCGCATTGTCCGCAGCGTAATACCAGTCGCTCATAGCTTAGGGCATAGATTACCTTCCAAATGAAGGCAAGCAGGAATTAATCTTTGGAAAATCAATTTAATAAGTTATTCTTGAACTCTTCATTGCCCGTTTTCCGCCAGCAAACCGGAAGCCATTTCGAAATTGGCATGGACCGCTTGCACGTCATCGTGATCGTCGAGCGCTTCAAGCAGGGCCAGCACCTGCTCGGCCACCTGGAGGTCGGTCACCGGCGTCAGGTTGCCGGGGATATAACTTAGTTTTGCGCTCGCAACGGGAATTTTTGTCTGCTCCAGCGCTTTCGAGACGGCCTCAAGTTTGTTGTCGGGGGGGGTAATCACTTCAATCACCCCATCCTGTGTGCGAATATCCTCCGCGCCGGCATCGAGCGCCAAAAGCATCACGTCATCTTCGGAAATGCCGGACGCGGTGATAGTGATCACTCCCTTGCGGTGGAACATCCACGCCACGCTGCCGGAACCGGCCAAGTGGCCGTGGTTTTTGGTGAAAACGGAGCGGATTTCCTGCGCAGTACGGTTTTTATTGTCGGTGGCCGCTTCGACCAGAATGGCGATGCCACCGGGGCCATAGCCTTCGTAAGAAATCTCTTCGTAGGCCACCCCTTCGATTTCGCCCGTGCCTTTTTTGATTGCGCGCTCGATGTTGTCCACCGGCATGCTTTCGCCCCGGGCGGAGAGGATGGCCTGGCGCAGGCGCGGGTTAAAATTCGGATCGCCGCCGCCCATTTTTGCCGCAACGGAGATTTCCTTGGAGAGTTTGCTGAAAAGCTTGCCGCGCTTCTGGTCGATGGCGCCTTTGTAATGTTTGACTTTGGACCAGCGGGAATGGCCGGACATAGTTCGACTAAGATGAAACGAGAGGCCCCGAAACGCAAGGTTCAAACTTTCCCTCTTTAGTTGCCCCGGGCAGAATCACAAAATGAAGCGTGAGATCCCAAAGGATGAATCGGCCGGGCCACCGGCCCAGTCCGGCCTTCATGACAATGATCTCATGCGCCTGATCGCCCAAGGAGACGAGACGGCTTTGCGGGAATTGATCGAGAAACATCAAGGCGCCGTTTATGGCACCATCGTCAAGATGCTCCAGGATCCCATCGAGGCGCAGGATCTGGCCCAACAGGTCTTTGTCCGTATCTACCGCGCCGCCAAGACTTACCGTGCGACTGCCCAATTCAGAACATGGATGTTTACCATTGTGCGGAATCTCGTCTTTAACGAACACCGGCGCCGTTCCCGCGCGACGCTCGTTTCGCTCCATCAGCCGGAGAATGAGCCGTTCGCATCAGCCGCCAAATCGGGCCTCGACTTGCCGGATACGGTGAACAAGACACCCGGCGAATCGGTGCTGCAAAAGGAGATGTTGCGCGCCATCGACGAGGCGATTCTGGCGCTGCCCGAGCAGCAGAGACTAGTCATCATTTTGCGCCGCTATGACGAATTTTCCTACGAGCAAATCGCCGAAATTCTCCAGACGAGCGTGCCTGCAGTGAAATCGCTACTCTACCGGGCGCGGGAAACATTGCGTGTCGCCTTGCGGGATTATCTTGAAACTCCGGGCGGGAAAGGTCTCTAATTTTAGCTTGAACAAAAAGCATACGGCGCTGTTCTCGAAGTTATTTCCTGTAACGACAACATTCGGATGGAAAAAATGCGAAACTTCGGAGAATCTTTGGTGTTCCATCAGGTATGAGAGTTAATCGCGGCGATCCCGATTCCAGGTTGGATGACCATGATCCAGTATGGCAATTGTTGGCTCGCGCTCCATTACCGGAACCTGACGGCTGGTTTGTGGTGCGCGCTGTGGCGCGGTGCCGCCAAGCCGGACGGGAAGCAGAGAAATCTTTGGGGCGCTTTTGGCGCTGGGCTCTTGGGGGCGGTTCCGGCGTGTGTCTGGCGGCCATTCTGATGATGAGTCAGATTCAGACCCGTCCCGCCCCACCGGTTGCCGCTGACGACAAGAATGTGCAGGAAGCATTCGAAATTGTTGCCGCTGTCGGGCCGGATTCCGATTCCGCCCCGGCTTCTTTGACATGGCAAGATTCATCGCGCTAGTACTTTTGATAAGAGTACCAAGCTTGCGGATGATTTCGCTGGTGGCGGGGGTGAGCCTTATTTCCGGCTTACCGGCTCTGGTTGCCGCGTCCTCAGACGCTTCGTCCACGCCTACGAATGTCCCGCCGGTGAACGTGTCTTCTCCCGCCAAAAGTCAACCGGGCGCCGCCTCCAACAATCCCAAACCGCCACCGCCGCCCCAAACCGTCTTCAATCGGTATGGTAATATCCTTCAGTCTGGTGGGGAACCGGCCCATCCCTTGCGCTTGACCATGCCGTTGACCGATATCGGCGAAATCAAAGTGCCAACACAGGACGAACTCCTTATGCGCGAGAAGCTGGAACAGCTCGCCACTCTTTCCGACGACCAAATTCGCAACCAGCTTCTCAAGTGGCCTCCCTTCGCGAAGATGTGCCTGCGGGATGAAGGCATGATGTTGGCCCGTATCCAGGATTTTCGCGACCACCGCGAGAAGCTCGCCTTGCAGGAAGCCCACGACCTCGGGCTGGTTAATTTGACTCCCGACCAACAGGCCCGCTTTGAAAAGGAATATTGGAATAAACGCCTGCCGATGGAACGCGATCTCGCCACCCAATTCCAACTGCTTCTCAAGCAGCGTCAGGCGCAATTAAGCGAGGAACTATGTCGCGAATTTTCATCCAATCATGCGTCCCCGCCTCCCAAAAATCCTCCGCCCAGCCCGGCCAAGCCCACCTCTCCGCCGGCTGACGACAAGCCATCCCCACCGGCGTCGCCACAGACCGCCCAAGCCGGGACCAGTCCTGCGGACGGCAGAAAAGCTTCGCCTTAAAGAGAATCTGCCGTCCGCAGATATGCCGTGCGCAGCACCTTTAGGGAACGGCTCCCGCAATGACACCTCCGGAATTGGAAGGGCTTGATGGAGTATTGCCGTAGAGCAGATAGGGTTTCCGTTCCTGCGCCCAGCGTACCACCCCCGCGTTCCAGGAACGGACAATGTCGCTGACGGGCCGTCCCTCGATGAGATCGTGACGCAGGCCGGCCTGTCCGGTCACTTTTGCGAACATCTCGCGTTCGTCAGCCGTGGTGTGGCCAAAAGCGGAGAAGCCGTCGATTTCCCGTTCCAGGATTTCAATCGACTGCAACGAAATGGCCGTCAGATTCCCCGCGTTGCGCGGATCGATTTGCAGGTAAACCCCGCTGTAGTACGATTCTCCCCAACGGTCGCTATCGGACCGGTAGCGGTAGGGAAGCACCCGCACACCCGGGATATTGAGATTTCTAAACTGGCGTACCAGGGGGGCCGGGTCCCAGCCGTTGCCCGCGACGGCTTGAAATGGCGCCGGACCACCGATTCCGCTTTCGATGCCGATCTCGCCCAGAAAGCCGGTTGCCGTATAGCCGCGCGCCGCGCCAATCGTCGGAATGTTGGGCGACGTTGGTATCCATTTCAATCCCGTATCCTCCCAAACCATGTCGCGGGTCCAACCGCGCATCGCCACCACGACAAGACGGCATGGTTTCTCCAAATATTTTGCGTTGATCCACTCGGCCAGCTCGCCCGGCGTTAAACCGTAGACGTAGGGGATATCATAAAGTCCGACGAAAGACTTAACCGATTCATTCAGCCGCGGGCCTTCGATACGAATGCCTCCCAACGGATTGGGGCGGTCGAGCACGACGACCTCGATATTCCGTTTCGCCGCCTCCTCCATCACATAACCCAGCGTGCTGATGAAGGTGTAGGAACGGCAGCCCAAATCCTGCACGTCGTAGACCAGGGTATCGATTCCTTCGAGCATCTCCGGCGTCGGACGCCGCGTGTCGCCGTAAAGCGAGCACACCCGCAGTCCCGTGCGCGAGTCGAGACTGTCTTCCACGCTCCGCCCCGCCTGCACCGTGCCGTAAAGTCCGTGTTCGGGTCCAAAGAGCCGGACCAGATGGAATCCGGTTCCGTGATAAAGCACATCAATGGCCGAGCGTCCCCTGGAGTCGGCGCCCGAGGGATTGGTGATGAGCCCCACCCGCTTACCTTGCAGCACCGCGAAGTGGCTTTTTTCCAGTTCGTCGATCCCGAGCGATACAGCCGCCCCCCGCGCATTCCAGGCCAAAACCAGGAACAGCCCGCATACCCATACAAAAAACGAGAACGAATTCCGCGCCTTCATCGACTCAATCTTCCAAACCGTCCGGAGCCAACCCCCGAACAGCGCCATTCTTCTCTTCCCGCCCTAGTACTCTTGGTAAGAGTACTAATGCCGGATAGAATAAGAAAATTCGCGGCGGCTGTCACGGAGAGTCTCCATTTAATTAAATGCATAAAGTTAAACGTCTCGCAGTCTTGCCCTATTTTGAAAACAGACCCTAAGCTTAAGAAGTGACTCTTCGTCATCGCATCCGTTTTTACCAGCAAATGGCTGTTCTGGCCCGGGCGGGAGTGCCTTTGCGAACCAGCCTCGAACGGATGAAGGACCGGTTTTCCGGCCGCGAACTGGAAATCCTTCGGCAGAGAATAGACGCCGGCCAACCGATAGGAGACGCTTTTATCGCCGCCGGCTTCTCGTCTTTCGAGTGCCATCTCGTCATTGCGGGCGAACGCAGCGCGCATCTCGATTCCGTGTACCAGCATCTGGCCGATTTTTGGTCGCGCGAATTCGAGATGATCGAGACTCTGGTCCGTCACCTTTATTATCCCTTTATCCTCCTCAATCTCGCCGTGTTGGTCGGTGGTCTGGTCAATCTCGTTGCGAATTCGTGGCCGTTTGTTGTGCTTCATCTCGTCATGAGCTTCGCCTGGCTTTACGCCCTTTGTTTTATTCTCTACACGCTGGTACGGATCTCATGGCAAAGCGAGGCGGCCCAGGCCTTCTGGCTGAGTATTCCCCTCATAGGACGGAGTTTTTCCACGGCCTATGCCTACCGCTGGATCACCGCGTTGCGGATCGAATACGAGGCGGGTATTCCGCTGGATGATGCGGCCGCCGATGCCTGGCGCGCCTCGGGTTATGCCGGACGCGAGCCGCTGGCTCGGGAGGCTAAGCAGGCCTTGCGTGAAGGCGCCGAACTTTCCGGCCTGGTCCGGAAATGGCTTCGGCTTCCGCGCGATTGGGCCGATTTCATGGAGACTGGCGAAGTTTCGGGCGCGCTTGGCGCCGCCTTTGAAAATATCGAGGCCGAGGCGGCGCGCTCCTGGAAAGTCGCCCAGGAACAGATGACCCAATGGGTCCCAAAAATTGTCTATTTTCTCATTCTCGTAACCGTCGGCATCCAAATCATCTTTACCGCCTTGGGTTGGTGGAATCAGAATGTCAGCGGCCCGCTGGAGAACGCCCTCAAATAAAATGTGGACGACCATGAATGCCGGTTTTTACGATACAGATGCCGCTTTGGAGCAATATCTCCTGTTTCACTACGGCACGCCGGAACAGATTTGCCCTCTCTTGCCGGAAGCGCGCGTGGCTTGCGGCTTTCCCATCCGCTGCGTCACCGAGACGCTGCCGGGTTTGCCGCTGGAGCGAAAAGATTGCGCTCTCGATCTCGGTTGCGCCGTGGGTCGGTCCAGTTTTGAATTGGCCCGCCATTTCGGGCGAGTCACCGGCATCGACCGTTCCGCTCGTTTTATCGCCGCCGCGCAAGAGATGCGGAAGGAACGGGCGATTACGGTCCGGGTCCAGCGCGAAGGTGGCGTGTCCGATGAATTCAGGCTTGAATTGCCGTCCAGTCTGGGCGTGAAACACGTCGCTTTCGAGACCGGCGACGCTTGCGCTTTGCGTGCCGGATTGGGACAATTCGATTTTGTCCTGATGGCTAATCTGATCGACCGCCTGCCCGATCCCGCCGCCTGTCTGGCCCAAATGCCGGACCTGGTCCGGCCGGGTGGCTGGCTCGTCATCACGTCACCCTATACGTGGCTCGAGGCATACACGCCTCGTGAAAAATGGCTTGATGGCGGCGGGAGCGGAACCCTGGCCGCTTTCCAGGAGCGCCTCGCGCCCGCTTTCTCGCTGCGCCGCGCGTTTGATCTCGCTTTTCTTATCCGGGAACACCGCCGGAAATATCAGTGGAGTATCGCCGAAGCCAGTGTCTGGCGGCGCGAAGAGTCCTAGTCGTAAATATAGTAGTCCTGCCGCAGTTTATTCTGCAGATCGCGAAAGAGCTGTTGGTGCGCACCGCCGATTTGTTCCATCCGCCGGTAAATCTCGATCGCGCCCCGCCAATCCTTCTGGGCCTCGCGGATGCGCGCCGCCTGCCAGCCACTCTCGATTTCCCAGGAAAACTCGGGCGGCAGAGGCGAAGCCGAATCGTCGCCCGCGGTGCGTCCGTAGAGGACGTCGAGATAGAGCGCCATCGCCTCCTTCGTCCGGCCCATTTTTTCCAGACACTTTGCGCTCCGCACTGCCGCCTCGTTTCTTTGCGCGATGGTTCCTTCCTTATTTTTCACCACCGGGTCGAACGCGGCCAGCGCCAAAGCGTAATTTGCCGGATCAGCCGAACCCAAGGCAAAGAGGCACTGCCCCTTGAGCAAACTCGCCTCGACAAAATGGGGCCCCGTTTTTTCCGTGGAAAGCAGCGCGTCCGCAGCGGTGACGGCTTGTTGAAAATTCAATTCTTGCTGGTAGACTCGCACTTCCTCCAGCCGCGCATCCGGTTTCATGACCGAGCCGGACGGCACCTTTTCCAGCAGCGTCAGCGCGGCGGCGAAATCGTTATGCGCCGCGGCGGCGCATCCGGCATAATAGTTGGCATAGTCGGCGTTTTCGCTGCCCGGATAATTCGCCGTCAATTGCTGGAAAGCATCCTGCGCTTTCACGTAATCCTGCCGGTATAAATAAAATTCGCCCAAATGAAACCACAGGGCCGCCGCCGCCGGCGTCTTGTCGTATTTCTGGACCAGAGCCTCCATGGCCTCCTCCACTTGGGCGTCGGTCAGTTTTTTCATTTCATAGGAAACGAGAATACCCCGCACGGCCGCTTCGATCGAATCATCCGGAAACTGGATCACGATTTGCTGGCAGGTTGCGACCGTGCCGGCGAGATCGCCGCTCTGGTATTGCAAGTCAGCGAGCATGTTGAGCAGGGCTTTCTGGTCGGATTTGCTACCCGGCTGGGCGACGGCATCCTGGCAAACCGCCTTGGCCTCATCCATCCTGCCCGCGTCGCTGAGCAGCTTGGCTTCAGCCAGCGTGATGGCCTTTAGATGGGTGCTGTTGGGAAAGCGTTTTTTGAAATCGGCCACCGCTTTCATGAACACGTCGGCCTTGGCCAGATAAGCCTGGGTCAGGAGAAAATTGTACGACGCATTTTCCACCGAGACACCGGGGCCGCCGGAAATCTGCGCAAACTGCGCCGCCGCCCCGGCGTAATCTTTTGCTTGTAAAAGGACGTTTCCCAACTCGAACCGTGCCTGCTGCACCAAAGCAGGATCAGAATTCGCGCCGATGCAAGACAGCAGCGCCTTTGCCGCCTGATCCGGTTTGTTGGTTTTCGCATAGAGGAAGCCGAGCTGGTAATCCGCCGCGGGAATCCAGGAACTTTTAGGGTAAGCCACTCGCAGTGATTCCAAAATACCAATGGCCTTGTCATCCTCGTTGTCCTCGGCCAGCACGGAGCCAATCGCAAAAAGCGCTCCGGGCGCCGCTGGTCCGGTTGAGTCTGAGTTTTTGGCGAATTCCTGCAACCGTTCCACTGCGTCGGGCAATTTCTGCGCCGCTCGCCCATTTTCCAGGAAAGCCATGAATGCGTCCATCTGCGTCGTTTCGTTTTCGGTGAGTTGAAAAGCCTGTCCGTAGGCGAGTTCAGCCTGATCGTTCTGGCGCAACTCAGCTAACGCGCGCCCGAGACCAAGGTAAGCCTGCGCGACCAGGGTCTTAGGGAAGGCCGCCGGTTTTTGGTTCGATTGCAAATCACCCGTGAGATTTTCATAGGCCGTTACCGCTTGGTCCGGCTGGCCGTTAGCCAAATAAACCTCACCGAGCCAGTAGGTCGCTTCAAAGGTCACCCCCGGCGCGGGTTGCGTCGCCAGCAGGTTGGTCAGATCATTGATGGCCTCTTTGAATTGTCCCTTGCTTAACGCGATTTTGGCCAGCAGCAATTGCGCCTGCTGCCCGGCCGGTGACTGGGCTTTCTTTTTGTTCCCGGTCAGCGTCTGGATGGTCCCAAGCGCGTCGGCTTCCTTGCCCTGCTTAAAGAGCGCCCACGCCAGCCCGAGATACGCTGCATCGGTGTGGCCCCCGGTATCCTTCAGAGCGAGCAGGGCGCGCCATTTTTGTTCGGCATCGGGCCATTTGCCTGCGCCGAGCAGAATTTCCGCCTGCCAGAAGAGAGTGTCTGTTTTGAGATAATCCGGCACTTGTCCTGGTAGCAGATTGAGGGTCGCCAGTGCGTCGGCATCCCGCCCGAGTTGATAAAGCGCTTTGGCTTGGAGCAGCTTGGCCTCCGGCGCCAGAACGGATTTTGAATACGTTTTCAGAAATGCGGCCACACGGTCGTTGCAGAGATCGAATGCGCCGTCTTTGTAAGATTGATCGGCGTCCCTCAACGCTTTCTTCTCATCATCGGGAGCGTCCGGGCGCTGCGGTCCCGACTGGAAGAGGCTCGAGATGAGATCCGCCTTCGCCGGCGGCGTGGCCACAGTCAGCAGCGATAGGGCCGCGAGGAAAAGGAGCAGGCGATGCTTCATCAAGCGAAGGAGGATCACACCAGGTATTTTCTCACAGCCTTACTCTTGGACAAAGATGATTTTTGTTTCTGTCTGGGTTAAGGCTCCTTCTGCAAGCACGCCGGCAAGGGGATCTTGCTGCCACCAGCATATTCATTCCACTGGCCCCACTACCATTTGCCATTTTCGTCTTCAAAAGCCCAGGCGAGGTTTGGACCGAACCAAATCCACCACGCGCCTTGCTTCCCGGAAGTATAATCGACGGTTGCGACCAAGCTTGGATCGAGATCGCCGTATTGCCAGACTATGAAAGGTATAATCGACTTCATGCGGATTGCTAAGCAACTCACTCAAAGCGCGCTGAATCCGAGCTTCCGTGCGAAAGAAATTGCGGTCCGCCCATGTCACCTTGATGGCAGTGATCCGTCCCAACGGAAGAGTGGAAAGAGCCCCATGCTCATTGGGGTCTTTAATCGTTATGAATGCGATGTGCGACGAATGCTCCTTGGCTCCGTTATCGTTATCAAAACTGGTTTCAGCTTCCCGTGGAAGTCGAGGGAGGATTCGGCAAAACCAGTGGTTTGGCAAAGATGATGGGGATATCCATTCCACTATTGGTTGTACTAGCTCAAACACCGGAAGGAATCATGAAACATCCCATCGCAACGAAAAGAGAAAAGGTTTTTATTCCGAGCAGGTTTAA
>DATJMI010000022.1:0-15616 GCA_035508775.1 Methylacidiphilales bacterium
ACCTGCACGGTTATGGTATTAGCGCCTCTATTTTTCGCGGAAATTTTTTTGAGTCGGCTGGTTCAAGATGATGAGCGCAAGCTTGCGATCTTGGAAAAAATTGCCGGAGAGGGCAACAGCTATTCCTCCCGTTTTGATCAATTGGCGGTACGGATTTATCAGATGAGCGCGCAGGATCCAGTGTTAAAGGATGTGCTGACGCTTCATCAGATTAATGTCACCAAAACGGTGATGAACCCGGCCGGTGCAACGGCGCCCTCATCGTCCTCCACGAAAGTGGTGACGCCTCCTCCAAAATAAAGCGGTAGGATCACTATGGAAGACTCCCCATATTCTCATTCGCCCTTTTGGCCATTGCAAATTTTGGTGGTCTATTTGATTGCTTGGGTTGGCTATCACGTTTTTACACTGAATAAGGCGCGGCTCGCGGACGAACAGCAAATCCAGCAGGTGACCCCGCAAGCTGAGGCGGCGTTGACCGCAAAAAACCGGCTTGTTTCGCTGGCTCAGGACATTGATAACATTGCCGCAAAAGATGCCGCCGCCGCCGAGATAGTAAAAGAATTCAAAATCCATGGAAGAGAAAATCCTTCCGGCTCCAATCCTTCTCCTTCCAGTACCGGCCCCTGAATTAAAGGCTTCGCAGGAAGCGGTGGGACAAATAGTCCCCTGACACTTTGCCCGGACCATCAACCGAAATCGCCATCATCACACATTTTTCACCCAAAATCGGATAAAATTCTATAACGGTCTGCAATGAGATCATTTCATGTTCTAAAAAATAATAAAGACGGCTGAAGAAAAGTTAACTGATGTTAAAATCTTTTTATTGACAATACAATAGTTTCTGTCTTAAACGGTAATTAGTCAGAGACACGGTTGTGGGGGAAAACGTAAGAGAAGCTGTGAAAGGGAAATCGGAATGAAATTACTATATTTTCATCGTCGCCAAATACTCCGCGCCATCCATGCCGCATGCATGGCTTCATTAATTGCTTGTGCTACTCATGCTAAGGCGGTTCCCAATGCCAGTCCACAATACGCGGTCAATGGCACGACAGTAACCGGCTCGGGAACCAACACCACGTCGGCTTACTTTACCAGCACAACGAGCGCCGCCTATACGATTACTGTCACCTCTGGCGCGAATCTGGGCAATACGACCCAGGATCAGATCGACATCAACAACGGCTCTATCACTAATTCCGGTGCGCTCAGCTCAAGCGACTATGCCGTTGTCATAGGTGGCACTGGTTCGGTGAACGGTTCGGTCGCCAATACCGCCACCGGCTCCATTACCGCAACCACTGGGAGCGGCATTTTCTTCAATGAGAATAACCCCGGTACGACGGAAAACAGTAACAGCGTCAGCGCAACCAACGCTGGCACGATCTCCGGACTTTATGGCATAGGGGCCGATGCCACGAATACAGCCGATACAGGCTCCGGGACCAACAGCAATACAGTTACCCTGGGCAACACCGGTTCCATCACCGGCACTTCCTCGGGAATCTATATCTTCGAAGTCCTCAATCAAACCAGCAGCGGAAGCGCCAGCACCAACAGCATCGGCCTGACCAATTCCGGCACCATTAGCACGACCGATATCGACGGCGTCCGTATTGTTACAGTTGCCAATTCCCAGAATACGACTGACAGCAACACCAATACGGTTACGCTGACGAATTCCGCGGGTGGAACCATTTCCGGCAGCTCATCGGGCGTCTATGTGGTCAGCATTTCTAACGCGAAGAACAACGATGCCGCGACCAACGCGAACACGGTTACGCTGACCAACGCCGGCACCATCAACTCGACTGATGGCCTGGGAATTACGCTGAGCGCAGTTTATAATGCAAACAATGGGTCCGGCAGCAACACCAATACCGTCACCATAAACAACTCCGGCGCCATTACCGTCGCAGAAGCCGGCATCGTCATCAATCCCAGCGTTAACACCGATGACGGCGTCAATAACCAGGGAAACGCTGGAGGTGGAACAAATACGGTCAGCATTACGAATAGCGGCACGATTACCGCAACCAACGAAAATGGAATTTTTGTGGCTGGTATTTTTAATAATGCCAATGCCGGTGGCAGCGAAGACACCTTCACCAATACCGTGACCCTGAGCAACTCCGGAACCATTAATTCGGCCAATAGCACGAGCATTGAGGTCGAGAATGGGATCTATAATCTCGACAACACCGGTCCTGGCGCTAGCGCAAATACCGTAACCATACTTAACGCCAATAATGCTTCCATTAGCGGCGAGTCCGGTATTTACATTAGCGGGATTGCTAATAGTAACAACGGTGGCAGCGGCGCTAATACGGTGACCGTCACGAACAACGGCTCCATCACGGCGACGGATGGAACAGGCATCGATCTTCCCTTTATCAGTAACAACAGCAATACCAATGGCAGCGGCACGAATACGGTCACGGTAATGAACACCGGCGCCATTAATGCTGACGATCAGGCCTTTAATGCAGCAATTAGCAATACCGGTAACGACGGAACCGGCCCCAACAGCAATGCGGTTAGTTTCACCAATACCGGTTCTCTTGTTGCCACGGCCAATGATGCCGTTGATCTTTCAGCCAGTAATAGTAACAGCGCCGGGAACGCGAGCAACACAGTTGCGTTCATTAACGGCGGCGTGATTAACGGTGAAGACGGTGTGGGTGTCAATATTAGCAACGGCAATACGACCACAGCCGGCAATAGTCTCAACACCATCTCTTTCACCAATTCGGGTTCCGTTACCGGCACGGCGAATGCAGTCTCCTTGACGAACGCCGATAGCGGCGTCACCGGCACCAGCACGAATACGATCACCGTGGTTAACAGCAGCTCCGGTCGCATGGTTGGCGGTACTGGCTCTGACGGTCTCGACATTACCAACCCCACCACTGTCGCCACCGATACCGCCAGCGTGACCAATGCCGGCGTCATCCAGGGTGGAACTGACGGCATTGCCCTCAACAGCAATAACGCCGCCGTAAAGACTAGCGGCGGCGCCATTATCGGCGGCGCCGATGCCATTGACCTGAATGGGAACAACAGCAGCGTGACTATCTTGGGTCGCACCAATGTACAAGGGGTCATTGAAGGCAATGGCGATACGGGCAATACCTTGACCTTTGATATCGCGGGGATGACTCCGGGACAGATTGCGGCGGCGCAGGCGGCCATTGCCGCCGCAAACGGTGGCCCAGGCACCTTTACTGCGGGAGCTTATGCCTATAACTTTGACGGTTTCCTCGCCGGTAACATCGTTCTCCACGCGGTCTCCTTCGAGCAGTCGGTCGATTCCGGGCTGCAAAATTTGGCCACGAAACTCGATACCGGCAATGTGCCCATTTCCCTCGACTTAATTTACGACAAGGGCTTCAGTAATCCGGAGGCGACGCTGAACAATGTGTCGGGACGTGAATTTCTCGATGCCTTTACCCAAATTGGCCTCAATAACGCGACGGCTTTTTCTCAGCTCGCGGAAAACCGGGCCAACGATCTGCGCTCCGGTTCGTCCGGCCTGAATTTTTCAGGTTTGAATCTCACTCCCCGGTCCATGATCGCGAGCCTGGGCCAAACAGAGAACGTCCTGAATCGTCTTGCCGCGCCCTCCCTCCTTGGAGGCACGTCATTCAGCGATTCCAAAGAAATGACCGAGGTGCAGCCTGCCCCCTCCAGCCAACCCTGGGGAGTCTGGGTTTCCGGTACCGTCACCTTTGCCGATGAATCGGGTACGGGAAGCGCGCCCGGTTACAACGCTACCAGCGGAAGTCCAACAATTGGCCTTGATTACCGGGTTTGCCAGGATCTGGTGTTGGGAGGACTATTTAACTATACAACGGCGGGTGTCGATTTCGATGATGGCAGCTCCCTCGATGCGGATGTCTATCTGGGTGGGCTTTACGCCGATTGGGCCCATGACCATTGGTTTATTAACGCTTTGGCGGGCGGCGCTTACAGCAGTTACAGCCAGGAGCGGAACACTTTGTCGGGCGCGACGGCCACCGCCTCGCCCACAGGAGATGAAGCCTTGGCCACCCTTGCCGGCGGATACGATTTCAAAGTCGCCGGTTGGATCATCAGCCCGGAAGTCGGCTTACAGTATACCCATTTGACCAAAGACTCCTTCAGTGAGAACGGCGCCGGGGCCTTTGATCTCAATGTCGGTAGCCAGAATGTCGATTCTCTCCGGACCAAGCTCGGCTTCAATATCATCCGTCCGTTTGAAGTGATGGGAGTCAAGTGTACCCCGCAAATACATGCCTTTTGGTATCATGAATGCCTCGATGACACCCAGAATGTTAGCAACAGCTTGTCTGGCGCTCCCGCCATTGGATCGTTTGTGGTTACCACCAACGAGGAGGGACGGGACTTCGCCTTGGCTGGCGCGGGCTTCGATGCGACTCCGGCGAACTGGGACGGCAATGTCAGCTTCTTTGCCAACTATGACGCCCAGGTTGGCCAAAGCGACTTTCTCTCCAACACGGTTGACGGCGGCGTTCGCGTCGACTTTTAACCCGCTGGGAATAAGCGGCGCGCTTCGGAAACGCTCGGGAAGCGGTCCTCGGGCTTTCTTTGTAAAAGAGTCATGACCCAGGCGTTCCGGGCGCTCGAAAGCAAGGGCGCGATTTCATGCAAGGGAGTCGGAGAAAAGCAAAGCCGGTTGATGGCAATTTCCCGGTTGCTTGAAGCGGCGTGGGGATACTGGCCCGAAGCGGCATAGTAATAAAGGCAGCCGAGAGCGTAGAGATCGGAGCGGGCATCGAGCGGCCTGCTGTCGAGGTGCTCAGGAGTCAGCGTATAGATGCTGCCGAAAAGAGAAGACCTGTTTTTAGGACGTTCAAAATCAAAAAAAGGGAGCTCAAGCAGTTTCCAGCCTTCAGCCGTGAACAAAAAATTACCGGCGTTGAGATCGCCGTGAATAAATCCGGCGTGATGAAGAGCGCCGACCGCGTCCAGAGACTGTTGGACAAATTCGATCCAGGCCGCAGTCTCGCATGGCCCCGCCTGGACGATCTGATCGAGAGTTTGGCCCCGCAGAAGTTCCATGACTTGATAGGCGCCATGTTGGGAATCGTTCCCCCAACTGAAAATCCGGACCCAGTGAGGATGAGCAACCGGAAGATCGCGCGGACAAGCGCAGGCGCCGGTTTGCGGAAGAAGACGTAAAGCGAATTCATTTTGTGTCACTTCGTCGCGGGCGCGAAAAACCCGGGCTTCTCCTCCGGATCCAATCGGTTCGAGCAAAAGGTAGCGATTGCCGATGAGAGTCTCCTTCATGGACGGATTTTAACAAAAGGATCAATTGCCGGAAGAAAGCCGCGACTCAACTTGAAGGAGCGTGGCGCGAATGGGATTCGGATGGGGCGCTTGCGCCTGCCTCATTTCGCCGGCCAGAGAAAAATAGGAACTGAAATGGCTCGGAGAACTGTCGTCATGGGTAACCTCAAACCAATTGATGTAGTCGACGATTTTTTGATGGTTGGCGACTTCGGCCTCGTGACGTTCGCGCGCTTTGGCGAAAAGTTGCCGGGTCCGGGCCGGATCGTCGCCCGAAATAAATCCCGTAATGGCGAAACGGTAAAGAGCGATGATGGGACGCCACATAATATGGGCGCGGAGTTCTAGATTGGTCAGAACAACGATTTTTTGATTGAGGGCCTCGATGAGAATTTTGTCCCGGGGCAGCGAATAGATGTCGTCGAGGGCGCATGTGCGGGCTTTTTTTTCGCCGGGAAGGGCGAGGGTTAGCGTTTGGGCCGTGTTGTACTCATCGGCGGTTTGGTCCCACGTATAGACGAGATCAAGGCTTCGTTCGGCAGACTGAAGAAGCTCGCGCTGCCAGGCCGATTCGGTTGGAAAAAGATAATTGACGGCCTTGGGATTGGCGCTGGGCAGACTGGCAAGCCATTGCTGGAAGTCGTCACGGTGGGGGCCGGTGCTGATCAGGCTATTGACCAGGTAATAACAGAAGGCGCACTGCCAGAGGCCGTAAAGGCGGTCGGAACTGAGTTCCTTCCAGCCTGTGATTTCGGCTAGGGTTGGCGCGCGTCCGTTGAGGGCAGCCCGCTTTACCACGGCTTCCCGCACATGATCGGAATCCTCATTGAGCCATTCCCGGAGGCCCTCCACCAGCCAGACTGGGACCATATCGAGCCGGGTGTTGGTGTCGAAGGTTTGGCTGGGACTGAAAAATTTTTCCCAAAGAAAAGCAGTGACGCATTGGCGTTGAATGGCTTCACGTGTTTCAGGATCGGATGCGGAAAGAACGAGATTGATGGCAATCGTTTTGCCGGCAAGAACGGCGGACACGTTTTCCTCATGAACCTGGGTAAAAAGAGGATCGTCCGGCGTGACGATATGGATCCGCACGGGAAAACGCCAAACCGGGTCGAGTTTGAGAAGAGGCGCCAATTGGCTGCGGGTATCTTCCGCCACTTGGATGGCATCGGCACAAATGGCGGGATCGGTGCTGGTACAGGTGACTTGCGGGTAACGCTCGGAAACAGCGGTGGAGAGGGGGGTGTTGTTGTCCGCCGGCAGGCGCCCGGCACCGAGGAACAAAGCCGGGAGCCAAAGGATGAGAGCGCACCGGTTCACGAAATCATGCGTCGGTTTGCGGCGCGGGCTTGGCGGCGGGTTTGCTGTTCGATTTGGCGGAATCGCCTTTGGCTGAATCGGTCTTGGCCGCGGAGGAATCGGAGGAAGATCCGCCGCTGGCAGCCGCGCTGTCGCTTTTGGCTTTTGATTTGTAGCCTTCGCTCCGGTAATCGGTGATATAAAAGCCGGAGCCTTTAAAAATAAAACCGGCGCCGGCGCCGAGTTTCCGTTTAACCTTGCCCTTGCCCCATTTTTTCTGGCGGCAACGATTCTTGGGGCAGACTTTAAGGGCGTCATCCTTCATCGATTGGAAAATCTCAAAATCTTTGTGGCATTTGGAACATTCGTACTCGTAAGTCGGCATCGGCCTTACTTAGCAGAAAGTCGCGCTTAAATCCACACCGTCTTGCGCATGGCAGGCATCTCGCGCGGTAGGTGTCTCCACCCGGAAAAATCCTTTCGGCGTGACCGGCGCCCATTTTTCAGACAGCCTTCCCACTTCAGGCGATGAAAGGCGGACAATACATTCTCATGGGAGTCCCCGGCCCGGAACTGGACGCGAAAACGGCCGAGATCATTCGCCGCGTGCAGCCGGCTGGTTTTATTCTTTTCGGGCGCAACATTCAATCGCCGGCGCAAGTGCGAAAATTGGCCGGCGATTTGCACAGCGAGGTTAGGCATGTGCCGGTTTTGACCATCGACCAGGAGGGCGGAAGGGTCTCGCGGCTCAAAGAATGCGGCGCGGAACCGCCGAGCGCGAAACAATTGCGCGAAAAAGGCGACAGAAGGCTGATCGAGCGGCATGGCGCGCTGACCGGCGAGATTTTGCGGTTGTTCGGGTTTAACCTCAATCTGGCGCCCGTGCTCGACGTCTCGTTTGGGGGCGACGTTGATAACTCGCTGAAAAACCGAACTTGGGGATTGTCACCGGATGAGGTGATCGCGAATGCGGGAGCCTTTAACCGGACGATGCGGGAGCAGGGGATATTGAGCTGCGGCAAACATTTTCCCGGCTACTCGCGCGCGGCGGTCGATCCCCATCACGAATTGCCGGTGGTGGCGCGAAGCCGCCGGGAATTGGAGGAAGAAGAGTGGCGGCCATTCCGCACGCTCGGCCCGCAGCTCGACGCCATGATGGTTGGGCATGCGAATTATCCGGCGCTCGACGATAGCGGTTTTCCCTCTTCACTCTCGCGCAAAATTATCCACGGTATTTTGCGCGAGGAATGGGGCTATCGGGGTGCGGTGATCAGCGACGACCTCGACATGGGCGCCATTGTCGGTCATTACGGGCTGGCCGAATCGGTGGTCCGCGCGGTTGAGGCGGGTAACGATTTGGTGCTTCTTTGCCACCGGCCCGAGCTTATTCCGGATGCGGCCGGGGCGCTGGCGTCGGTTTCGCCGTCGCGCGCGGCGGAAGCGGAACGGCGGATCGCTCAATTGCGGGAAAAACTCGATCCGCCCCTCGCGTTTTCAGTTGAGGCACACGCCGAATTGGATCGAAAAATCCACCAGTTGCGGGTCGATACACTCGGCAAGGAAGCGGCGGCGATACGCTCGGTGGAGGATGGAAAGCGCTCGCCAGTGGAGATGTTTTGAATCAGAATTTTACCCAGCCTCTCGTCCGCTATGCCCGTATCTGGCTGGCCCAGATTCGTTATTCGACGGTGCGGGAGATGATGTTCAAGTCGAATTTCATCCTCTGGATGATCGTCGACCTCTGCTGGTTTGGCGTGCAGCTTGGTTTCATCCAGTTTCTCTATCTCCAGGTCGACACGGTGGCCGGCTGGAGCAAATGGGCGATGATTTTGCTGGTAAGCACGAACAACCTTATCCAGCAACTTTTCCAGACTTTTCTCATGATCAATCTGACCAAGCTGCCGGAGCTGATTCGCAGCGGGCGTCTCGATTTTTACCTCGCGCAGCCGGCTCCGGCGCAATTCCTGATCAGCACACGCAATTTTGAGCCGGGATCGGTTGCCAACGCCCTTATGGCGGCGATCGTCTGTCTGGTTGCATTCGCGCAGCTCGGAATGCAATTGAGCCTGGCCGGTCTTTTCTTCTTTCCGGTCCTGGTCGTGCTGGGCGTGTTGATTCACTATTCGCTTATGCTTACCGTCATGTCGCTCGGCTTCTGGATGACGCGGGCCTCGGGCTTTATCAACGCTTACTACAGCCTCTTTCAGATCGCCCGGCTGCCGCGCGAAGCATTCTATGGCATGGCCCGTTTTGCTTTTACCTGGATTATTCCGCTGCTTCTGATTGCGAACGTTCCGGCGCGAACCCTCCTCTACGGGCTCAACGGAATCGATTTGGCTGAAATGGCGCTGGCGACCGGCCTGTTGCTGGCGGTAAGCACGTCGATTTTTCAGGCCGGGCTGCGGCGTTACGGCAGCGCATCGTCTTAGGATGAAAAAAATCAGGGATAAGTGACGTGCTGGCCGTCAATGACCGGGGTCTTGGTATTCTTGGCCATCTGGTCGAACCATTTATGATAATCGGCTTCACTGTCGACGACGAGCGTACCTTTCATCAGGGAATGGTTGGTGCCGCAAAGCTGGGCGCAGACAATCTCATAGGTGCCGGTCTTGATGGGCACGAACCAGGTCGGATTGTTGGTGCCGGGAATGGCATCCATCGCCACCCGCATGTTGGGAATGCAAAAGTTGTGGATGACATCCTTGGATTTGACATCGACCACGATGGGATGGTTGACCGGGACGTGAATTTCGTTACGGGTAACGAGATCGTCGAAGGCATCGGGGTCATTACGGTCGAGACCGATGGAGTTGCTTGGAGTGATGAGGGTGCTGTCGAGGCGGCCGAATTTGCCATCCGCACCGGTGTACTGAAAGTTCCAGACAAATTGCTCTCCAATGGCGCGCAGATGAATAACATCTGGGCCTTGAGGCCAGGCGGCGACCCGGCTGGCCCAAATCGGCGCGGCGAAAGCCATCAGCAGAACGACTTCGAGAACCAAAACGCCGCCTTCAAGTTTGGTGGGCAGATGGCTGGTGGTGCCGACATAGTTGGCCTTGGGGCTTTTTTTGTGGTGAAAACGCCAGAGCGTGTAGGCGTAGAAACCGCCCCAGCCAACGAAAAGAATGAGCATGAACCAATGCAGCATCTCCAGCATGAGATCGACGGGGTAGCCGTTCTGGGCCGCATTGGGCGCGATTCCCAGCGCCTCGATAAGAAGAGCGAAGGTCATGGTCAGGGGGACGAGCCCGGTTCAGGGCGGGTTTCGCCTTCGTTGAGCAGTTCCTCGTAATCGGGCAGGGGATGCTTGGCCCGGTAGTTGAGGTAGAAACCGAATCCAACCAGGGCGCCAAGCATGGCGAACACGATGATGACCATGGCAAAAATGCCCCAGTTGGCGGCCTGAGTCATTGGACCGCCGCTGGTGTCGGCGCAGAAGGCGCAACCGAAGGCGGAGCCGCCGGAATTGAGAATGAAAAGCCCGGCGAGCGCGGGGAGAGCGATAAGGCGTGATTTCATGCGGGAGACTTAGTGAATAATGAGCCGCCGGGTTTTCTTGAGAAAATAAAATTCATAACCGACGAGCGCAATGGCGGCAAAAATGGAAGCGATGCCGGCGATGAAATAACCGATGCTGCCGGCGGCATCGGGGCTGAAAAAGCACCAAAACGCGAAGATCAGGGAGATGGTGATTCCCGCAAAAATGATGACTTGATGAAGGGTTTTGAGGGACATGGGATCAGGGCTTGGCCGGAGGCAGCGGTTTGGGATGGAAAAGATGCTGGTCATTATTGCCGGTCCGCAAAATGGGATTGCCAAAGGTGGGCAGGGTCGAATCCCACATGGAAAGAAAGATCATTCCCAGCAAAAAGAAGACGGCGAAAATAAAGGTTCGGAGAACGTAGGAAAAGTGGCGGAAAAGCCAGGCGAAAAAAGCGGTGATGAGCGCGACCCGCGAGGCGGCGAGGAGGAGAATAATCCAGGTGTTCTCGACGCCGTAAAACTCGTAATTGAAAACGGCGATGAGAATGAGGGAAAGAAAACCGGCGAAAAACCAAATATTTTGAAAGGCATGCTCCTTCGCGTGGGCGACTTCCTCCGGGGAGTCGAAAGCGTGGGAGGTTTCCGCAGAGTGGGCGGCGTGTTCTTGCAAGTCGGCGCTCATGAGATCAATTTACGCGAGGTTAGGGTGCAGGGCAAAAAGTTCAGGTCAAATAGAGGATGGGGAAGACGGTGATCCAAACCAGATCGACGAAGTGCCAGAAAATGCCGGTGACTTCGATCCGGTTGGCAAATTGCTCGGGATTGCGCCGATAGAGCGAGGAACCGGCGGTGAGGAAATAGAGCATCACCACAACCCCGCCGATGATGTGCATGGCATGAAGGCCCGTGACCGTAAAGTAGATGGCATAGTAGGTGCCGTCGGCGGGCAGAAGAGCGCTGAACCGCCAAACATCGGCTTTGTCGACCTTGAAGGTCTGCTCTTCGCCGCCAGAGGATGCCCCGGCCTCGCCGGACGCAGGCTTGTAGCCGATGGGATGGAAATTCTTATCGGGCAGGATTTCATAAAAAGTGGCGTCTTTGTCGGCTTTGTTTTCCCAATGGCCCCGGATGCCAAAGACTCCCTGGGTGGGGATTTCATTGACCAGAACATCGGCCTTCTTGAACTCGTCCGCGTATTTGTCGAAGGCGTCGGCCCTGATATAACAATCGTAGTGGACGAATTTGCTGTAATACTCGTAGGACTTAATGCCAAGGAAAACGACTCCGCATAAGATGGTGATGCCGAGAAAGAGGCGAAATTGGTTGAACTTGCGCTCTTTCAGCGCAACCCAGGCATAAACCATCGTGATGCTCGAGAGGATAAGAATAATCGTGTTGGCCAAGCCCCATCCCACCACCAGAACATGAGTCGGCCACGTCCCCGGATCGGCGCCGATCCGTTCGAAGAGGTAAGCGGTGAAGAGAGCGCCAAAGAGCATGACCTCGGACGCAAGGAAGAGCCAGATGCCAAGTTTGCCGTTATAGAGGCCGGTATCGGGCCGGGCGGTGAAAGTGTAGGGAATTTCCATGAAGCGGTTTTAGTGAAGATGAGGCATCCCGATGATCCGCTCTTCGGCGGGGAACGGTCCCGAAATAGGCGTGGGTTTGGCCGAAACGGGCGGTTGGTCTTGCGGCGTAAAATCGGTCGGATCGCCCGGCACGCTGTATTCATACGGGCCGCGATAGACGACGACCGGCTTGAGGAAATTGCCGTGAGGCGGCGGGGAGGGCGCGCTCCATTCCAGCGTGGTGGCTTCCCAGGGATTGTCGGAAACCTTGCGACCGTATTTCCAACTGAAGCAGAAGTTGATGATGAACGGAATCTGGGCGAGCCCCATCAGCCAGGCGGATTCGGAGATGAAGACATTCCAGTGAATGACGTTTTGATTAAGCATTTCGTAGGTGGCGCCCCCGTCGTACATGCGGCGATGCATGCCCGCCATGCCTTGCAGGAACATGGGGAAGAAAATGCAATTCATGAGGATCATGGTCGGCCAAAAATGGACCTTGTTCCAAAATTCGCTCATCATCCGGCCCGTGGCTTTGGGATACCAGTAGTGAACCCCGGCAAAGAGAGCGAAAATGGTGCCGGGCGCGATGACGTAATGGAAATGAGCGATGATATAGTAGGTATCGTGCAGGAAGGTGTCCGGCGCGTTGAACGCCAGCGGAATGCCGGTGAGGCCGCCGATGCCGAATAAAGGCAGAAAAGCGGTGGCCCAAAGCATGGGCGAGGTGAAACGGATCGAGCCGCCCCAGAGCGAAATGATAAGAGAGCTCAGAATGAGAATGGTTGGCACCGAAATGATGATCGTAACGAGCTGGAAGTAGGCGCTGATCGCCGTGCCCATGCCGGTGAGATACATGTGATGCGCCCAGACGACCATGGAAAGAAAGCCGAGAGCGAAAAGGCCATAGACCATCTGATTATAGCCCCAAAGCGGTTTGCGGGCATTGTTGGCGATGACTTCGGCCACGATGCCCAAACCGGGAAGAATGAGCACGTAAACCTCCGGATGGCCGAGGAACCAGAAAAGATGCTGCCAGAGGAGCGGACTGCCGCCCCCTCCATTAATGACCGGTGTGCCGCTAATGACAAGTCCGCTTGGGCTGAACAGGCTGGAACCGGCCAGGCGATCCATCAACTGCATGATGGCGGCGGCTTCCAGCGGGGGGAAGGCGAGCAGGAGCAGAAAGGCGGTCATGAACTGGGTCCAGACAAAGAAAGGCAGACGCATCCAATTGAGGCCCTTGGCGCGGAGTTGAACGATGGTGGTAATGAAATTAACGCTCGAAAGGAGCGACGAGGTGATATTGAAAGCCATCGCGATAATCCAAACCGACTGGCCGGTCAGCCACATGGGCCACATGACATGGAAATCATGTCCCCAGAAGACCGTGTCCTTGGGCTGATCGGAAATGGTCGCAAGGGGGGTATACGAGGTCCAACCCGATTTCGCCGCGCCTCCCGGCACCAGAAAGCTTCCGACCATCAGGACGGCGCTGATGAAAAAGAGGATAACGCTGCCGAGATTAAGGCGGGGGAAGGCCATGTCGACCGTGCCAATCTGAAGCGGCATGACAAAATTGCCGAAGGCGGCAAAGGCGACCGGCACGATGCCGAAAAAGACCATGATCGTGCCATGCATCGCCCCCAGGGTGTTATAAAAATCGCCCGTCATGATGCCGCCGGGCATCTGGTCCGCGCCGAAAATAATCTCGAGCAGCGGCGGATGCTTCGGATCGGGCGGAACCGGCGCCGGGGTATCGGGCATCCGGCATAGCCCGAGATGGTAGCAGACTTCCTGCGCCTGATACGCGATATGATTGTAGGCGTTGGCCCAGGTGAGCGCCTGGCCGGGGAAGGCAAGCTGCCACCGCATCAGAAGCATGAGACTGAAACCGAAAAAGAGAAGGACGAGTCCGCCAATGAGATACTGGATGCCGATGGTCTTGTGGTCGGTCGAAAAGATGTAAGTCCGGATGAAACCAAGCTCGTGGTGTTCGTGGCCGTGATCGCCGTGACCGTTGCCGCCGTGGCTATGATCATCGTGCCCATGACCGTGGTCGTGGCCATGCGCCGATGGAGCATGAGATGGCGTGGCGGAAACTTCGCTGGGAGGAAGATCATCCATAGGGCATAAGGGTTAAAGAATGGCGTTAAAAGTACACATTTTTCGAAGCATGCGCCAAAGATTTCTCCCTGGGGTAAAAAGTATTAGAATGGCTGCGCCGCGTCGAATCCAAAGTTAACATTTGTTGTGCCATTTTTTGCGCCCTTTCCGGTGGAGATTGGAAAAGAGATTAAAACGATTTTGCGCCATCAAACTGAAAGGCAACTGTGCCGGAGCCATTCTTCACATGGATGGTTTGTTCGAGAGGCTGAGCGAAACGTGGGTGCCAGGCATCGGCCTTGTAATCGCCGTCGGCGAGAAATTCTCCCTGGGCCAGCTTGAAAGCGCCCTTGGCATCGGTGACGGCGCAAGCGGCAGGCATGCCATCAACGGCGGGAAGAACCCGCACCCAGCACTGCATCCAGTTGTGGACATCGCACTGGAGAGTGTAAATGCCCGGAGCATCGAACTGCCGGTCGTCCGTTTGCCCCTGGTAGGATTGGCCGAAATTAAAAACGTCGGCCCCAGGTGGCCGGCCGGGCCCATTGTAGACCTTGGCGTGGACATTGTGGAGAGTCGGGTCGGCATTGATGATGGTGAAAGGAACGCCGGCCTGAACAACAATGACGTGAGGCTCATAACGGCAGCCGATCTGTTTGAGAGTGATTTTAGGCGGGACAATCTTGCCGCCAAGTACGGAGACTTGCGGGTTGACGATCCAGACCACCACATCGGCAAGCTCGCCTTTGGAGCCGATTTTCCAATTCTCCGTGTGTCGCACCGGGCTTTCGCCGCAACCGGAAGCCGTGGCGATAAAAGTTTCATCTTTGCTGTTCGGCGTTCCTTTGATCGTGACGGTGCCGGTGATATTGGCACAAGCTCCGGAAGCAAAAGCTGTCAGCAAAATGAGAATCGGGACAAACGGCTTTCCCGCAGGCGCATTTTGGCGGGCGATCATCGGTTGCCGCCGGAGAAAAGTCTCATTTTTTCGTGTCGGACGGATCGGGACCGTCCGGCGCGATCTTAAGCAATTCATCCTGGGTAAAAGCGTTGGCGTGGGAGCCGAACCTCGTGTGAGCTTGGCTGACTTCATCTTCGGTCGTGGCATTATCCGAATTGCCGAATGAGCCGCGGATATAGGTCATGACATCGGCGATTTTGTCATCGGTTAAATTGGGACCCCACGCAGGCATGACCGCCGTGCCGTAGGATTGGCCATTGACCGTAAGCGGACCGGAGAGTCCTTGCAGAATAATCGCGGCCAGGCGTGCTTTATTGCCGCAGACCCAGGCGGAGCCGCCTATGGGTGGATACATCCCCGGCTGGCCCAGGCCGTCGGCATGATGGCAACTCGCGCAATTGTTGTTGAAAATATTTTTACCGAGGATCATGGGATCGGTGATTTTCGCCGCCTGATTATTGTTGTTATTGCTGGCGAGAACGGGCGCGCCGGGACCCTGGTCGTAAAGACCCGCGCCGAAAATTTGAAAGCCGGTAAAGGAACTGCCCGCCATAAAAAGGGCGAAGCCGCAGATGAGATAGAGCCAGGTAGGCAGCGCTTCGTGCTCGCGGGAAAGCGGCTCGATGTCGGGCGTCTCAACGAAGTCGGGCGCATTGGGCTTGAGCGCATCGGTATGGCTCACCTCCGGCGGCTGCAAGTCTGGATTTTCTTCGTGCTTCATGGCGGAGGAAAGCTTCTAGCTCTTGGGTGGCGTCGCGGGAACGGGGCCGTTCTCGTCGGGAAGATGATAATTTTTCTTGAGGGAAAGGAGATAGGCGACGAGCGACTTGGCCGAGTCGGAAGGGACAATTTCGTATCCGGCGGGCGGCGCATCGTCGCCGGTGAGGTCGAGAGCGTCGGC
>DATJMI010000023.1:0-11797 GCA_035508775.1 Methylacidiphilales bacterium
AACCGCCGTAATCGCTTTCCTCGTAAGTAGCGCATCCCATCAAGGACCCCGCCAGAGTGGCCACCAACATGATCCCGAACCCAATTCTGACGATGCGGTTCGCCTGGGGCGATTCCCCAATTCGCGAGATCGACGTAATCAAACCCGCGAACGCCAACTTGACTGCCGTGGTGGCGTCGTGAAGAGAAGCGGCATGGAGTGGAATGGAAAAAGATTGAGACGCAACAGTCATCAAGCCGCCGAACATCAATTTGCCTGTAGAGATGGCGCAATAGAGACCCATGGCACTAGCCCGGCTGAGAAAGAGAGTTTGCATGCCTCAAAGCTTGCTCGATCCAATGCCGAAAGAAATTGGAGTCGTCCCGCTCTTTCGGTAGGTGAAATCCCTACCTGGCGACAGTTGCCAGCGCGTACCTTGGCAGACGACGATTCTCGCGCTATCGTTCTGCGTTTTTGATACGCCTAAATTGGATCAACTCCTGAGATTCCACCAAACGACCGAACTTTCATCCTATAAAATCATGAGCACTCTCTTTTCACCTATCTCCGTGGGGCCTCTGTCGCTCAGGAACCGCATTGTCATCGCACCCATGTGCCAATATTCGGCGAAGGACGGCTCGGCCAGCGACTGGCACATGATTCACTTGGGTCATCTCGCTCTGTCGGGAGCGGGACTGTTGATCATCGAGGCAACCGGCGTTGAGCCTGAGGGCAGGATTTCTCCTGGCGATCTCGGGCTTTGGTCGGATGACAATGAACGCGCCTTGGCGCGCATCTTGAAAGCGATCCGAACTTACTCTTCCATTCCGGTCGCAATTCAATTGGCCCATGCCGGACGCAAAGCCTCGACCCGGGTGCCTTGGGAGGGCGGAGGTTTTCTACCTGTGGAGGAGGGCGGCTGGCCTGTCGTCGCTCCTTCCCCTGTTCCCTTCAACGCGGGAGAACCGACGCCTGTAGCGCTCGATGAGGAAGGACTGCGCCGCATCCGGGAGGCTTTCGCGGCAGCGGCCCGTCGCTCCGACCGGCTCGGCCTTGACGCCATCGAAGTGCATGCGGCGCATGGTTACCTTCTGCACGAGTTTCTCTCACCCCTCTCCAACCACCGAAAGGACAACTACGGTGGGTCGCTCGAAAATCGGATGCGGTTTCCCTTGGAAGTATTCGAGGCCATCCGCGCGGCATTCCCTGCCCACAAACCGGTTGGTGTTCGCATCTCGGGCAGCGATTGGGTCGAGGGTGGCTGGGATGTCGAGCAGAGCATCGCCCTGACGAAGGAGCTTCAGCGTCGTGGCAGCGCCTACATCCACGTCTCTTCCGGGGGCCTCTCGCCCGACCAAAAAATCCTCCTGGGGCCGAACTATCAGGTGCCCCTGGCGGAAAAAATCAAGAAGGTGACCGGATTGACCACCATTACCGTGGGCCTCATCACCGAATCCGAACAGGCGGAAGAGATCGTCGCCGCCGGAAAGGCCGACATGATCGCTCTTGCCCGCGCCATGCTCTACGATCCACGCTGGCCCTGGCATGCCGCCGCAAAATTGGGCGCGCAAGTTGACGCGCCGCCACAATATTGGCGCTCCGAGCCCCACGGCCATAAGCACCTGTTCAAGCAGACCGGGAAATAGCGCCGACAGCGAACGCAATAGTCTCAAACCGTCCTTTTAGTCGGATTCATCGCCTAAATAAGCAAATAAGCGATGCCGAATTACGTTATAATCTACGGGTTGCATGGGTAGTCGAACCGCGCGTTAATATCTGCATGAAGCTTTGGGCCAGCTTAGTGAAAATGTTGCAGTCGGTGAACTCGACTACCCATTCGCCAGTGCTTGCTTACATAACGCGTGAAAGAGTGAAGGAGATCGAATCCTTTCCTCAAAATGGCAATACCGGGCAATTCGTTCGAAGTTGCATCCGAGATATAAAAGAGAAGGCGGAAAAATGTGCAACGAGGATTGATGACATAGACCTTCAGATGGCTTTGAAAGATCGCTTTGCGGAGTTGCTAATGTTCGTCCGATTGTCCGGAAAGTGTTCAATTGAGAAAGTGCCTGAAACCACCAAGAAAACACCCGACTTTCGGGTGCACGGTTACGGCTCGCTGTTCATTGAATTTAAGGCCCTCAGTTTTGTGGATGGCGCGTTCAATTATCGCAACGCAATGCTTGAAGCTTTGGACAATAAAATCGAGATGGAGTCAAAGGTGAAGGCCGGCGCACGAGTAGCAGTGACGGCTCAGACGATTCAGCCCTTTCTGAAGTCAGGCCGGGAAAAGCGCTATGACCCGAGATCGATCTCGATGGCTGTAGAGGCGCTTATTGATAAGATCGTCCAAAATATCAAACCTGAGCAACTTACCCATGGGCCTACCCTACTTCTCGTTGATCTCGAACAATTTGCCCTTCCGGCTCGGAATAATGAGCTTCTTGCCAGGGAGCTTTTCTCTGTTGTCTCTGACGAATGGCACAGTGGAGTGCTCTGGCACGTCGCTTTCGGTCGGGCAGGGATGCAACTCAAGAAGATGGTGGATTTCAAGGGCCTCGATACATCTGATAAGCCTCTGGAGCGCGATGGCGTGTTGTGGAAATATCCTAGACTTCAGGGCTTGATCGTGAGCTACCGGGATCGTTTTCTGGGTCTGGCACTACGCCGCAAGTCGAACATTAATATCATTCAGTTTGTCGAACAGATTTGCTCAGACTCCGTTTTCGAATCGGAACAAAGTTGAGGATGTGCCTGTAGGCAAATTCGCCTGATAACACCGCCAACCAGACGTACCGTTGCCCTCTTACGCCGGCGCATCGATTGAAGAAACGCGAACCAGTTTTTTATTCACGAACTCCTGGATGCCCAGACTAGACAGCTCACGTCCGTAGCCGGAATTTTTGATGCCTCCGAACGGCAGATCCGGTGTTGTCCAGGTTGGATGATTCACGAACACCATACCCGTATCGATGCGGCTCGCCACGCGTTTGCCGCGCGCAACATCCTTGGTGAAGACCGAGCCTCCCAAGCCGAATTCCGAGTCATTGGCCAGCGCCACGGCTTCATCCTCGTTCTTGACCCGGAAGAAAAGCGCAACCGGCCCAAAGAATTCTTCTCGAAAGGCAGGATTGCAGGGAGTGATGTTCGTCAAAATCGTCGGCTGCATGAAAGAACCCGGCCGATCAACCCGTCTACCGCCCATGACCACTTTGGCTCCCTTGGCGACCGCCCGATTGACTTGATCCAGCAGTTGCACCAAAGCCGCTTCTGTGGAGAGAGGCCCCAGAGTCGTTGTCTTGTCCATCGGGTCTCCCGGGACAAGCGCTGACATCGCCGCCTGGAATTTGGAGAGAAACTGGTCGGCCAATTCCTCGACGACGATGAAACGCTTTCCTGCGACACAGCACTGGCCGGTGTTGTTCATCTTGGCCCACAACGCCCACTGGACCGTCTTGTCGAGGTCGGCATCCTCAAGCACGATAAACGCGTCGCTGCCGCCAAGTTCCATCGTCGACTTCTTGAGGTTTTGGCCGGCCCTCCCGGCGACGCTCTTGCCGGCATCCACGCTGCCGGTCAAGGCGACGCCCTTGATGCGGGGATCGTCGATAACGCGGTTCACCTGTTCGTGTGAAATAAACAGATTGGTGTAGGCACCCGCCGGCGCGCCCGCCTCCAGCCAAAGCTGCTCAAAAGCGAGGGCACATTGCGGAACGCAAGCCGCATGCTTGACCATGACGACATTGCCCGCCATCAGGTTGGGTGCGGCAAATCGGGCGAGTTGATAGTAGGGAAAGTTCCACGGTTGGACGCCGAAAAGCACGCCAAAGGGTGCGTTCTCGATCTGTGCTTCGCCTGAACCCGGTTTGAGGGGTTGCGGGGCGAGGAAGCTTTCGGCGTTTCTGGCATAGTAATCGATGATGTCCGCGCTCAGGACCACTTCGCCTCGGGCCTGGTCGATGAGTTTGCCCATCTCAAGCGTCACCAGGCGAGCGAACTCGTCCATCCGCATGCGCATAATGGCAGCGGCTTTCGCGGCTATGACCGCTCGCTCAGCGAACGTCGTATGCCGCCAGGACTCGAAGCAGGTTTCCGCAGCCTTAAGCGCCGCCTCCAGCTGCTTGTCAGTAAGTTGTTCATAAGTTGTGAGAATTTTTCCGTTGTAGGGATTGACGCTTTGGTAAGGCATGGCTTTTTCCTTTTTCAATGTAGGTGAGTGGACTTGGAATAAACCTTATCCCGCATGCTGAAGTGACATGGGGCAATACCCTCCCAAGCGAGGAGCATTCTTTTCACGCTCCAGCTTCCATCCGGATCAGCGTCTCGGCTCCGCAGTTTTTGGCGGAAACCCCACTTATTTTGATACGACTTGCGACTGACTCCGAAGATCCGATAAACGAACAACAAGCTTGGGCAACGGGCAATCCAAGGATCAAATCAACTGACAGGCATCCTGGTTGCCTGTCAGTTCCTGTTTGGCCTGTTCCCAATCGGACTTCACTACTTCCTGCGCGGCGCGACCGTCGCTGGTGGCTAATTCAACCGCACGCATTCGCACCCTCTTGCGAGTCACCGTTCCAATAACAAGCAGGTTCCTGGTAGAAACATCTTTATTGAGTGGGTTTGTCTTCATAAGAATTGGTCCCAAGGTAAATGTTCGCGATTGATGTGCGCGTGTTCTGGAGATGCGCCGCCTCATGATTAATCAATCCACCGCAAGCGGGCCGGATGGTGGGAAATCGGCGGCATTGCCTCTGCCGGATGCCCTACGATGATCGGCGCTACCGGCTGGAACTCCTCGGACACACCGATGGTGCGCCTTCCCTCGGGAGTAACAAGCCAGCGTTGGGCCAGGCCGATCCAGCAGGTTCCCAATCCTTGCGCATGAGCTGCCAGCATCAGGTTTTCCGCCGCCAAAGACGCATTTTCAACTGTCCAATCATCAGGCTTGGCCGAGATGACGATAAGCGCCGGCGCATGGTAGAAAATATGGAAGTCGGGTTTACCCACAGTGGTGTGAAAATGGAGCGATAAGGAACTCTTCTCCATCGCCCGGATATGGGCTTTGGAAGCTTCCGAGATCTGGTCCAGCAGAGGCCTGTTTTGAATGATGACAAATTCCCAAGGCTGTTCATTTCGGGCGCTCGGCGCTTGCAGCGCGGCGTCGATGAGGCTTTCCAGGACAGTCTTGGTTACCGGTTCGGGGGAAAAGGCGCGCGTGGAGCGACGCCCATAGATGGCTTCAGTCAATTCCATGGAGTATTCCTTTCAGCGAATGGCGACGTTCCTTACGGAAATGGGGTGAGGCTCTTATCCGTCGCTTTGTCCTTGGATCAAGCTAATGGCCACCATGAGCCGCTGCCGTACCTATCTTGACCAAAGATGACCACATCTTGCCCCCTTTCCGAAAATACTTCGGGAGTCGTTATCCCCAGTTTAAAAGCTCTCAGTTCCTGTCGTACCGGGACCTATTCGTCCTTCTGTTTAACCGGCACCTCGACCGCCGTCTTTTTGATAAATCTTGGGCCCCAAAGCGCAATCTGCGCGACCCGTTCGATAGGCTGAGAACATCATCGACTGAGCTTTCTCGAGCGGGGGTCCCAGATAATCTCGTCACCTCGGCCAGGGCCTGTTCAAAATCAGAGTTCGATGAAGTCTCGTGCTTTTGCCCGACTCCCTGCACTTGTTGTTCATTTGGTAGAAAGCACCCGGCGATAATTAAAGTAATTCCGAACAAGGCGTAACCGCCCAACGTCAACCAGATCGAAATGTAATGCAATGCAGCAACAATCGTAAATATCACGAGAAAGCCAAGCGCAACTCCGGAGACAATCTCATCCATATTCCTCGATGCCGGTGGCATTTTTCTCATGACCCAATTTCGCTTGCCATCCGAGTCCGGCTTCTTTGCATTTGTCGGAAACTTCGCCTTTTTTGACTTGGTTTCGAAAGACTTTAAAGCTTTCCGCCAAAAATAATAAAACCTCACCAAGGGAAGTGGAGTTGCCTTTGCGTTACAAGATTACGTTGATGGGTGAAAATGCCATCGATTCCTCGATTGAACCTATCAAAAATAGTCTGGTCGAAAGCTTGCCTGGATTTGCTGCGGTTGCTGCTGGTGATCACTTTGGGTACGATAGCCTTTGTGGTGATACCTCTTATCGTTTATCTTTTGCTCGATGGTGTGATGGAGTGTGTACGTCTTTTAACGGGCACCTGCGAAACAACGCGCTGGGATTAATACACCTTGCAGGAGATTGAATCACCATTACCATGGTCAAAATGGCAACTTTCCCAGATTCCCTTAAAGAGTTTATTAACGTTGCGGCCTTAAAGGCATATACGAAAACGGTAGAAGCAGAATTGAAGCTGTTGAAAGAGTTACACGAGCATCTCGGGCTCAATACGGGTGGAGGCAAGCCGGGGAAACCAAAGTCCGCCGGCAAGGTAATTAAGCGCAGTCCTCCTGGCGGAGTTAAAAAAGCCGTTCTTGCCTATCTCCAGAAGAACAGCGCGGGCAAGGCGATTGAAATCGCAAAATTGAGCGGACTGAAGGTGACCAGCGTCAATCAGACGCTGTATGGATTAAAGAAAAGTGGTCACGTTACTCAGGCTAAGAAGCGTGGAAGTCCTTTCGTTTTAGCGAAGAAGTAGGCTTCTCATTTTCCAAATTCATTTTCAGCTCATGGCCTAACTTTGTGGGCCGGGTCGGGTTCCGATCCGAACTCGCACAATCGGAATTACTTGGGCCTGGCATCCCTGGCAGGCATTGACACCCTCGCGCTTCGTATTATGGTTCTTATCAGAATAGTTCTGATTCAAATGAATGGTATCTGAACGAATCCTGCCACTCGAAGCCAATATGAACCAATTTCTTTCACCCAATGTTCGCCAGATTTTTGGCAGCCGACTGGGAAATACCGCCCGGCGATGGCGGCGGGCCGTGGACGAGTTGCTGGCTCCGTTCGGACTGACCGAGGCGACCTGGCTGCCCCTCTTGTATGTCTCTCGGGGTGGGACGCCTATGCGGCAGAAGGATTTGGCGGAAGTGATCGGCATCGAAAGTTCCACCCTGGTCCGTTTGATCGATGCCCTCGATCATGCCGGATTGATCGAACGACAAACGGACGAAGACCGGAGGGCCAAGCTCATTTGCCTCACTCCGCGCGGCCGCGCCGTAGTCAAACGGGTGGAGGCGGCCACCGTTACCATTCGCAAGCGGACGCTGGCCGACATCAGTGATGAGGATCTGGCGATTACCGTCAATGTGCTGGACCGTGTCCGCGCCGCTCTGGCCCGGGCCGGTCAACTTGAACCGGTGGAGGAGGCATGATCCACCATGACCACGCTTCCAGAATTTAAAGTCGAGAGCGCCCGAATTCTTTCTCAAAATGGATCTGCTGGCCACAAGGTAGCTACGAGCAACAAGCGCGAGCCCGCATCTCCCTGGTACAAAGTTGTCGTACGCTGGATAGCAACGGGGCTGGTGGCGCTCTTTCTACTGGCCGGGGTGTGGGCCGGAGGGCTCTGGTTGCACCAGCGGCTGACGCACGTTGATGAAAATGATGCCCAGGTGGCCGGCGAGGTCGTTACGATTTCCAGCCGGCTCGATGGGTGGCTGCTCACCCGTAACGTGATCGAGGGTGATCCCATCCACAGGGGACAGATCCTGGGCGAGATCGATACGCGCGACGCCCGGCTGCATTTGAAGAACCTGGAAGGCAGTGTGGCGGCCCACAACTCCCAGATCCAGGAGACCACTCTCCAGCGTGATACCTTGCAGAAGACGAGCGATGCGCAAATTGCCGATGCCCGGGCCCAGCTCGCCTCCGCCCAAGCGGCGGAGGCGGAGATGAAGCCGCAGGTGGATATTGCCCGTAGCGACTTCGCCCGCGTCGATTCTTTGGTCGCTTCGGGCGCGATGTCCCGCCAGGACTGGGATCATGCTCACGATCTGCTGCAGCAGCAGACGGCGGCGTTGCAGCAGGCCCAGGCGAATATTGCGACACGGCAGGCGGCGCTGGTTCTGGCTACCGCCCAACTTGGCCAGGTCGCCGTGCTGGGGCAGCAGATCGAGGTGCTGCGGGGCGAACTAGCCGCCCTCAATGCACAGGCCGATCAGGTGCGCCAGGAGATTGACGACAGCACCCTGCGCGCTCCCTTCGACGGCATCGTGGACCGGACCTTCATCCATGCGGGCGATTACGTGCAGGCCGGGCAGTGGCTGATGATGGTGCACGATCCCAATGACGTGTGGGTCGAAGCCAACATCAAGGAGACGGAGGTCGGATCCGTGCGTGTCGGCCAACCCGTGCAAGTGACGGTGGACGCCTATCCGGACATGGTGGTGCATGGCCGGGTTTGGCGTGTCGGCAACGCCGCCACCAACCAGTTCGCCCTGCTACCGAGCCCGAACCCTTCCGGCAATTTCACGAAGATCACCCAGCGGGTGCCGGTTCGAATCGCCATCGACAAGCCCGCGCATCCCCTGCAACCCGGCTTAATGGTGGAGGTGTCGATCGATGTCACCCATTGAAGCCTACACCGTGCGCTTTGGCGCAGGATATAAGTGGTACGCCACCGTCACCGTGATGCTGGCCACCATCGTTTCGACCACGGCCTCCACCATGGTCAACGTGGCGCTACCGGATATCATGGGTGCTTTCGGTCTGGGAACAGACCAGGTGCAGTGGCTCTCAACCGGCTTTCTGGCGGCGATGACTGCGACCATGCTACTCACTTCCCGGGCGCTCGGCCGATTCGGTTACCGCCTCTGTTTCCTTGGCGCGTTGGCCGTGTTCAGCATGGGTTCCATCCTCGGGGCGGTCAGCAGCAGCGGCAGCGAGGTCATCTTCGCGCGGGTGCTGCAAGGTATGGGCGCTGGTCTAATTCAGCCCTCGGCGATGGTGGTGTTGTCGCAGGTCTACCCGCATGAGCAGCGGGGGCGGGCGATGGGCGTCTACGGCATCGGTATCGTGCTGTCACCGGCACTCGGTCCGGCTTTGGGCGGCTTTTTGGTCGACCAATACGATTGGCGCTACGTTTTTCTGGTGATTATGCCAGTGGGCGTGGTGGCGATGGTGGCCGCCGCGATCTTCTTGCCCGGTCGCGATACGAGGAAGAACCTGGCTTCGCTTCGTTTCGACGGTTTCGGTTTTCTTTTCCTGGTTTCCTTTCTGGTCTGCCTGTTGAGCGCGCTTTCCAACGGGCAGCGGGAGGGCTGGAACTCGAACCTCATTCTGACCCTGTTCGCGTTCGCACTCGCATCGGCGATTGCTTTTGTGGGCTGGGAGTTGACGTGCCGGATGCCGCTCCTCAACCTGCGCATTTTCGCCCATGGCCGGTTTGTGGCCAGCTGTCTGGTCGCCTTCGCCTTGGGGGCGGGCATCTTCGGTTCGACCTACATCGTGCCACTGTTCGTCCAACTCGTGCAGGGCTACACGCCGACCCGCGCCGGGCTCTTGCTGATGCCGGCTGGCTTCGTACTGGCGGTGGTGTTCCCGCTGGCCGGACACCTCGGCGACCGGGTGCCGCCATGGCTGCCGATCACGGCAGGGTTGGTGCTGTTCGGCGTGTCCAACTGGCTCTGCGGCGGCGTCGACGTGGACACTCCGTTCTGGTCCCTGGCCCTGTGGATTGTGATGGGGCGCATCGGGCTGGGGCTGATTACCCCGTCGCTGAACGCCGGTGCCTTGCGCGCGCTGCCCGCCGAGGAACTGGCCCAGGGCTCCGGCACCGTGAATTTCGTGCGCCAGTTCGGCGGTGCACTGGGGGTTAATCTGCTCTCGGTTTTGATCGACCGGCGGACAACTTTCCATGGCGAGGCCCTGGCACAGGAAATCACGCCGGCAACTTCTGCGGCCAATGAAGCCATCCGCCAGCTAAATATTATCTTGGCGCACTGGGGAAATCCGTTTGGCACCAGCTTGCCTAGTGGCATTCCGCCGCCCGCCATGGCGTACCTCGAAAGCATGCTGGTGCCGAAGGCAGAGTTATTGGCCTATCAGGACGGTTTTCTCGTTGTCGCCATGATGTTCTTCATCTCCTTAGTTCCTGCCGTTTTGATGCGGAAACGGCAAGTTGCGCCTTGCGAAAGGCGAGTCGCTACAAGACTGTGCCCGAACCCGGCATGACTTTAGCAAGTGCGGTATTAAGTTGCTCGGTATTAAACGGCTTGTGGAGCACCGCGCAGACGTTCAGTAGATCCTTTTGGATGAGGGCAAGTACCTTCGTGTCCCCGGACATCAGGATTGCTGGCAGGGTAATTCCCTCCTTGCGCAGGCAAAGAATGAAGTGGAGGCCATTGCCCTCGGGCATGTGGTAGTCGACGATGATGACGTCGAAGCGTCCCGACTTGAGGCAGGCCAGGGCGGCCTCGCGCCGGGTGACCACTTCGCACTCCCAATCGAGCATCGCCATCAAAAGGGTGAAAAGGCGTTCGAAGGGGGGCTCGTCGTCGAGCACCAGTGCTTTGAATTTTCTGTGAGAACACATTGCGCCTCGTCATTCCTCGAAGATCGATTTGCGGGTGCCTTTCCGTTTTGTGAAACGCAAGGTGACATTGGACGGGGCAAGATAGTCGCCGGTCTCTTCGCCCTGACTGACCCATTGACCGCCGATGACGACCATCCGCACATCCCCCATGCGTACGTACCCGCTTTCATAGGTAAAGGTCCCCTTGTAGGCTGCGGTGAAGGTCACATTGCCACTCCGCATTTCCACACGGTCATAAGCCGCGAGGGCCTTGGCCAGCTTCTCATGCTCCGTCCGAGCAATACTCTGGGGCGAAGTGGCTGGCACCAAAAGGTGGAGGAACCGTTGATGGTAAGGCAGCGTCAGCACACCTAGCACAATGAAAAATATCGCGTATTCCGTTGCACGCTCAGCGCGGGGGCTGTAGTGGGTCTGGTCTTCCAGGCCGGGCGGGAGTTCCGTATCCAGTTCGTCGATCCCATGCCGGTATGACCACCATCCCAGAGAACCGTCCTCGTGGTAATCCTGTTCCAGTTGCGCACGCCTGACATCCCTCGTCTCGAAATAGTTGGGAAGCTCGCCGAAGATACTTGCCCGAATAGCGGATGATTCCTCTGCCGACTGCGACCACGAGTAAATGCCCATGACCTGCCATAAGACGGAGGTCCGGTACTCGCGTTCATCGACGCTGATCGGTTGCTCCTTCAGCTTTTCAATCAGGGTAATCACCTGTTGGCGCTCGTCCATGCTATAGTCCCATTTACCCGAAACAAAGTGGGCGAGCCCGACCACGGGGAGGAGGTCAACGACGATGAAGAGGATGATGCGCACCCGGATACTGGGCCCGATGAACGGCATGAAAATCATGGCGTTGATGGCCAGATACCAGAGCACCGAAATCCAAAAGGCTATATGGGAACCCGTAGTATCGACTGAGGTCGGGCTCATGAAGATGCTGAGCCAGGTCTGAAGGCTCGGCAAGGTGGGGATCCAGTCGTTCATGGTCTTGCCACCGCCCCCCCCAGGCCGATTAACGGCCGTCAAAGATCGACCGCCGTTGCGTGCCGGTCACGACGGGATGAGGTTGAGCTTTCGGCTTGGTCAGCGCCGTATCTTCGAGAAGCCACTTTGGCTTCCGCTTGTTCACGGGTGGCTCCTGCACATAGGCTGGAGCGATGTACCCATGGTAAAGGTATAGTTGAGTGCCGTCCTTCAGGACGATGACGTTAGGATGGTCTGGATCAACCTCAGCCTTCTCCAAGTTGAAGGGGGCATCGTTGATGAACAGCTTGGGGTAACGGAGCGTGGTGGGCCCGTCAATCTCCAGGCCGGTCTTGACCACTCG
>DATJMI010000024.1:0-15081 GCA_035508775.1 Methylacidiphilales bacterium
CGAACGTGCTGGCCGTCGGTGACGAAGCAAAAAGAATGCTGGGCCGTACGCCCGGCAACATCGTGGCTATTCGCCCGATGAAAGACGGCGTCATCGCCGACTTCGAGATCACGGAGGCGATGCTCAAGGCCTTCATTCACAAAGTCAGCAACCGCCGCGGCTGGCAGCGCCGCCCACGCATCGTCATCGCGGTGCCGACCGGCATCACGGAAGTCGAAAAGCGCGCGGTGAAAGATTCCGCCATCAACGCCGGCGCGCGCGACGTTTATCTCATGGAAGAACCGATGGCCGCGGCCATCGGCGTCGGCCTGCCCGTGCAGGAAGCCGCCGGCAACATGATCGTCGACATCGGTGGCGGCACGACGGAAGTCGCCATCATTTCCCTCGGCGGCATTGTCTTTTGCCGCAGCGTCCGCGTGGCCGGCGATGAACTTGACGAGAGCATCATCAACTACATGCGCCGCGCTTACAATCTGATGATTGGCGAACGGACCGCCGAAGACATCAAGATCAAGATCGGCTCCGCCTACGCGGTGGACAAAGAGACTTCCATGGAAGTCAAAGGCCGCGACCTCGTTGCCGGTCTGCCCAAAACCCTCACCATCACTTCGCAGGAAGTGCGCGAAGCGATGGCCGAGCCTGTCCAGGTCATCGTCGAATCGATCCGTATCACTCTCGAACGCTGCCCCCCCGAACTTTCCGCCGATCTGGTCGAACGCGGCATCGTTCTCGCCGGCGGCGGCGCTCTGTTGCGCGGACTCGACAAATTGCTGGCCGAGGAAACCGGATTGCCCGTCCATGTCGCCGAGGATCCCTTGAGCGCCGTCGCCGAAGGCACCGGCAAAGTCCTCCAGGAATTTGAATACATGAAGCGCGCCGCGGAATCCGAACGCCGGGTTTGATGGTGATGCAACCCGGGCCGCCCGCCTCGATTTCATGACCGGCTTCCAGCGGTGAAGAAAAGCACTTATCAACTTTTGCTTTTGGGCTTTGTCCTCGCCCTCCTTCTGGTCTGCGCTCTTCTACCCGAACAGCTTTCGCAGGACTTGCGCAAAGGCACACTGCAGGTCGTCGGCCCGGTCATCCGGCTGGCCGAAAAGCCAATCCATTTTTTCACCAATATGGATGCCCGGCTGAAAACCCTCGATCAAGCCCAGACGGAACTCGCCTCACTTCACCAGCAAGTCGCCGAACTCCAACTGCAAAACCAACTCCTGGCCGATAAGGCCGCCGAAAACGCCCGCCTGCGCGAAATGCTCGGTTACCGCCAGGCCTCCCAATACCGTCTGCGCGCCTGCCATGTGGTCAGCCGCGAACCCTCCAGTTGGTGGGACTCGGTCCAGGTCAATGTCGGCTGGCAGGATGATCCCGACATCCGGCCCGACCAGCCGGTTGTCTCTCCGCGCGGCGTGGTGGGCAAAACCGGGACGGTCACTCGTTACATCACCGATGTCATCCTCATGGTCAACCAGAACTGCAGTATCTCGGCCCTCGTGGAAAATCCCCAGGCGCCCGGCGCCCCCACCGACCTCTCCGGCAATCACGATCACGGCATTGTCCAGGGCGAAGGTAATTTTGAGGAAGGCACTCCGGTGGTGAAAATTCTCTATCTGCCCAAGGATTCCCAGATTACTATCGGCCAGTTTGTCGTTACCAGTGGCTTGGGTCCTTATTTTCCCGCCGGCCTGCGCCTCGGCACGATCAAAAGCGTGCCGGCTCTAACCAAAACTTATCCGACTTTCGGCCTTTACCGCGAAGCGACGGTCGAGCCGACCGCAGATCTCGACCACCTTGAGGATCTCTTCATTGTGCTTGGGCCCAAGGAAAAGGCCAACAGCGCGCCCACGCCGGCAAGCGAGCCCAATCCCTCGCCCTGACCGGCCATCCGGTTTAGGTGGGCGAATCCGTACTTGCTTTCAGCCTCCCCTCGGCTTTAGTGGGAGGGAAAGGAACCACTCTATGTCATCCAATTCCAATCAATCCGCCTCCGTCACACGGGAAAAACTTGTCGAAGATGTGAAAATTCTCACCAAGGACGTCCAGGAGCTTCTCAAGGCTACCGCCAGCGTTGTCGGCGAAAAAGCCGCCGAGGCTCGCGTCAAAGTCGAGGAAAGCCTGAAGGTTGCGCAGGATAAACTCGCATCTGTCCAGGATGGAGTCACGGCCAAGGGCCGCGAGGCTGTTGCAGCGACGGATGATTATGTCCGCAACAACCCCTGGAATGCTGTCGGCATTGCCGCCGGAGTCGGCTTCCTCCTCGGCCTCGGGTTCGCCGCCGGCGCCTTCCTGCGCCGCCGCGACTAAGGCCCCCGCCATCCCATGCCGGTGCCTGAAAAACCGGAGCCGGGATCAAACCCGGACTTGTTTTCCAATCTGCGCTCTTTTTGGGGTGTGCTTGTCGCGATTTTTTACACCCGGCTGGACCTCGCCACCACAGAGTTAAAGGAAAGCGGTCGCCACCTAGCCTGGCTTGCGGTCATCAGCCTGGCAGCTCTTCTTGTCATCGTCATGACGATCTTCTTTCTCTTGTTCTTTCTTGTTGTTCTCTTTTGGGACCAGCGTGTTGTTGTTTTGAGTGCGGTTTTGATCGTTTGTGTTCTGACCAGCGTCGTCTTGGTCCTCATCGCCCGCCATATGGCGCTGGCAAGCCCCAAGCTTCTCGCCCAAACGCTGGCCGAATTGCGCCGCGACGTTGAAAGCCTTCGCCCCGCGCCCACGGAATCCCAAACCACGGAGATCAAGCCATGAACGCTCCGGAAGAAGACTTCACCACCCGTTGCCGCCAGCTCAGAGCCGAGATTGCCCGCCAGCGCTCGGAGCTTTCCCAAGCCTATGTCCGGCTGGAACGGCCCATCCGCTATACCGAATATAGCCTGCGTGGCGCCGGCTTTTTGCGCGCCAATCCTTGGATTTTCGCCGCCGTGCCAGCCGCCGTCAGCATCTTCAAGATCCTTTGGGGAAGCAGGCCGAAAAAGAAAAACATCCGTTCTTTATCATCCCCCCCGCCGACCCAGGCCACCGGTTCACCACCGGCGAGTTTTACCAACACCCTCGCCGCCTGGATTAACCGGGGCTGGCATCTCTTTCAACTCTATCGCCGCATCCGGTCCTATCTGCCATGAGCAAGTCACGCCTTGGTCCGGTTCCGAAACGCTGGGTAGTCAAATTGGGAACCGGCATTCTCAGCGATCCCCGCGGCCGGGTCGATCTTGCCCAAATCGACCAGCTTACTTCGCAGGTGACCGAGCTTCGCCGGCTTGGCCATCAAATCCTGATCGTTAGTTCCGGCGCCGTTGGTTGCGGCATGTCTCTTCTCGGTTTAGGCAAGCGCCCCACCGCCATGGCCGAGCTGCAGGCGTGTGCTGCCCTCGGCCAGCCCCGCCTCATGAGTCTCTACAACGAAGCCTTCGAACGCTCCGGTATCCGTGTGGCCCAGGTCCTTCTCACCTACCTCGACCTCGATAGCCGTTCCCTCTACCGCAATATCCAGCGCAGCGTCGAACATCTTCTCGCGCGCGACAACATCGTTCCGATCTTCAACGAAAACGATGTTGTCTCCTACGAAGAACTCGTCGGCCCCCGCTTCGGCGACAATGACCAGCTTTCGGCTCATATCGCCATTCTCGCCCGCGCCGAGCGGCTCGTTATTCTCTCCAATGTCCGCGGCTTGGCCACCAATCCCGACGGCACGGGACGGCTCATTCGCGACGTGCGCAAGATCGACGCCCGGATTCAGAAACTCGCCGGCGGCACGCAAAGCCAGACTTCCGTCGGAGGCATGGCCGCGAAACTCAAGGCTGCCCGTCTCGCCAATGAAGCCGGCATTCCGATGCAAATCGCCCATGGACGGCAGAAAAATGTCCTGGTCTCGATTTGCCAAGGCGAGGCAGTCGGGACTATGTTTCATCCCTGACTGGAACGGCGCGAAGAGCCATCCATCATTCTATGGAAAGACCGGAAAAATCACCCCCCACCGATAACCTGCTGAAGACTTGGCCCAACACTCGGGAACAACACCCCGATTTCGCCCAACCGCTAAGCGCCATTCGCCAACTATGCCGCGAAGCGCGCGACGCCGCGCGCCTTCTCGCGACGCTGCCGGCAGCACGGTTCGATGAGATGCTCGACGAAATCGCCACGCAGCTTGAAAGGGAGGCTCCCGCTATTTTCGAGGCCAATAAGAAGGATATCGCCGCCGCCGAAGAAGCCGGACTCACCAAGGCGGTGATTGACCGTCTCCGCATCACGGAAAAGTCGCTGGCCGCGATGGTCACTGGAGTGCGCCAAGTGCGCGCGTTGCCCCAGCCGCTTGGACAAAAAATCGCCGAATGGGAACGGCCAAACGGAATCAAGATTTCGAAAATCCGCGTCCCCATCGGCGTCATTGCCATCATCTACGAGTCGCGTCCCAATGTCACCATCGACGCCGCCGTCCTCTGCCTCAAAACCGGCAATGCCACTGTTCTGCGGGGAGGGAAGGAAGCGATCCATTCCAATCGGGCGCTCGTCGCCATTCTCCAGAAATGCGTGTCTCTTCCCAAAGGCGCCGTCCAGCTCGTCGACAACACCGACCGCGCCCTCGTCCCCTACCTTTGCCGTCAGAGCGATTTCATCGACCTGATCATTCCGCGGGGCGGCCACAGTCTGATCGAAACGGTTGTGGCCGAATCGCGCATTCCCGTGATCAAGCACGCCCACGGCGTCTGCTCCGTCTTCGTCCATGAAAAGGCCGATCTCGACATGGCCGAAAAAATCATCCTCAACGCCAAGGTCCAGCGCCCCGGCGTTTGCAACGCCATCGAGACGCTCCTCATCGACCGTGCCATTGCCGACAAATTCACGCCCCGGATTATCGCCGCGCTCGCCCAAGCGGGCGTCGAAATTCGTGGCGATCAGAACGTAATCGCAACATCTCTTCGATCGTACCTGGGAGCCGCGGATGACCAACAGTTTCTCAGCGACTTGGCATCTGCCCGTTCCCGCGGCGATGAAGAGGCGGTAAAAACGTTACTTAAAAATATCAAACCTAAACCGGATGATACGAGAGAGCCTGTGAAACTTGGGCTGGCCACGGAAGCCGATTGGACCACCGAATATCTCGACCTGATCCTGGCCGTGCGCATCGTCGGCGGCCTCGATGGCGCGCTCGAGCATCTCGCCCATTACAGCTCACACCATTCGGACGCGATTGTCACCGAGGACGCCGCCAGCGCGGAGCGCTACCTGAACGAGGTCGATTCCGCCACCGTCTACTGGAACGCCTCCACCCGCTTTACCGACGGCGGCGAATTTGGCTTCGGTGCGGAAATCGGCATTAGTACCGACAAGCTCCATGCCCGCGGCCCCATGGGACTTGAAGAACTCACGTCGTACAAATTTGTTATCCGCGGCAATGGGCAGGTTCGGGGCTAATGGCAGTTGTCTCCCCAAAACGCCCCACGCTAACCTCTTCATGACCGATCTCGAACGCGCCCGCTATGTGCGGGATCACCTGCCTGCCGAGGGGCTTTTTGCCGAAAAGACTTGGCGCCTAGCGCCGCGCCCTTTCGCCCTCAGCCCGGTTCATCTCGAACTGCTCGAAAAGCTCGGCCTCGTCCTTCACCATTTCAACACCGCCTGTAACCTTCTTTATCGCCAGAGCGCCGCGGGCAAGGCGCATCCATGGGTTGCGCCGCTCCTCGATGCCGGCAAGCCGCCGGAACTCATCGCTCTTTCGCGTCATGACAAAGTCAAGGGTCAGGTCCCCGCCATCATCCGCCCCGACCTTATTCTCACCGAAGAAGGGTTTGCGCTCAGTGAACTCGATTCCGTTCCCGGCGGCATCGGTCTCACCGCTTGGCTTTCCGAAACCTATACCGCGCTTGGGGAAAACGTTCCCGGGGGCGCCGATGGCATGCGCCAGGGATTCGAATCGGTCCTTAACGGCGGCGAAGTCCTCATTTCCCAGGAGAGCGCCACCTATCGCCCGGAAATGGAATGGCTCGTTGGCGCCGATCGCGTTTGCTCGGTCGAAGATTACACTTCCAGCGGCAAGCCGGCCTATCGCTTCTTTGAAGCCTTCGATTATCCGAGTCTCTCCAGGTTCAAGAAAGCCTGGCAGCCGGGCCAGCCGCTCACCCCTCCCCTCAAACCTTATCTTGAAGAAAAATTATGGCTCGCCCTTTTTTGGTCGCGCCCGCTTCAGGAATTTTGGCGGCAAGAGATCGGCGAGAAGGGACAAAAATTTCTCCAACGGGTGATACCCTATTCGTGGGTGCTCGATCCCACGCCGCTTCCGCCTCATGCCGTCATTCCCGAACTCGGCATTCAATCGTGGCATGAAATGGAACGCTTCAGCCAGAAGCAGCGCGAGCTCGTTCTGAAAATCTCCGGCTTCTCCCCGCTCGCCTGGGGCGCGCGCGGCGTCTACGTCGGTTCCGATTTATCCGCGGAACAGTGGGTCGAACAGGTCCGGCTTGGCCTGGCCGAATTTTCCACCCATCCGCGTCTCCTCCAGCGCTTCGTCAAAGGCGCTCTGGCCAAACAGGATTACGCGGCCGAAAACGGTGAGATGGTTGCTTTAACCGGCCGCGCCCGTATCTGCCCCTATTATTTTATTGTCAACGGCCGCGTCAGTCTCGGGGGTGTTCTCTCCACCCTTGTGCCCTCCGATAAAAAATTGATCCATGGAATGCGGGATGCGATTTTAAGTCCGGTCATGGCGCAATGACACCTCATCGGCGGCGGCGACCGGCCACCGCTGGATAGCCTCTACTTGAACAAAAGCTGTCCCTCTCCCGCATCCAATTCCGCCATCGCGCCTTGCGGCGCCATGATTTGTTCCACCATATGACCAATCGGCGCGCCCGAGACGCACGGCACGCCGGCCCGCTCCGCCTCCCGTTGCAAGCAAGCCGCAATCCGGACCCGCTCTTCGGCATCGGTATGATCGAATTGGCCCAGAACCAGCCCCGCGATTTGGGGAAGAATTCCCGCCAGTCGCAAATGGGTGAACATTCCGTCCACGCGATAGGCCTTCTCTCCCGTATCCTCAAGAAAGAGAACCGCGCCACGAAAATCGGGCGCATAGGGCGTCCCGATCAACCGCAACAGGCAGGTCATGTTGCCGCCAAGCAGGCGCCCCCTCACACGGCCCGGCCTCACCGTCTTGAGCGCTTTGGCATAGGTATCGCCGCGCGCAAAGAGGACTGTTCCTTTGGGATCAAGCGGGTCCATCAGCGCGCGCCGGCAAGCCGTCTGGTTGCCCGGCTCAAAGGCGCTCGTCGCGTTGGAGCCATGAAAGGTTATCACTCCCGACTTGGCAAAAATGGCCAATTGCATCGCCGTGATGTCGCTGTAACCGATGAAAGGCTTCGGGTGCATGCGAATGGAGGCATAATCGAGCAGCGGCAGAATCCGGCATGAACCATAGCCGCCGCGCAGAGCGAAAATCGCCTTCACCTCCGGATCCGCGAAAAACGTCTTGATGTCCTCCGCCCGCTCCTCATCGCTGCCAGCCAGGTAACCGTCGCGTTTTCGTAAATGTTTCCCGGATTTGATCTGGAATCCGTAAATGGTCAGCCGTTGGATGACCTCATCGATCTTTTCCGGCTGCTCGGGTGGACTCGCCGGGGCCGCAATGGCAACCGTATCGCCTATTGCCAAACGGGGAGGAAAAAGAATCGGAAATGCGCCCGGATGATCCACCTTCACCTTTTAGAACCTCTTTCCCCGGTGCGCCACGACCTTTTTTGCCGGCGCTAACGGTCGTTCCGATGATTAAAGCCGTGGGCAACGGGACCGCTCTGAGTCTGCGAACCTGCCCCAAGCTTAGCCTTGGGCAAGATTCCGCTGAGGCGGACGAAACTCTTCCGGGCATCTTGGATATTAATGAGTCTTTTACGAAGCGTCTCGAGACTAAAGGGCTTTTCGAGAACGCTAAGCTTGAGCTGGGCAAACTCCGACATGAAATCCTCGAAATGACTCGGCGGGAGTCCGCTCATCAGGAGAATCTGGGTATTCTTATACTTCGGGCTATCGGCCACGGCGGTGCTGTAGCGGGCAATGAATTGAGCCCCGTTCATGCCAGGCATGTTATAGTCGACGATGACGACTTCGGGCGGAGCATCGGTGGAAATAAGCATATTGAGAGCCAGTTCAGGACTGCGGAAAGACTTGGTGCGATGGCCCAGATGCTCCAGGAGGCTGCACAGGCCTTCACGAACCAGGTCGTCATCGTCGATGACGTAAATGAGAAAATGATCATCGGCGGGCATGCGCTGAGACTGCATAATAATGCGCTGGGTTTGCCTAAGGATACGATGAGTGGAACGGCGGGCATCGGTTTGATCTTTTCGCAAGCCTTTGATGGAAGCGGCATCGACTTTTCCCCGAGGCCAAGTGAGCGAAACGGACGTGCCCATGCCCACCGTGGACCGGATTTCCACGGTACCGGCGTGCTGGTTGAGAATCCCCCGCACCATGGCAAGGCCAAGGCCGGTGCCCTGCTTCTTGGTGGAGAAAAATGGCTCGAAAATGTGGGCAAGATCGGCCTCGGGGATGCCGGGGCCATGGTCCCGTACCGCAATGATGGCCATGCTATCGGTGCCTTCCCAGGTGATGTGGATGGTTCCACCTTCGGGCATCGCTTCCCGGGCATTCTTGATCAGATTAAGGAGACAATGGCTTAAACTGGAATAAGAACCAACGACCATAATGGGAATGTTCTTTTCCTGAAATTCCCGGCCCAGGGCAATGCGGTAGCTGCCCGAGGCCACCCCGGCAATCCGGGCGACATCGTGAACAAGGTCGATCAAATTAAACGGCGCCATCGCGAGAGGCTGGCGCTTGGCGTAGCCGAGAAGGCTCCGGGTAAGAGAAGCTCCGGTGGAACAGGCACGGATAATGTTGACCAAGCTTGCGCGCGCCCGCTGGGGTACATCGGACAGAGCCAGCATCGCTTCGGCATTGGACTGAATGCCCATGATCAGGTTGTTAAAATCGTGGGCCACACCACTGGCAAGTTCGCCGATGGTTTCGAGCTTCTTGCGGTCAACGGCGCCCTGAGTATTGTCGAGAAGGCTAACCGAGCTCTGGAAACAGAAAAAGTACCAATGTTCTTCCTCCCGTTTCTCTTGAGCGGGGATAATCTGATAAAAAACTTTGGCGAAATAACTATGATCCTGAGAAGGATGTTTAAACTCGGGCAGAGCCTCCTCGGGAGCGCCGCTGACAATCTGAAGAGCCTGGGCGAGATATTCGGCCAGAGGAAGGGGCAATTGATCCCAAGACAGGGCCTGCAAGCCGGCGGTGGGATTCTGGAGACCGAACAGATCGATAGCAGCCTGGTTCCAATCAATGAGCTCGTAGCCTTTGGAGGCGGTAAACCGAACCAAGAGTTCGACCCGCCTTCCCGCGCGATCAAGCAAGTCTTGTACCGGCCCGGAGGGTGGAGAAATAAACACAATCTCGCCATTTTAGTCCTTTGGGGGAGAACTGCGAGCAGATAAATGTCCTTGGAATAATTATTTTCCAGAGGGCATTTTCTTTTCTTGCGAGAATTTAATTGGATTTTTTACCACTCTTCCCTATTGGTAACGATTCCCATGGCTCAGAAATCCAAATCCAGCGCAAAACAGAAAAAGGCGGCTGCCCCGAAGGCCAAAGCCAAACCGGCCACAATCAAGAAATCGGCGGCCGTGAACCACAAATCTACCGCGAAAATTTCGGCCAAACCCATTGCCAATGGAACGGAAGAAGATTCCCAGGCCGCATCCCCTTCCATGCGGTTGCCGCGCGACGCCAAGACACTGGCCTTTTTCGACCGGCAAAAAAAACGCCTGTTGGAATTGCGGGACCATTTTCTCGACCAGATGCAGAGCGTGGCGCAGGACAGCCTGCGCTCGCGGGCCGAGAACAATGAGGCGTCAGCCGTGGGCCAACATCAAGCCGATGCGGGCAGCGATGCCTACGAAAAAGATTTCGCGCTTAGCCTCCTTTCCCAAGAGCAGGACGCGCTTTATGAGATCGAAGAGGCGCTCAAGCGCATCGAGATGGGAACCTACGGCGTCTGCGAAATGTCGAACAAGGCCATCCCTCATGCAAGACTGGAAGCGATCCCTTTTGCCCGCTTTACCGTCGAATGCCAGCAACAGCTCGAAAAAGAAAGCCGGGGCCGCCGCCGATGGGACACCGCTCCACAGTTCATGGATTCTGCCGAAGCCTTCGCGGATGAGGAGGAAGAAGCCGTGGATGACGACGAGAAGAAAAAAGAAAAGGAATAGTCTATGCCCCCCGCCGCTAAACCAAACCGGCCACGCCGCCGGACGCTTCGTTCTCTTCCCAAGCGCCGCATTGACATCAATGTGGAAGCTATCGATTTCAAAAATACCGAGTTGCTGAAAAAATTTCTTACGGAAAAAGGCCGCATTCTGCCGCGCCGCATCACCGGCATGACGGCAAAGATGCACCGTAAATTAACCCGGGAAATCAAGCGCGCCCGTAACGTGTTGCTTGTCAAGTAACTGGAATACTTATCATGTCACGGCTTTGCGAAATCACCGGCGCCAAACCTGTTTTGGGCACAAACATCCGTCGCAGCGGTAAAGCCAAGAAAAAGGGCGGTATCGGCACCCACGTCACGGCCAATACACCGCGAGTATTTCAGCCTAACCTAAAGGAGAAGCGCATTTTCGTTCCCGAATTGAAGCGTTACGTGACGGTCAAATTGACGGCCCGGGCCCTCAAGACGTTGACCAAAAACGGCGCCTATTCCACGCTTAAAAAAGCGGGTCTCATTTAATCCTGCCCAAACCGGGCCGGGTAAGAACGCCCCTCCTGCTTATCCTGACCCTGTACGCGGGAATGTCATGAGCCCAAAAAATCATCGGCATGGCGGGCGGAACCATCTAAATTACGATTATGTCCCATCCGCATAAACGCATCATGATCGACGATTTTTTCGACATCGTCGTCCAATACAAGGCCTCTGATCTTCACGTGCAGGAGGGGCAACCGCCGAAGATGCGGCTCCACGGCGATATTATTCCAATTCGCGAGGTATCCGACATCCATACCGGCAATCTAACCCGCGCGGAAATGGAACAAATGCTGAGCGAGGTGGCCGGGCCGAAGCGGTGGGAAAAATTCACGAGGACGGGCGATGCGGACCTGGCTTACGAATTGAACGCGGATGCGAGATTCCGTTGCAACCTGCATAAGCATATGCATGGGCTAGGCGGAATCTTCCGCTTGATTCCAAACAAAATCGCGACGCTGGAAGAATTGAACGTGCCGTCGGTCATTAAGCGTTTCGCCAACGTCCGGGGCGGGTTGGTGCTTGTTACCGGTCCAACCGGCTCGGGTAAATCGACCACGCTGGCGGCGCTGATCGACTTTATCAACAACAGTTACGCGCGCCATATCATCACCATCGAGGAGCCGATTGAATTCGTCCATGGCAACAAACTGAGCATCGTCACCCAGCGCGAGGTGGGAGAAGACACACCGACCTTCGCCGATGGCCTGAGAAACGCCATGCGCGAAGACGCCGACGTGGTGCTGGTGGGCGAAATGCGCGATCTGGAAACAATTTCGCTGGCTCTGACGGCGGCGGAAACGGGGATGCTCGTCTTCGGCACGCTGCACACCAACAATGCGCGCAAAACCGTCGATCGCATGATCGACGTTTTCCCCAGCAGCCAGCAACCGCAGGTTCGCACCATGCTGGCCGCCTCCATGCGCGGCATCGTGGCTCAGCTTCTGCTGAAAAGATCGGACGGCAGGGGCCGTGTGGCGGTGAACGAAATTTTGATCTCGAACAGCGCGGTTTCCGCCATCATCCGCGAAGGGAAAGTCGAACAATTGACCGACGTGCTCGTCACCGGCAAAGGGGAAGGCATGCAGTTCATGGACGACGCGATCATGGCAAAGTTGCAGGAAAATATCGTGTCACCCAAAGAAGCCTACATGAAGGCGATCGACAAAGCCCGTTTTGCTCCGTTGCTGGCAAATGAGAACGAAGAGGGCGGAGGGGGCGCCATGGCCAATATCGCCAACAGCGGCGGCGGCCAGAGTCAGCAACGCCCGCCGCCCCTCAGCCGGACGGCGGCAGGCAGGCGGTAGTTGCTCTCATCCGGCATTTGCCGCTTCCACGTGACGCCAAAGCGTCACCCATTCGTCCGGACTCAAGTGCTCGGCCCGGCGCGCATCGGCCACGGGAAGCAGATTCGAGAGCTTTTTGCGCCGCTGTGAAAAACCGCGCTGAACCGTTTTCATAAAACTATCCCGGGCGGCGAATGGAACCAGCGGTTGCGCCCGGGGTGTCAGCAGGACGGCGACCGATTCGACTTCCGGCGGCGGATAAAAGACCGAACCGGGCAGGGCGCGCGCCAGCGCAACATCATACCCAGCCTGGACGATAACAGAAAGCGCGCCATAAACTTTGCCGCCGGGCGGAGCAGCCAACCGCTGGCCGACTTCCTTCTGCACGAGAAAAAAGAGACGGACCGGAGCGGCTGGCAGGCGCAGACATTCCATCAGCAGCGGCGTGGAGATATAGTAAGGAAGATTGCCGCAAATGACGGCGGGTGCGAAATCGAGACGTGGCAGAAGCCCAAGCGCGTCGCCTTCGCGGAGATCGAACCGCCCGGAAACGATGTCCCCGGCAAAACGCTCGCGCAGGAAAGCGCAAAGGCCGCGGTCTTTTTCAAGCGCCACCAGCGTCCGCCCGCCATCGAGGAGAAATTCGGTGAGAGCGCCGAGACCGGGGCCGACCTCCACGACCCGGACGCCGGGCGCAAGACCTTCAAGGGCGCGTCCGGCCAGCCACCGGGCAAGGTTCCGGTCGTGGAGGAAATTCTGGCCGAACTGTTTGAGCGGGCGCAACCCACGCGACTCAAGCACGGCGCGGATTTCTTTCGCTGTCATCGGATCAAAACTGCTCACTGACAATGTCAAAGACATCTGTGTTGCTAAGAAAACCGCGCAATTGGCTGGACCCTTCCCCACGCGAAGCAAGCCAGGCGGGCTCCGCCGTAACCGGCGCATGGGTCTGAAACCGGAAAGCGGGATCAGGTTGCAGAAGACCAGGGGCATTGGTGCTGAACGCCCCCTCATCATAACGCTGCCTCAACCAGGCAGTTTGCGTACGCGTGCGGGGAGGACCTCCCGGACCAGCCAGCCACAGCGGCAAAGGCGCGGGGGGAAGGCTGGCCGTCGCGGAAACGATATTGGTGGACGGCGGAACGGCGAGATCATCCGCCGTCGGCGCGGGCAGCGCGCCCACGGAACCAAGACTATAGTTGTTCGTGACTATCACGAGCGCGTCGGGACCGGCATATTCGACGGCGGCCTCGACGGCCTCATCGACCTCGGCAACTTCGTTGACCGCAAGCTTGCCGAGATTGCCCTCGCTGGCCCGGGCGACGAGATCGTGTTCCACGACAAGAAAGTACCCGCCGATATTATAGTTGAGGCATGAAATCGCCATCCGGGTCATTTCCGCCAGCGAGGGCTGGCGGCGTGAATTTTCAGGCTGAAGGGAAGAAAAATAAAACTGACCGGGCGCGAAGACGCCAAACAACCGGCCCGTGCGCCAGGCGGAAACATCATTAAGCTCATCACGGCTGTGCACAACCGTGTAACCCCGGTTCTTCGCCTCGGCGATGAGGTTTTGGTTGTCGCGCCGGCCCCATTCGTTGGTGGCATTGGCCGGCACAAAGTATTGTTCGCCGCCACCAAGGATAATGTTGATATTGGAGTAGCGCACTAGGTCGGCTGCATTGCTGTAGGGATCGGGAACGCCTCGGGTGGTGGAATAGAAAGCGACCGGCGTCGGCTGAACCAACGAGCTGGTGGTGACGAGGCCGGTGGCGCGCTGGGCCCGTTCCGCAGCATAGATGAGAGTCGGCAGCGATTCGTTGCGGCGATTGACCGCGACGTAGCCATTTTGGACGCGCTGGCCGCAGGCGAGCGCGGTGGCATCCGCGCCTTCATCGGAAACAGCCTGCCCGGCATTCTGAACGCCCAGCAAAGCGATATTCCAGAAGGAATCGATATTGAGGATGCAACTGCGATAGGCGGCCCGGCGGCGGGCATCGCTGATGGAGGGATCGTCGGGATCACTGAGGAGAGGACTGCGGCCAAGCTGTTGCCGGGCGAGGTCCAGCGTGCTGAGGTCCAGCCCGTTAACGACAAAGAGAATGACCGCGTGCTGATGTTTGCGGACAAAAGCATTGACGTAAAGATAGGCAAAGCCCGCAAACAAGGTGAGAACAAATAGAACCGTCAGGACGATACGCCATTTCATCTTGAGAACCTGCGGAGAGGCTGTCCTAAAAACCGGCTCAGGTCACGCCGAATGAATGGGGTATGGGATAGTGACGTTGTGAAACAGTAGCTGTTCACGTTGTCGCCGATGAGGTATAAGATCTAGCTTCAATCGGAGAAGTGACATGGTTGACAGTTGGACGACAGCCAAGCGAAGCGAGGTCATGGCCCTCGTTCGGAATAAGGGTAATAAGTCGACCGAGCTTCGCTTAATCGCGCTTTTGCGATATGCGGGCATTAAAGGTTGGCGGCGACATCCCAAATTGCCGGGAAAACCGGATTTTGTTTTCCCGGAGCTGCGGACAGTTGTCTTTGTAGACGGTGACTTTTGGCACGGCAATCCCGCGACCTACCGGCCTCCCAAATCGAACATTGCTTTTTGGGAAAGAAAGATCCGTTACAATCGCGAGAACGACAAACGTGTCAACGCGAACCTCAAGAAACGTAATTGGATAGTTGTTCGCTTATGGGAAAGTGAATTAAATAAAAAGCCCGACAAGGTCGCGCTTAAACTGATAAAGAGGTTGGATGCAGTCGCCAAACTGAAATCGGAGTCTCAAAAGAAAGTTGGCGGAAACCAGGCGGGCCGAGGGCGTTTTACTCTTCGTCGGTCTCCTCTTTCTTAGGCTCCCAGTCTTTGGCGTCCGTCGAGAAATATGATTTAAGCCGTTCAAGCGCCTCCTCTGGCGTCCTGGTTTGGCGTTGCAGCGCGGCCCAATGCCTGCCTGGATGGAGGGAATCCCACCAAGAATTCTCGCCCTCCCGTCTCCCCTT
>DATJMI010000025.1:0-57844 GCA_035508775.1 Methylacidiphilales bacterium
GCTTGACCGCCAAAGGAAGGCCTTTCGCCGCCCATGAGAAAAACTCGACGCTTTGTCCCGGCAGGCTTATAGTGAACGCATGTTTCCCGATATGCGCAGGGATACGGTCAAGCTGGGGAATCTCCTTAGCATCGCCGAGCAAATTCAGGCTTTCGGACTTGGTCGCAAGACCGGCGAAATCTACATTACCAATGTTCCTCCTCCCGCGCGTCTGAATTTGGTCGACGGTGAAATTGTCGATGCGCAATTCGGGCTTCGCTCCGGCATCGAAGCGGCGGTGGCGCTGATCAATCTGCCCGATCCACAGACCGAATTCATTGTGGGAGAGAGAGCCCAGCGCCGCACCATCACGATTCCCTACATGGAAGTGCTTTGCGAGGCGGCGCGTATCCGGGATGAAACCAAAGACGACGACGCCAACCGGATAACCGAACCGATCCGCTTGGCGCCGACCAATCCCTACCTTCGCATCACCATGGGCACGGAAATCAAGACGTTTCCCATCCGTCCCGGTCTCGCCTTTGTCGGACGGTCCACTGCCAACGATATCGTTATCAACGATTCAACCATTTCGCAGCGTCACGCCAGCATCGAATATTCCCGCAGCGGCGTTTTTCTCAAGGATCTCGGTTCGACCAACGGCACCTACGTCGCGGGACAGCCGATCAAGGAACGTTGGCTGGGCGTGCAGGACAGCATCCAGTTCGGCGGTGTCCATTGTCTCTACATTGGCGGCTTGAAAAAGGCGCCCTATTAAACGGTTATGGCGCTGTTTCAAGGGCTTGGATCATATCCCGCCATTCGCAAGTCAAAGCTGAGCGCCATGCCTGGTTTGCCCCACTCCGAAGGCCGCCGGGTGTTGATCCTTTCTGCCAGCGCCGGCACCGGGCATGTGCGCGCGGCGGAAGCTCTGGAGAAAGTTTTCCGGCAACAACCGGGCGTGGGAGAAGTGCGGAATATCGACGCCTTGCGCTTTACCAACAAACTTTTCCGCGATTTTTATTCGAAGCTTTACATCGCGCTGGTGCAGCGGGCGCCCACGGTGCTTGGCATCGTTTACAACACCACGGATGAGCCATGGAAGACGGACCGGATGCGCCTGATGCTGGACCGGCTCAACACCGGCCCACTCGAACGGTTCATCGCCAAGTTCCAGCCCGACATCACCGTCTGCACTCATTTTCTTCCGTCGGAAATCATCTCCTACCTGATCACAAAAAAGAAACTCAACGCCCGGCTCTCCATCGTCGTGACCGATCTCGACGTACATGCGATGTGGCTCTGCCGCACGTTTCACCGCTATTTCGTCGCGCTGGAAGAAAGCAAAGTTCATCTCGAAGTGCTTGGCCTGCCCGGCAACAATATTACCGTCAGTGGCATTCCCATCGACCCTGCCTTCAGCAAAACCGAGGATCGCAATTTCCTGCGAACGGCGGCCGGGTTCGACACCCAACGGCCCCTTTTTCTTATCTCCGGCGGCGCGCTGGGCGTCAGCCCGGCGGCGGGTGTGCTGGATGGACTCTCCCGTCTGCAGCATCCCGCGCAGGCTATCGTCATCTGCGGCAAAAACGAGGCTTTGCAAGCCGGACTGGAGAATCAGGCGCGCGCCATTGAAGCCGCCCGAGCCGATCTAACCTTCAAGGTGCTCGGCTACACCAATGAAATGCATCGCTGGATGCAAATGGCCGATCTTTTCATCGGCAAACCGGGCGGATTGACCACGGCGGAGTCGCTTGCCTCCGGCCTGCCGATGGTTATCGTTGCGCCCATTCCGGGGCAGGAGGACCGCAACAGCGATCATCTGCTCGAAAAAGGCATCGCGATCAAGTGCAACGAATTTACCACCCTGGGCTACAAAATTGACGGATTGCTCAGTCAGCCGGAGCACCTGCAAAAGATGCGAGATCGCGCGCGGGCCTTGGGCCGTCCGCATGCCGCGATGACGATCGTCGATTCGCTGCTCAATCATCCCGTGGAAGATGCTGCCAAAGTCATTCCGGCGACGGCGTAAAAGCCGCGGGCGGGCTTACGCCTTCGGATCGATTTTGGCCCGGCGCAGGGGCAGACCCGCGACGGCGGACTGGAGCATAAAAATTTTCGAGCAGCCCTCCTCAACGAGGGCAGAAACAAATACGGTGCGAAGGTCGGATCCGCCGAAGGCAATCGAAGTGACGTGCTTGGCCGGAAAGGTTACCTGGCCCATCAGACGGCGGTCGTCCGCGATTTTGAGAATGACGCCGGCCTCGCGCCGCGCCGACCAAAGCGTGCCCCCGGTGTCGATGGCCAGTCCGGTGGGCGTGCCTTCGCCGGGCTGGCACTCATGAAAGACCTGCCGGTTGGTGAGTGAGCCGCGTTTGGCGTCATAGCGGAAACGCCAGATCGTCTTGGTCGTGCTGCAACTCCAATAGAGTGCGTCGCCTTTTTCGTTCCAACCCATGCCGCCCGAAAATCCCGTGCCGCCCACGATCTTGGCCAAGGTACCGGCATTCTCCAACCGGTAGAGACCGGCGCCGTTAGGCCGGTCGGTGCGAACGGTTCCGACCAGCGCCCGCCCGGCCGCATCGGCGATGGCGCCGTTGAAATGGTCGCCATCAACCCGGACATTCTCGATCAGTGGAGTTACCTGCGGATGGCGGTCGAAATCGAGCAGCGCGACATCTCTGTCGCGGAAAAGGAGCCAGGCGCCATCCTCGCAGGGGAGGAATGCGCCGGCGGCCGGTCCTTCGTAAACCGCGCTTTGGATGCGCGTATCGAGTTTGAGGCGATAAATGCGCTTGCCTTCGGTGTCGGTCCACCAAAGCGATTCATCGCGGTCATCCCACCAGAGATTTTGGGCCAATTTGCCCGCTTCTTCCACCAAAACTTGTGGCGCGGCGGGAGGCGCGATCACCTTTTTTACCGTGGAAACGGGTTCATCGAGCATAAAATGGCGTCTCTGAAAAACGCCGGTCCCTATCAAGTTACGTCCCCGATTCCTCTTGTCTAGAAGTGGATGATTAAATGCGTGTCATATCATTTTCGCGCGGGTTCCGTACTTGTGCTAGAGTCGTCAAAACCCGCACGGCTATGAACGCGAAATCCCAAACCATCCTTGTCACCGGCGCCAACAAAGGCATCGGATTTGAAATTTGCCGCCAATTGGCCCGGCTGGGCCATCAGGTCATCCTCAGCGCCCGCTCGGAAGAACGGGGCCGGGCTTCCATTGGCGTGCTCGCCAAGGAGGGCCTCAAGATTGACTTTCTTCAGCTCGATATGGCGGACGAGGCGAGCATCCAGGCGGGAGCGGCCAGCCTGAAGAAACGGCTGAAAGCGCTCAACGTTCTCATCAACAACGCCGCCATTCTCGATACTTGGCACGGCACGATCCTTGAAGCGAGTGCCGCCGCCATTCGCGACACGTTCATCACCAACACCCTTGGGCCGATTCTTCTCACCCAGGCACTGGCGCCGCTACTGGAAGCGGGACGGCCCGCCCGCGTCATCAACGTCAGCAGCCAGCTTGGTTCTGTTGCCCATATGACCGATGGCTGGGCGGGTTATGGCATCTCGAAGGCCGCGCTCAATGCCGCCACCCGCAAATTGGCCGAGGCGCTCCAGCCGCGCGGAATCAGCGTCAACGCCGCCTCGCCCGGCTGGGTCCGCACCGAAATGGGCGGCGAAAGCGCGCCTCTTCCGGTTGAGAAAGGCGCGCAAAACATCATCCGGTTGATTACGGAAGTTCCGGCCACCCTGACGAATCATTATCTCGAGGAAAACGGCGAAATTCCGTGGTGATCGATTTTTTGGACAGGATTGACAAGATTAACAGGATTTACCGCAAGAGAGTCTCTAGACAGGCGGCATTAGCCACGTTAGCTTGGCCCCTACTTATGAGCCAGGAACCTGCCCACTTCGCCACTGAACCGATTGAAATCCTTGTCCCCAATACCATCCGGACCCTTGCTGTCGATGCGGTGGAAAAGGCTAAAAGCGGCCACTGCGGCCTGCCCATGGGTTGCGCCGACTTTGCCTTCGTTCTGTGGACGAAGTATCTGAGGTTCAACCCGGTCAATCCCCATTGGGCCAATCGTGACCGGTTCGTTCTCTCCGCCGGGCACGGCTCGATGTTGATTTATTCGCTACTGCACTTGACCGGTTTCGAGAAGATGACTCTCGACCAGCTCAAAAACTTTCGCCAGTGGCACAGCATGACGCCCGGGCATCCGGAAAGCCACGAGACCGAGGGCGTCGAAGTGACGACCGGCCCGCTCGGGCAGGGCACGGGAAATTCGGTCGGCATGGCCATCGGTCAGAAATTTTTCGCCGCGACCTTCAATACGCCCGAATTTGCCGTTTCCAGCCATCGGGTCTACGCCATCGTTTCCGATGGCGATTTGCAGGAAGGCGTCTCGCATGAGGCCGCGGCGCTGGCGGGCCACCTGGGGCTCGACAATCTCGTCTGGTTCTATGACGACAATAATGTCTCCATCGAGGGTATGACGGCGCTTTCCTACAGCGACGATGTCGCCTCACGGTTCAAGGGTTATCATTGGCATGTCATTTCGATCAATGGCAACGATCAAACCCAGGTCGACAATGCGCTCAAAGAGGCTCTGGCCACCAAGGGACAACCGACGATCATTATCGGCAAGACGATTATCGGCAAAGGCTCGCCTAAGCTCCAAGGCACGCCCAAGGCCCACTCTGATGCCTTCGGTCCCGAGGAAGTCGCCGCGACCAAGCGTGCTCTCAACTGGCCCGGGGACGCCGAGTTCCTGGTTCCGGAGCGAGTGAAGGACTTTTTTGCCGAAAAGCGCAAAGAATGGGCGAAAATGGAGGACGATTGGAACCAGCTTTTCGCCTCCTATGCCGCCAAAAATTCCGAAAAGGCCCAGCTTTGGATAGATTTTCTGGCCAAAAAACTTCCCGCCAATCTCGAATCGCTCTTGCCCAAGTTCGGGCCGGAGAAACCGATGGCCACGCGCAACGCGGGCGGCGAAATTCTCAAAGTCCTTTTTGGCGCGGTGCCGAATCTGCTGGGAGGCTCGGCCGATCTTGCGCCCTCGACCAAAACGTGGATCAAGGAATTCGGCTCCTTCGAGAAGGGCAACTACGGCGGACGCAATCTCCATTTTGGCGTGCGTGAGCACGGCATGGGTTCCATCGTCGCCGGTCTCGGCTATTACGGGGGCCTGATTCCGTTTGGCTCGACTTTTTTTGTTTTTACCGACTACATGCGCCCACCGATCCGGTTGGCTTCGTTGAGCGGCATCCAGACGATCTACGTTTTTACGCACGACTCGATCTTCGTCGGCGAGGATGGCCCAACCCACGAACCGGTGGAGCATCTCGCCACGCTGCGGGCTATTCCCGGCGTGCTGGTGTTGCGTCCCGGTGACGCCAACGAAACCGGCTACGCCTGGCTGGCTGCGCTGGAACATAAACACCGGACATCCGCCATGATGCTTACGCGCCAAAACATTCCCGTTTTTGACCGGACGGTGACCGCGCCGGCTTCCGGACTGCTGAAGGGCGGCTATACGCTTTGGGAATCGAAGCCGGGTACTCTGCCCGAAATTATTCTCATCGGCACTGGTTCTGAAGTTGCGCTGGCTTACGGCGCGGCGCAGAAACTGGGAGCGGAAGGCAGCGCCGCGCGAGTGGTTTCGCTGCCGAGTTGGGAACTTTTCGAAGAGCAACCGCAATCTTACCGCGAGAGCGTGCTGCCACCGGCGGTGACCAAGCGCGTTGCCGTCGAAGCTGGTGTCAGGCTTGGCTGGGAGCGCTATATCGGCACGGCAGGCGTATTTATCGGCGTGAATAAATTTGGCGCCTCAGCTCCCTATGAGCGGCTGTCCAAGGAATACGGCCTTACCACCGATCATGTTCTCGAAGCGGCCAAAAGTTTACTTGGGTGAATCATGAGTACGGAGATCGCCTGGGTTCTTGAGGTTGAAATCGTTCCGGGACAAGCCGATAATTTCCGCGCCGTGGCCGCGGATCTCATCGCTTCATCCCGGACGGAACCCGGCACCCTCGCGTATGAATGGTATATCAACGAAGCCGGCACCGTTTGCCATATTTACGAGAGATATCGCGATCCCATTGCGGTTTTGACCCACGTCGAAAGATTTGGCCGGTTTGCGGAACGATTTCTGCAAGCCTGCCGCCCGGTGCGTTTTAGCGTTTATGGGACGCCCGATGGAGAAGTCCAAGCCGCCTTGGCCGATTTTCAGCCGGTTTATTATTCGTTGCATGATGGATTTAACCGGTGATGGCCCGGTCCCTATCGCGGTGTAGTCTCAGAATGTCTGTTCCTTCTCCTTGAACAGAAGATTGAAGGTGGTCAGCGAGCCATACGACTTTGTGATGTAATACTGCAATTCGACCCGCTCGGCGTCGTTGAGCTTGGGATGAGCGTTGATTTTTTGTTCCAGCACGCGGAGATTGTCACGCACCATGACGATCTTGTGGAAAAAGACGTCGAGCTCGATTTCCTTGATGGACAGGGAGGGGTCGTTGGGATGAAGCACAACGCGGCCTCCGGCCCAACGCGGCGCAAGCTGCGGGGGGAGATCGTCCCGCTCGGCTTTGAGTTTCAATTTGTCGGCGGTTACATCGACAACCTCGGCGATAAGATCACGCAGCGGCTTTTCCATTCCTTCTATCCGGGCGAGCGGTTCGGCGGGCTTCAATTCCTCCATCATCTCTTCGGTCAACGTTTTGCGTCCGTCATTGAAAAGAATATCGGCGGTTTTCTCGGTCAACATTTTCACGTCGCCTAAACCAAGCCGGGGATGGAGAACCTGCAGTCCGGGCCGTAAATCGACAATTTTCATTCCCGCACGCTAGCGGAATCGGAGCGGCTGCGCGAGCGGAAGCTGCGCCTGCCGTCTCACATCTGATCCATGGCATCGATGCCGAGAAGATTCAAGCCCTGCGCGAGTGTCCGGGCGGTGAGATCGCAGAGAACCAAGCGCGAATTGCGGACGACCTCCTCGGTGGTCAGAACCGGGCAAGCCTCGTAGAATTTATGGAAGACCGTGGCCAATTCGAAGAGGTAGAGACAGAGGTAGTGGGGCCGGTATTCCCCGGCGGCTAGCGAGAGGGAATCACCGAAATCGAGCAGCTTGCGCCCCAATTCCAGCTCCGCCGGCTCGGTCAGCGAAAGCGCCGGGCGCGACAGGTCGAGTTCCGCCAAGGCCCGGACTTTCCCGAAAATATCGCGCACGGTTTCCGGGCCGGCCTTGCGAAAAATGGCCCGCACCCGCACATAAGCGTTTTGAAGATAAGGCGCGGTATTGCCGTCGAAAGCGAGCAGCTTGTCCCAATTAAAGACGTAATCGAGGTTCCGGTTTTGGGCGAGGTCGGCGTATTTGAGCGCGCCGAGGCCGACGATCCGCGCGAGATTGGCCCGCTCGGCGCCGGTCAGTTCGGGCCGCTTTTCCGCGACGATGTTTCCGGCCCGTTCCTCGGCTTCGTCCAGGAGCGCCTTAAGTTTCACGTCGCCACCTTCGCGTGTTTTGATCGGCTTTTTATCGGGACCGAGAATGGTGCCGAACCAGACGTGCTCCATGGTCATGTCACCGTAACCCCAGCGCCTGGCGGCATCGAAAAGCTGCCGGAAATGCATTTGTTGACGGCCATCGACGACATAAACGACGCGCTGCGCCCGGAAATGCTCATGCCGGTAACGGATGGTGGCGAGATCGGTGGCGGCATAGTTGAAACCGCCGTCCGATTTGCGGATCAGCAGCGGATTGTCGCGGAATCCCGAAGCCGAATTCTTGTCGGAAACGAGAAACGGATCGTTCTTGGGCGGGAGTTTGCCTTCGGAGAAAATGGCGATGGCGCCTTCGCTTTCACGCGCGATGCCGCGTTTGACCAGATCGTTGACCACACCCGGCAGCAGATCGTTGTAGAAACTCTCGCCGAGGGTGTGGTCAAATTGGACGCCGAGCCGTTGGTAAGTCACCTCGAGGGCTTCCAGCGAGTATTGGCGAAATTCCTCCCAAAGCTCGCGATTTTGCGGATCGCCCTGCTGAAGCAAAACGAGCTCGCGCTTGGCCGCCTCGCGAATGGACGCATCGGCTTTCGCCTCCTCCTGGACTTTGCGGTAGATCGTCTCGAGGTGGCCAAAGGGATCTTGTTTTAGCTTCTCCGCATGGCCCTCGCGTTTATAACCGAAGAGAATCATCCCGAAGCCGGTGCCCCAGTCGCCGATATGATTATCGGCGATGACATTGTGGCCGAGAAAGCAATAAATGCGGGCCAGTGCATCGCCCAGAATCGTGCTGCGGAGATGCCCGACGTGCAATTCCTTGGCGATATTCGGGGCGCTGTAATCGATGACAATGGTTTCCGGTTTCTCCGCCGCTGAGAGGCCGAGCCGTTCATCGACCCAGCGCCGGGTGAGCTGATAGGCAACGTACTCGTCTTTCAAATTGAAATTGATAAAGCCAGGCTCGGCAATGCCAGGCAGTTTGGTGACGTCGCCCCATTCCAGGGTCTCCACGAGTTGGGTGGCCAATTCGCGCGGATTGGCCACCGCCTCCCTGGCCTGGACCAGGGCGACATTGGTTTGGAAATTGCCATGGCGCGGATCGGGACAGGGCCGCACGTAGGGACCGGGAGGCGCGGGCGAAAAAAGCTTGGTTACGGCTTGCTCGACGCGGGCTTCAAGTTCCTGGCGGGGAGTGTTCATGCAGGTCTGTCAACTTAGGACGTTGACGAACGATCTCAAGACCGTTTACGCATTGCCGCGGGTCCGCCACATGTTCCACAGCCACCCGAGGCCCTGAACGATTTCGCGCCCGGTGAACACATAGCACTGGACGGTCCGGTGCAAAAAGATCCGGCAGGAGCCGGAGAAGTCATGGGTGAGAATGGCAAGCAAGACAAGCACCGTGATGAGATTGAACGACACGATGACGACTCCGGAAAAAATGTAGCCCTCGCCGGAAAGATCGGTCTGGCGCGGATGAAGCATGCTGCAGGTAAAGGTCAGGTGAAAACACCAAAAGAATCCCAAGCCGAAATAGAGCACCGGCTGCCAGGGACGGAGAGAGTGATAAAAATCGATGGTTAGCCAAAGACCGATCCAGATGAGCGCGTAAATGGGAACAAAATAGGGCGAAAGAGCAATCCACCAGCTTATCTTGTCGGTCATGATGTGGCCGCCTTTCGAGGTGACTTTAAAGGCGCTGACTTTGCCGCCGGAGAGCATCGCCGCCAGGGCATGGGTAAATTCGTGGCCGAGAACATAGAGCCACATCGCGCGAGGCAGGAACAGAAAGATGAGGAACCAGGCGGCGAACCCGGCGCCAAAGCTGAGAATCCACGCGTCGCCCCATTGTCCTTGGGGAACGAGGTCGATGAAGGTCCGGATTTCGGCGGCGATGAACGGAATGAGAGCCAGCGCGATGAGGAACTTGAGGAATTTCGCGGCCACGAAGCAGGTTAACCGGATTGGGAAGGCGAGGGCAAGTGGGACCCATTTGCCGTTTATCTGGACAAAGGAGGATCGGATAATAGAGTTGGCTTAGGCCGTCCCTATGGGCGCATATTCCCCAGATAAAAAGCCGCAGAATTTCAGCCTGCGGTTTGCGGTGTCATGCCTTCTGATTGGTCTCATGCTTGGCTTCGTCTATTTAGGTTTAAACTGGCCTCATGCGGTTGAACCTTAGGGGTTTTGCATATTGATGTTTATTTTCATGGCTTACAGCAGTATAAATGCGGTCCAGCCAAGATCGACAAGACGCCCATTTTCAAATCGTCCCGATAAAGTGCTCCTGATAATCGGAACCTGTGGCATTGCCGGGACGATCATTTGTTTGGAAGTAAAGGATATTTTGTCCGTCGAGGCGGTGGGGCATGCTTTAAAGCCGCTGGTCGCTAATCCATTTTTTCTTTTTTTCATTTGGCTGGTGGCGATTGGAGCCGAATGGAAGCGGTTTTATGGTCAAGAATCGGGCTGATTTCAAATCAGGTCATTACCCGTTCGAACCTTAACTATCCGAAGGCCGCACAACTTAGAACAAATGAAAAGCAAACTTATTTTCGTTGCCATTTGGGGAACCATGGGAACTTTGGCCTGCTTTGGAGTTGCCGTGGAAGAACCTGTTACGCCTAAAATGCTTGATCCGGGGAATTATATATTCTTGGTTTTGACCAAACCAACACAGGACGGTGTTGCCTACCATATGACGATTACCGCCAAGAGCGGAGCCATTCCCCCTGACTCTGAGGTGAGTGTAAGCCTGAAAACGACTTTTACCGGTGGCGGAGGCTCGTTTGGTGACGAGATTGGCCCCGTGACGTCGCAACCGTCGATCAAGCTGCACAAGGATGACCACGTTTGGACGATTGACTTTGTTGTGCCCAACACTCTGGTCAAGAATCCAAACGCTTGCTTTATCTTCACTGTCCCTGCTCACGCCTTCCGGAATGGCCAAGATGTTCCCATGCCTGGAGCCGAATTTTACGAAATCAAACTGCAAGATTTCGTGACGCCTTGAGTCGCAAGATTTTTCGAGGTAGATGCAATCCCTGCGCCGGCTCGCCTTGGCGGTATCTCGCCCGGCACAGAAACGCGCCGCATCAAAGCAAATCGACCGGATCGACATCAATGGTCATACGAATGTCATCGGGCCAGGCGCGATCCATGAAGATGGGGCGCAGGCGCGGCGTCACCGCGATGATTCTCCGCGTGCGCAGGAAGGCCTGGAAGCGGAACCGTCCCTCGATGCGGGCGATGGGCGCGGGCGCAGGCCCGGTGATTTCGGTTTCGGGCAGACCGAGGCGCTCCATTTCCCGGACAAGTTGGCCGAGGACAAAGAGTGTTTTTTCTTCGTTGCGTCCGCGCGCGGAGACGAGGATGAACCTCTCGTAGGGCGGGTAATGGAGGCTGCGGCGGAACTCGAGTTCCTGTTCGGCGAAGCCGGTATAATCGTGATGCCGCGCGAACTGGATGGCGGGATGAAACGGCACGCGCGTTTGAACGAAGACTTCGCCCCGGACCTGGCCGCGCCCGCTGCGTCCGGAGACCTGCATGAGCAACTGGAAGACCCGCTCGCTGGCGCGAAAGTCGGGAATTTGCAGCGCGAGATCGGCGTTGATCACGCCGACGCAGGTGACGCGGGGAAAATCGAGTCCCTTGGCGATCATCTGCGTGCCGACCAAAATATCGATCTTCCCGGCGGCGAAATCGCCGAGGGTTTTCGCGAAAGCGTTCTTGCCGCGCATGCTGTCGGAATCCATGCGCGCGAGCCGGGCCTGGGGAAAGGCCGCGGCCAGGGCGTCTTCGACTTTTTCGGTGCCGCTGCCGGTATATTTGTAGGGCGCAAAGCCACATTGCGGGCAGGCGTGAGGCACGCCGCGCGCGAAATCGCAGAGGTGGCAGCGCAAGCGGGCGGCGCCACGGTGAAAGGTCAACGCGACGCTGCAATTCGGGCACATTTCCACCTGGCCGCATTGCGGGCACTGAAGCGACGAAGCGTAACCGCGCCGGTTGAGGAAGATGATGGCTTGTTCGTGGCGGTCGAGCCTGGCCTGGATCGCTTCGATCAGCCGGGGCGCGACCAGGATGGGGGCCTCATTTTTTTTGCCGGAGGCGCGGATGTCGAGAATGTGGGTGACGGGCATCCGGCCTTCTTCGACGCGGGAGCGGACTTCAGCCAGGCGGTACTTGCCCCCGGCCGCGTGATGGTACGATTCGAGAGACGGCGTGGCCGAGCCCAGCACGACGGTGACGCGCTCGAGATGACCGCGCATGACGGCGACATCGCGGGCATGGTAGTGGGGAGGTTCTTCCTGCTTATAGGAATGCTCATGTTCTTCGTCGACGACGATGATGCCGAGATCCGCCAGGGGCGCGAAGACGGCGGAACGGGCGCCGATGACGATACGCGCCCGCCCGGAGCGAATCTGCTGCCACTGGTCGTGGCGTTCGCCGGAGGAGAGATGGCTGTGAAGCACGGCCACGCCGGTTTTTTGTCCGATAAAGCGGGCACGAAAACGTCCGACCGTCTGCGGCGTGAGCGCGATTTCCGGGACGAGAACCAGCGCGGTTTTGCCGAGGGAAAGGATATGGCCGATAGCCTGGAGGTAAATTTCGGTCTTGCCGCTGCCGGTGACGCCGTGGAGGAGGACGACACGCGGATTGGGGGCGGTGATTTCTTCGCGGATGATGTCCAGGGCGGCTTTTTGTTCCGCATTCAAAGCGTGCGGCGCCGATTCGGACACCGGCGCGCCGAGGAACGGATCGCGCTCCTGCGTGCGTGGCTGGATTGAGATCAGATTGCGTTCGGCCAAGCCGCGCCAAGCCGCCGGGCTGCCGCCCTGGCTTAAATCGGCCAGCCAGCCCGGGCCGTTTTTTTGGAGATGTTCCCATGCGGCGCGTTGGGCGGCCGCCTTCCGGAGGGCGAGGATGGCTTCCTCGGGCGGCGTGGCGGCAAGAGGCTCAACCCAGAGCCGTTGCTTGAAGGCGGCATCGGCGTGGCGCACGGCTTTGGGCAAAACGCTCAGGAGGGCCGTGGTCAGTGGCGCGCAATAATACCGGGCCATCCATTGCGCCAGTTCGATCAGGCTGGCTGGAAGAAAGGATCCCGGCCCGAGAACGGCCAAAACCGGTTTGAGCCGGCCGGGAAACGGTTCAGTGGGAAAATCGACCACGAAAGCGACGATCTCGCGCGATTTAAAAGGGACGCGGACTTTCGCGCCGAGGAGAATCTGCGCGCCGAGCGCTTCGGGTATCTCGTAATCAAACGCGCGGTCGAGGGAAACTTCCGGAACGACTCGGGCAATGCGGGCCATGAAGCCGCAAGTTTAGGGCGTCCCGGCAAAAGAGAACAAGGCTGCGTTGCGGGTGAACTTTTTAGTTCGGCCAGTTGCAGATCCAACTGTTGGTGGTGTTCTTGTTGCTGCTAAACGAACTCCCGGTGGTTCCGCCGGTCGACCAGAGATCGAACTGGCCAAGGCCATTGTAGGGCACGTTGGCGGTGGTGCCGTCGCCGATCGAATAACCATAAGAAAAGTTAAAGGGATCCTGGACGTAGGTCGATGCACCTCCACCCGAAGCTCCCGTTGGGTTACCCACCTGATTCCCCTTGAAAACGTAATAGGGGACGCGTCCGGCGACAGGTTCGTCGGTAAAATTGGTTTTTCCTGAAAGCGCTAAATAGAGCTTTGCGGAAGAAAGCTGGTAATTTCCACCTGATACGCTTGGATCGGTCGGGTAGGGACTATTGGGCGGGCCAACGAGATTGGTGCCATCGGTCGGGTAGGTGCCGTTGTCGTTTTTGTAATTTTCAAGCGCGCTGGAGAAGGCTTTGATCTCGCTTTGGGCACGGTTGCGCGAGCCGGCCAGCATGACAGCCTCCCCGGCAAAGATGACAAGACTGGCTAGGATCGCAATAATCACCATCACGGTGAGAACTTCGACCAGGGTGAAGGAGGAGGGTTTAAACCGGCGCGGCAAAATGACCATATCACATCCCTGGAAAGATTAGGGTGCGTGAACCCAAAAATTCGGATTATCATTTCCACTGCCCGAATTGCAATCGACCCACACGTAAACCTGTCCCTGCATGTTGTTGGTGGTTACTGATCCCGGGGTGAAAATGGGCACATTGGATATGACGCCGCAATAAGCCCCATCGAATGCGATATTGAAATAAGGACCTGTTTTCGAATTGGAAGTGGCGGGATTGAGGGGAATGCCGTTGTTATCGACGTAAGACTTGGGAAGCTGAAGGTATTGATTTCCGCGAGTATTGGACACCGTTGGAGTGACGGGAGTTCCAGGCGAAGCAACATTGATATTGCCGCACAGGGCCCAAGAGAGATTCTCCCAATTTTCGACATCGTTCGTGCCATACACGTAAGGCGCTTGGGTGTTGGGTGTCATCGGATAAGTGTTGTAATCATTATAGTAGTTCAGGGCCGCAACTTGAAGTTGCTGGGCCATGGCACCCGCCTTGGCGCGTTCAGCCGCTTTAATCGCCATGCTGCCGCCGACAAGGAGGGCAGATGCCAAAATGGAAATAATAGCTATTACGACCAGCAGCTCAACCAAAGTGAAGCTTAAGGTCTTTTGCGTGCGAAATGAGCTTTTCATGGATATTGTGTAACGTTAAGAGAATATAATGTAATTACGTCCAAAGGCAAATAAAATCCGCTTAAGGGCAAAATAACTCACTGCCGACTTTCTGGCCAGAGCTTTTAGGCGATTTTCCTAAGTATTTTACTTGAAGGTACTTTGGATTCAATCGAGCTCCTTTTCCAGCCGTTCTGCCACCCATTGTTTGAGCATGCTTTGATAGTTAAGGTACCGCTGGCGGGCGAGGCGCTTGAGACGGGAGAGCATGCGGGGGTCCATGCGCAAGGTGATCGTGGTCGACTCATTGGTATCGGTGCTGACGAGGGAAGACTGCATGAGGGCTGGGCTGAGTTGATGGCTCTCCCAAAATTGCGCCTCCTCGGCCAGATTGGGGAAGAAAGGGATGTTTTCCAGATCGGTGATAACGGTAAGGCTCATGCCGGTTATTGGTATTCGCGAATTTTGCGTTCGTAAAAGTAACTCTCCTCCTCGGTCATCAGGCGGGCGGCGACGACCCGGACAACTTTTCCGGTCGAGGTATAGACGGCGAAAATGCTCTTGCCGCCGCTGCTGCGGCCCAGGCTGATGAAGCGGTTTTGGGAGGCGAAGCGGTGGGCGTCGGGCAGAAGGCGCAGGCTGAAGGCATCTTCGAAACTTTCCATGATTTCCTCGGCGGTAATCTGCGTCGCCTTGTAAAGAGACCATTCAAATTCCATCTCACAGGCAGCCTAGAGGCTCGCGGGCGGGAGAAAAGAACAAAGAACCTAACCCGAACCGGGGAAATCAGATTACGGTGCCACTGCGAATCACGCCGCCCTTGGGCACGATGACAATGCCATCCCGGATGTAATAATGGTCTCCATCGTAATTTTCCGGTTTGCCCCGCGGGCTAATCCGTACGTTGTCACCGATGCGCGCGTTTTTATCAACGATCGTTTTCTCGATATGGGAATTTTTGCCGACGCCAAAGGCGGGAAGGCCGCGGACTTGCGCGGCCAGGACTTCATCGGTTGTTTCGAAATCATCGAGACCCAGCAGAATGGAATCTTTGATGACGGTCCCCGTGTCGATGCGGCTGCGGATACCGATGATAGACTTCTCAATGCGGGCATTCACGATGACGCAGCCTTCGGCGATAATGGTCTGGGAAATCTCGCCGCGCACGATCTTGCTGGCGGGCAGATGGCGCGCATGGGTGTAGATCGGCGCCCGTGGATCGAAAAAGTTGAATTGAGGCAGGTCACTGCTCAGGTCGAGATTCGCTTCATAGAAGGCTTTGATCGTTCCGATATCCTCCCAGTAGCCCTGATAGACGTAGGCAAAAACCCGTCCCGATTGGATTAACGCGGGAATGACATGCTTGCCGAAATCGACATGCTTGCCGCTGAGCGCCCGGTGGAGCACGTCCCGGTTGAAAACATAAATGCCCATGGAGGCGAGGTAGAGGTCTTCATGACCGGGCAGGTCCAGCCGCGACATCAACGGGGGATCGATGCGAAGGGCGTCGAGGAGGGAAGCCTCTTTGGGTTTTTCTTCAAAGCGCGTAATCCGCTCTTCATCGTCGATTTGCATGATGCCGAAGGAACCGGCGGCGGCGCGGTTGACGGGGATGGTTGCCACCGTGACGTCGGCGCCTGTCGCGATATGCTGCTCGAGCACCTGGCGGAAGTTCATTCGGTAAAGCTGATCGCCGGAGAGAATGAGAACGTATTTGTGCACCGAGTTGGCAAAATGACTAAGATTTTGGCGTACCGCGTCAGCCGTGCCCTGGTACCAGGCGTCGCTACTGGGGGTCTGCTGGGCGGCCATGATCTCGACAAAACCATTGGAGAAATCGTCGAACTTGTAACTTTGCTGGACGTGGCGGTGTAAAGAGGAGCTGTTGAATTGCGTCAGCAGAAAAATGCGCTTAAGGCCCGAGTTGAGGCAGTTGCTGATCGGGATATCAACGATGCGATACTTGCCCGCCAGAGGCACAGCGGGCTTGGAACGGTCCTTCGTTAGAGGAAACAACCGGGTCCCGGCGCCCCCGCCGAGAATAACCGAGATAACATCGCGGGCATGAACGCGGGAAGGGCCGGGCGGCAGTTCCATAATCACAGATAACCTAATCAAAGAATCGCCGATTGCCAACATTGGAACTTATACACGCGACTTTCCTATTCTTTTGTTTTCCTTTTATTGACGGTGCACGCCCGGCATGGCACTAAGGGATTCGCTTATTTATGTGCGGAATTGTAGCCTATCTCGGAGACAAGGAAGCCCAACCGCTTTTGCTGGAGGGTCTGCGCCGGCTTGAATACCGCGGTTATGACTCAAGCGGCATCGCTGTGCTCAACGGCAAGGGCCTTGAGGTAGTGAAGAAAGTCGGACGCATCGAACAACTCGAACGTGTTCTCAGTGGCCGTCCGCTCCACGGCACACTCGGAATCAGCCACACCCGTTGGGCCACGCATGGAAAGGCGACCGATACCAATGCGCATCCGCATATCGACGCCTCGGGCAAGCTGGCCATCGTCCACAATGGCGTGATTGAGAATTACGGCGCTTTGAAAAAGAAATTGGCCGGCAAGGGCTTCCAGTTTCGCACCGAGACGGACACCGAGGTCCTGGCGTTTTTGATCGGCTTCCACTTCGATGGCCTCGATGCCGAGATGGAAAACCGACTCGAGGTGGCGGTGATGAGCGCGCTGCGGGAAGTGACCGGCACCTATGGTCTTGTCGCGGTGCACCAGGATCAACCGGACGTCATGGTCGGTGCGAGGCGTGGCAGCCCCTTGGTCCTGGGCATTGGACAGCACGAACATTTTCTTGCCAGCGATATCGCCGCCATCGCAGCTCATACCCAAACGGTGGCGCATTTGCGCGATTTCGACGTGGTTACCATCGACCGTCACGGTTACCGGCTCAAATCGCTGAGCCAGAACAAAGGCGGTCTCGAGATCAGCCAGATCGAGTTTCAAGCTTCCGATGCGGACCTGGGCGATTTTCCCCACTACATGCTCAAGGAAATTTTCGAGCAGCCCACTTCGGTGATGAACGCCATGCGCGGACGGCTCAACGTGGAGGAGAGCACGGTGCAGCTCGGCGGGTTGAATCTTTCTCCGCAGGAACTGCGCGAAGTCGACCGCATTCTCATCACCGGTTGCGGGACCGCGCTCTACGCTGGCATGGTGGGCGAGTACATCATTGAATCGCTGGCTCATGTGCCGGTCGAGGTCGATTGGGCCAGTGAATTCCGCCTGCGCAATTCCCCGCTGGACCGCCGCACCCTGGTTTTGACCGTGAGCCAGAGCGGCGAAACCGAAGATACGCTCGGCGCGCTGCGCGAGGCGCGCCGCCGCGGCCATCGCGTGCTGGGTATTTGCAACAACGTGGCCAGCACCCTGGCGCGCGAAACCGATGGCGGCGTCTATATGTACGCCGGGCCGGAAGTGAGCGTGGCGGCGACCAAATCTTTCACTTCGCAAGTCGTGATTTTTGTCCTGCTCGGCCTGCTGCTGGGCCGGATGCGGTTTCTTTCCGCTTCGCAAGGACGCGAAATCATCGCCGCGCTGGAGGCGCTGCCGGACCAGATCACCGAGGTGCTTAAACTCAGCGATCATATCCGGCGCATCGCGGAAAAATATCTCCAGGCCGAATCGATGCTCTATTTTGGACGCCAGACGCAATTCGGCATCGCGCTGGAAGGCGCGCTCAAGATGAAGGAAATCACCTATCGTCACGCCGAAGGCTATCCCACCGCGGAACTCAAGCATGGCGTGATCGCGCTAGTCGACGAGCAAACGCCGAGCGTTTTTCTTTGCCTGCGCGACGGCGTTTACGACAAAAACGTCAACAACATCCAACAAGTCAAAGCCCGCAAGGGGCGCGTCATAGCCGTCGCCACCGATGGCGACGAGGACATCTTGCAGCACGCCGATGATATCTTTTACATTCCTGCCGCGCCTGAATATACCGCACCCATCCTCAGCGTCGTGCCGCTCCAGCTTTTTGCCTATCACACGGCTGTCCTGCTCGGGCGCGATGTCGATAAGCCGCGTAATCTGGCCAAATCGGTGACGGTGCCTTAGAGGTTCTCCGAGAAATTAGCTCAATAAATTAGGAGTATGGACCGTCTCTGGCCGGAGGCTAAAAATCAAGAGCTAATGGCAATCTCGTTTCGCATTGTAGAGCGATTAAAAACGATTATTGCCCCGCTTATCGTTATAGAAGTCTTTCTTACTTGCTGCAATATCATCAATTCCTTTGATTTTCCATGGCAGTTCGCCGAGGGTGAATTTATCCTCAATCATGGCTATCCTGCAAAATCGGTTTTACATGCCTATGGCGAAGTTTCCCCTCATTTTGAGAATGAATATATACTCTATGAAGTTTTAATAGCGGGTGTCGATCGCACGATAGGCTGGATTGGGCTTTGTTTCTTTTTTGGACTGCTTTGCTTCCTTATTTATTTGCCCTGCCTGATGGCCTTTCTATGGTCAAAAAACCGCTTTGTTTTGATGGATGTCTGCCTCTTTGCGCTCGCGCAATTTCTTGTCAATATGCGGCTGGCGGCCCGGCCGGAGCTGATTGCCGAGACTTGCTATATTCTGGCCGGCATTATGCTGATGCGCTGGCCGGGCCGATCGTGGAACGCCATGCAGACGATGGCCTTCGGGCTTGTCTTTTGTCTGTGGGCCAATGCCCAAGGCAGTTTTTTGCTCGGGCTGGCCATGCTGGGACTCTGGTACGGTCAGATGTTTCTATCCCAAGGTAAAAGCCTTTTTTTTGATTTTCTTTGGATAAGGCCGGCAATGGCGGCTCTGACCGGCTGCGTGTTGAATCCTTTTGGCCTTTTTCGCCTCGACCAACCATTTCGATTACACGCTTTCATTTGGGGGCAGGCCACATCGTTGGAAATGTGGCCGGTGACATCTGGCGCGGGCTTGTTGCCTTTAACCTGGGCCGGCGCTGCCATTCTAGCCCTGATTATGCGGGTCCGTGAACGCAAATACTATTGGATGATTGCCATGCTATTTCTGCTGCTCTATTTGTCGTTTGCCAGTATCCGCTACACGCTATTCATCGGATTAAGCCTTCTCATTATTACCTGGGATGGCTTGATGCACCCTCGAGAGCCGTTTATATTCCCGTTTTTCCCCCTCTTTTTTGCTCTGGCCAGGTTTGGTTTTTATTTCGGTTTAACCATGGGCCTATTCTGGATGATCTGGTCGCTTGTTCATGACAAGGTGAGCACGATTCGGAATTATAGCCAATACGTTTACCCGAAGACGCAAATCCCAACCGACTCCTCCTGCCGTTGGTTAAGGGAACATCCAGCCCAAAGCTATAATCTGCTCTCGAACGTTGCGGCAGGTTCGTGGGCACAAATGCCCGGAATTAACGGAATCCATCCCCTGATCGATTCCGGAACTCATCGCTACAGCGACCGGATGAACCAACTTTTCTATTACACGCTCTTTTCTCCAAAAACGTTTCGCTTGGTTCTGTCCAAATTAAATATTAATGCGATAGACATCGACGGGTCCAATATTTATTGGGCCTCCATTCTCAATGGAAATCCCGATTGGTGTTTGACTCACATTGAAGCGGATTCTCAGCTCTATCTTCGAAAGGATAATCAAGCTGTGGATGCAGATCGAAAATTATTTTTCAAATGGGAGAGTGAGGAGCAGCGCAAGGCCACCGGCCCCGCCGGCGTCTCAAGCGAAAGAGTCATCCGTGGTTTGAAACTTCGGCCCGACCTCGATTCACTCAAACTGCTGCAGGAGGTATCCGATGTAAGATGGATGGCCGATCCCCAAATTGTTTATATCCAGGACTGGCTTGGCGAAGTGTCTGACGACCCGATTATGGAATCGCTCAAGCAGATCGGCAATAAAATGGATAATTCTTCAATCGGGCTTCGTATTCTGCTTTTGCTGCGTTTGGGACAATATCAACAAGCGGACGACATAGCCCAAAAATGGCACCCGGCGGTTTTGAACATGAACTATCAGGATTTGGAAATGCTTCGAGTGGAGGCCTTCATTCATGGAGGTGATTTGAAGACGGCTCAAAAGATACTGAGTTCATTTTGGCCGAAACCACGCTATTCTCTTCGTTGGGCCGGATTATGCCGGCAGGTCTACGGGGATGACACGAAAGCCGAGCCTGAGAACGCCCACCTCTTAACCGGTGTGGATGAGCGTATGGCTTGGAAGGAAGACCTTATCACCTTGCTCAATCGGAATATCGATAATCTTTCCGCTCATCAAACACCCTAAAACCCAGCCGGTAGCGCGTGAGATGTTCCCGCAGGATTCCGACCGCATTTTCCGATCGGTCAAAAGCCAAGATCGTTTTCAGAGGTGAAAGTCGACGTAAAAATCCGGTATTTCCCTCCAAGGCACATTTTGGAAGAGTTTTTACCACATGCCCGGAAAACTTTTCGTTGTGGCGACTCCCATCGGGAATCTCGAGGACATGGCGCCCCGGGCGGTGCGCGTCCTGGGCGAGGCCGGTTTCATCGCTGCCGAGGACACGCGCCATACCGGCCATTTATTGGCTCATTTCGGCATTCGCAAGCCGATGATCAGCTATCATCAATTCAGTGAGGCGAAGCGAACGGCGGAATTTCTTCGGCGATTCGAAGAAGGTCAAAGCATCGCTCTGGTCTCGGATGCCGGATTGCCGGGGTTGAGCGATCCGGGCGAACGGCTGATCCGCGCCGCCGTTGAGGCCGGTGTACCGGTCGAAATTGTGCCGGGGCCATCCGCTCCGTTGCTGGCCTTGGCCGGTTCGGGATTTCCCATGGTTCCCTTTTATTTCGGAGGTTTTCTCCCGGTCAAAAGCGGCCAGCGGCGCAAGGAATTGCTTGCCGCCGCCGCGCGAGATTGCACCAGCGTCTACTTCGAATCGCCTTACCGGGTGGTCCGGTTGCTCGAGGACGCGGTGGCGGAAATTCCGCAAGCGCGGCTTTGCCTGGCGCGGGAGCTGACGAAGAAATTCGAGGAATACCGGCGTGGCACCGCCGCCGAACTGCTGGAACATTTCAAAAAACACGAACCGCGCGGCGAGTTTTGTTTCGTCATCGCGTCGGCGGATCATCGGCAAGGGAAAAAGACCGGCGAAGCGGAATGCGAAATCGAGCGGCGGGTAGAGGAAATAAAGTCCGGCCTTGAAAAAGGGATTCCTGCCGGCCGAGCGATGAAAGAAGCCCGCCAGGCCGTGGCCGTGAATGAAGTCCGTCGCGGATCTACGAAGCCGACCCCACAAACGCCAAGAGAAGGCCGGTCAGCATAATGTTGCCGAGGGCGATGGGGAGAATGCATTTCCAGCCGAGACCCATCAACTGATCGTAGCGGAACCGGGGCAGCGTCCAACGCACCCAGATAAAGAAGCCAATGAAAAGGGAGAGCTTCACCAGGAAGACGATGGCGTAAATCGGAATGCTCCACCATTGATCCTGCCATGCCATGTAAAAGGGCAGAGGCAGGCTCCAGCCGCCGAAGAAGAGCGTCACCATCAGGGAGCAGGCGACGATCATCGCGGCGTACTCGCCGAGGAAAAAGAGGGCGAACTTCATCGCCGAATATTCGGTGTGATAACCGCCCACCAGCTCGGTTTCGCTCTCGGGCAAATCGAAGGGCAGCCGGTTTGTTTCGGCAAAGGCCGAGATGAGGAAAATGAGGAACGAGATGAGCATCGGTATCCAAAGAAGATAGCTGCCCAAATTGTGCCAAGGCAGCTTCCAGGCCAGGAACGGGAGCGCCAGCCAGCCGTTGTTTACCTGGTAATTGATAACTTCCGAGAGACGCAAGTTGCCCGTGACGAGAAAGACCGGAATGACGGAGAGCCCCATCGCCACCTCGTAAGAAATCATTTGCGCACTGGAGCGGATGCCGCCGAGGAACGGGTACTTTGAGTTCGAGGCCCAGCCCGCCAGCACGATGCCGTAGACACTGAGCGAGGCGATGGAAAAGACCAACAGAACTCCAACACCGACATCGGCGATTACGCCCGGCGATTTCAATTCATAACCCCAGGGCAGCATAACCGGGTGGGTGCTGGCGACCGGGATCACGCAGATGGTCAGCAGCGCCGGCACCATGGCCAGGGCGGGAGCAAGCCAGTAGTAGAATTTATTGACATTGGCGGGAGTGAACTGCTCCTTAAGCATGAATTTAAGCGCATCGGGCAATGGCTGGCCGAGGCCCCACCAGGTCCATTTGGGAATCATGAACTTGCCAATTTGGACGCCGCCGAGCGGTATTCCGACCCGGTTCGGTCCGAGCCGGTCCTGAATGGCGGCGCTGATCCAGCGCTCCGCCAGGACGGCGTAGGAAACAAGGCCGAGCACGACGTTGATCACCACCGCGATCTTGATCACTGAAGCAAAAACGTCCGGCACCCATCCGGGGATACTGGCAGGCAGGTCGGCGAAGAGGAGAGGCGTAGTCGTCATGTGGGAGAAAAGTTCAGCACCCATGAGGATCACACCGTCGGATGAGGGGAGGGCTGGGGGCGGGCCGCCGCCGGCGCGGGAGCCTGGAGTTTAAGTTCGATGCCCAAATCGCCAATTTTGCTCAAGCTCAATCCGGTGAAAATGGGCTGGGCCGCGGCCATGGCCTTGAAAACTTCCTCGATGGTGTAGAGGCCATTGCCGCCGCCAAGCGCAGCTTTGAGTTGAAGCAGGATTTGCCAGTCATCGAGGGAGAGTCCGGGCGGCGAGATCGCTTTGTTCAAGCGTTGGAGACGGCCGGCGCCGTTAATCATCGATCCTCGTTTTTCGGCGAAACTCGCGCCGGGCAAAACGAAATCGGCCAGCTCACATGCCGGGCAGGGCAAAATGGATTGAACCGCGAGCAATTTCAGATTGGCGAGAGAACCGGTGGGCCAGCCCGCGTCACCGAATACATTTTCGTGCGTGATGAAAAGCGCCTTGATGTGGCCGCTCTCGATTCTCTGCCGGATTTGCGAAAGGGTTTTGCCGCCGTTGGAGAGGCCGAAAAGCGCGACGCCGTGGCTGTTGGGGTTTAGATCGGTGCTGCGGAGAATGCCGTCGGCTTCTCCGGTTCGCGGCACGATATCGGCCAGGACCGATTCGCCGCCAAGCGCCTGCCGAATCTGGCCGAGGAGGAAGGCCTCTTCGTTGGTCAATCGGCCCGAAGCGATGATGGCGATTTGCTCCGGCTCGAATTCACGCAACCGGGTGGCCAGTCGCGGTATGATCGTCTCCCATGGCGTAAGAACTTTGCCCTGCCCGACTGCGGCCATCGGTTGGGTGAGCCGTTTTTCGTCGTGGATATAATGGAAGCCAAGCCGGCCCTGGTCGCACATCCAATGGGAATTAACCGCTTCGTTGACGCGCGGGGTCTGGCGATAGACTATATTTTCCCGGCTGCCGATCAGGGTATTGCAGCCGGTGGCGCAGCCCGTGCAAATGCTTTTGGTTTCTTTAAGGAACCAGACACGCATCTGGAACCGGAAATCTTTGGAGGTGAGCGCTCCAACCGGGCAGATATCGACCGTGTTGAGCGAATAATTGTTGTCGAGCCGCTTGCCCGGATGAACGGCCAGCGTGGTATGACTCCCACGGTCGATAAAGCCGAGCACGTCGTCATGCACCATCTCGCGCGAGAAACGGATGCAGCGCGAGCACATGATACAGCGCTCATCATCGAGAACGATTCGCTCGCCGATATCGACCCGCTTCGGTTTCTTCACTTTGTCGTCAGTGAAACGGCTTCCTTCGTTGCCGTACTGAACCGAGTATTCCTGCAACTTGCACTCGCCCGCCTGGTCGCAAATCGGGCAGTCGAGGGGATGATTAATCAAAAGAAATTCCATCACGCCCCTGCGGCACTCGTCCACCAGGGGCGACTCGGTGCGGAGGCCCATTCCCTCGGAAACGAGGGTGGCGCACCCGATTTGCGGGCGCGGTATCCAGGCAATTTCGGGTTTGCCGTCGGCGGCCAGGACGGGTTTGCGTTCGGCATCGAGTTTCGGCATGCCCATTTCGATGAGACACATCCGGCAATTGCCCGAGATGGAGAGCTTGGGATGATAACAATAATGGGGAACAAATTTTCCGGCCTGCCGCGCGGCTTCGACCGCGTTGAGCCCCTTGGGAAATTTCATCCAAACACCGTCGATCTGCACATTAATCTGCGGGGCGTCGGCGGGCGTTAAGTCGTGATTGAACGGATTATTCACGCGGCGGTGTGGATGATTTTGGTTTGGGGTTCGAAAGGGCCAGAAGGATATCCTTGCGCCGGGCCATGGGGTCCGGCGCAAGGGATCAACTCAGTTTAGGAATTCGGATGGACCGGTTCTGGCGCCGGCGGCGGCGGTGGTGGCGGAGGCGGGTTTGAATTACTATCGCAGGCCGTCAGCAGCGCAGCGGACAAGCTCACGGCGAAGATCAAGGCGAAGATTTTGATGAATGACTTCATGGATCCTTTCTGAGTTGGTTGAGGTTAGATTGTCGGTTTTTATGCTAGCGGGAAGTGGCGGGAGGGCAAGTGGCGTTCTGAGAGTTAGGTTTAGATGGTGACGGTGAATTTTGGCCGAGGGCGCGCGTCTCGAATTCGTCGCGGAACTTGATCACGAAACTTTGCACCGGCCAGGCGCAGGCCTCGCCAAAAGCGCAGATCGTCCGGCCCGCAATGTTATCGGCCACATTCTCGAGCAGTTTGACGTCGCCGGCGTGGCCGCGGCCATGGGCGAGACGGTCGGAAATTTTTTTCATCCAGAGCGAACCTTCGCGGCATGGAGTGCATTGGCCGCACGATTCGTGCGCATAGAAGGTGGCGATATTGGCCAGGCACTCGACCATGTCGCGGCTCTCATCCATAACGATGACTCCACCGCTTCCAGCCATCGATCCCGCTGCGGCCATGGTGTCGAAGTCGAGCGGGATGTCTTCCAGGCCGATTTCCTTTTCCTCCATGGAGCCGTCCGGCTTTTTTGTTTTGATCTTGTAGCGCTCGCCCGCCTTGAGCACTTTGGCCGATGAGCCGCCGGGAATCACCGCCTTGAGCTTGCGGCCGCCCTTAACGCCGCCGCAAATATCGTTGATCAGCTCGCCGAGCGTCAGCGCTCCCACTTCAAACTCGAAGTAACCCGGCTTCTCCACGTCGCCACTGACGCAGAGGAGGCGCGTTCCAGTGTTGTTCGGCCTGCCCATCTTGGCGTAGGCCGCGCCGCCCATCGCCACGATGTGTTTGATGTTGCAGAGCGTTTCAACGTTGTTGACGATGGTGGGGCACATGTAAAGCCCGAGTACGGCGGGGAAATAGGGTGGCTTAATGCGCGGGTAGGCGCGTTTGCCTTCGAGCGATTCGATGAGGCCGGTTTCCTCACCGCAGATGTAGGCGCCCGCGCCGCGATGAATGTAAATCTCAAGGTCGTAGTTGGTGCCGCAGATCGACTTGCCGAGAAAATTTTTCGCTTTCGCTTCCTGAATCGCTTTTTCGAGGATTTTCGCGCCGAGAGTGAACTCGCCGCGGATGTAGATGTAGGCGAGATGAACGTTGTTGGCGTAACTGGCGATGATCATCCCCTCGAGAAGCTGGTGCGGATCTTTGTAAATGATTTGCTTGTCCTTGAACGTGCCCGGTTCCGATTCGTCGGCGTTGCAGATGAGGTAAACCGGCTTGGTGTTTTTGGTGGGGTCGATGAAACCCCACTTTGTTCCGCAGGAAAATCCGGCGCCGCCGCGACCGCGCAGTCCCGAGAGCTTCACTTCATGGACGATATCAGGGCCTCGCATGGTGAGGGCCTTTCTCAGTTCCTTGTAACCGCCGTGCCTGAGATAGCAATCGATGTCGATGGTGTATCCCGGTTGGTCGATGTTCGCGAAGATGATGCGGCGTTCGGCGACAGGCATGGTTTGATGGGGTTTTAGACGGAATTAATGGAATTAAACTCAGCTGTATTTAAGAAACAATTCATCGGCTCGGCTTTTGCTCACGTTTTCATGGAAATCATCGTTGATCATGATGACAGGCGCGGTGCCGCAGGAGGCGATGCACTCGACAAATTCGACCGAATATTTGCCGTCGGGGCTGATGGCAAGTCCGTGTCCGTCCGGTTCGCCGGCCTTGCATTTTTTCCGGAAGTAATCGCAAAGCTCATAGCTGCCCGCCATCGCGCAGGAGAGCGTGCGGCAAACTTTAATTTGGATTTTGCCCGCCGGGTGTTGCCGGAACATCGGGTAGAAAGTGACAAGCTCGAGGATATTGATTGGCTGCAATCCGAGCTTGGCAGCGATCCAATCGATGCCCGCTGGGGAGATGTAGCCAAAGGTCTCCTGCCAGAGATGAAGCAGCGGCAGAGAGGCGCTCCGTTTCGAGACCGGGTAATGGGTGATCAATTCATCGGCCTGCGTTTCGAAGCCCTTGGGTAGCGTGGGAGGCGCGTGATGGCTGTCACCGGCGCCGGGGTAAACTTTTTCCGGCGGGATGGTTTGCGTGGCGGGATTGACGACGCGGTTGATATTGGTGGCGCTCATGATTTGGCTCCGGCGGGAACAAACTCGGCCTTGAAAACGGCATCATTCAGGAAAACGACGCGACCCTCCCCGTTTTGGGCGGGATAATGATAGAGATCACCGGTCAGCCCGGTGGTCTCGGCATGTTCGATGCTGGCCGGCTGGCCCAGAATCGCCTTGACTTCATCCGGTTTCATCGCCGGTTTGATTTGGGAGATTTTTTCCGGTGTTACGGCCGAGGAACAGGCGGTCAGGAAAAGGAGGGCGGTGACGCCAAAGGCCGCGAAGGCGAAGGAGCGGTTCATTTGAAATCGCCCTCCGTGCTGATGACCTTGTCATTGAGAAAAGTGATTTTCACGTCGGAATTGCTGGTGTGATAGGTATAGGCGGTGCCGGTGATGCCGAGAACGCCGGAAGATTGCACGCTGGTTGGGTCGCCCAGGATCGTCTTGACTTCATCGGTCGTCATGCCGTTGTGGATTTTTTCCAGATTGGCCTCGGTCAGTTTCGAGCAGGCATTGAGGCCGAGGGTGGCGATCAAAATGGCGGCCAGGAAAGTCCTTTTCATCGGTCGCATTCTCCCATGACAAAATCGAGGCTGCCCAAAATCGCCACCACGTCGCTCATCATGTGACCCGGCAGCAGCTTGCTCAGGATGCTGAGGTTAACGAAAGAAGGCGCGCGAATCTTCAGCCGGTACGGCACTCCGCCGCCCTTGCTCATGATGTAGAAGCCGAGTTCGCCTTTGGGATTTTCCGCGCCGAAATAGACTTCGCCTTCCGGTGCCTGGATACCTTCGGTAACGAGAATGAACTGATGGATCAATTCCTCCATTTTGGTCAGTACCGTGTTCTTGTGCGGCAGAAAACCTTTGCCGTCGCCGATATTGATCGGTCCGCCTGGAATATTCGCCAGCGCTTGCTCCAGAATGTGGGTGCTTTGCCGCAGTTCTTCGAGGCGGCAGAGGTAACGATCATAGCAGTCGCCCACCGCGCCGACCGGAACGGAAAAATTGTACTCGGGGTAAGTCAGGTAGGGTCGGTCCTTCCGGACATCATAGTAGACGCCGGAGCCGCGCAGGTTCGGGCCGGTCAAGCCGAAATCGATGGCGTCTTCTTTGGAAATGATGCCGAGGCCCTTATTGCGGTCGACGAAAATCTTGTTGCGGGTCAGCAATTGGTCGAACTCGTCGATCTTGCCCTTGAACTGCTCGACGAAAGCTTTGGCCTGCTCAACAAAACCGGGAGGCAGGTCGCGGGTTTGCCCGCCGACGCGGGTGTAGCTGGTGGTGAAGCGCGCACCGGTGAGGAGCTCGATCAGGTTGTAGATTTTCTCGCGTTCCGTGAAGGCATAGAGGAAGAAGGTCATCGCCCCGGTGTCCATGGCGAGAGCGCCCATGCCGAGGAGATGGGCCGAAATGCGCGCCAGCTCGCAGCAAATAACCCGGATAACCTGGCCGCGCGGCGGGAGGGTCCAGCCCATCAACTTTTCCACCGCGAGCGCATAGGCGACATTATTGGCCAGCGGAGCGAGATAATCGAGCCGATCTGTGTAAGGCACGAACTGATTATAGGTCATGTTCTCGGCGATCTTTTCATCGCCGCGATGAAGATAGCCAATGTCCGGCACGGCCCGTATGACGATTTCGCCGTCGAGCTCAAGCAGGATGCGCAAGACCCCATGGGTGCTCGGGTGCGAAGGCCCCATGTTCAGGATCAGCCGATCCCCCAGGTGCCCCTTGTCCGCGTGGGCCAATTCGGCCTCCTGCGCGGCGCGCATCACATTGTCTGGCGTTTCGATGATCGTCTCAGGCATAGAATTTTCAGTGCTCCGCCGGTTTGGCGCGCGGCTCGTTGATGGTGGTGAGGGCTTCGCCGATTTCGGAATGCTTGACTTCCGGCGCGGCGACGAAAGGGCCGCCCTCCAGTGGCGCGCGATGGGTGAAGGCTTCTCCGGGCATGTCGCTCGGCTTGCCCTCCAGCGGAAAATCTTTCCGCAGTGGATAATAGGGATATCCCTCCCACATCAGGATGCGGCGCAGATCGGGATGGTCTGTGAACCGGATGCCCATCATGTCGTAGACTTCGCGTTCGTGCCAGTCGGCGCCCTGAAACACCGGCACCAGTGAATCGATGGCCGGGGTATCTTCGCTAACCTTGGCCTTGATCCGCAAATGCTGCTGATTGTTGGTTCCGCCGAGGCCGCAGAATTCGTAAACTACCTCATAGCGTGGCTCCTCGCCGAAATAGTCGATACTCGAAATATCGACCAGAAAGTTGAATCCCAATTCCGTTTTGAGATATTTCGCCACCGCGCGAATGATGTCGCGATCGACATCGACGCTCCACTCGCCGCGAAATTCTTTTCCTTTTCCGACCTTACCGGGAAATTTCTTTTGCAGGGAGGAGATGGCGTCTTGGGAGGGCATGTTTAAATGGATGATGAAATGAGGAAGGGATGAACGGAGGCGCTTTGGCCGGCGGTGTTGATGAAATCTCGCGGGAACAAAGAGCGGTAATCGTGCCAGTTGACCCATTTTACCGCCGCAAACCGGCGCGCCACCCACTGGCAAACCTGATCGAGGCGTTGGAGCACTTTCACGTTCGTCACGCCCCTCGGTTTTAGCCCATCGTGCCGACGGGCACTTCCGGCAACTGCTTCTGGGCGGTAAGGGATTTCTCCCCCATAATTTTGTTTTGCAGACGCATCAGGCCCTCGAGCAGCGCTTCGGGCCGGGGCGGGCAGCCGGAGATATAAACATCAACCGGCAAAAGATGATCGATGCCTTGCAGCACGGCGTAGCTGCGGTACATGCCGCCGGAGGAGGCGCAGGCGCCCATGGCGATGACCCATTTCGGGTCGGGCATCTGATCGTAAATGCGCTTGGCGGAGAGAGCCATTTTGTAGGTGACCGTGCCGGCCACGATCAGGAGATCGCTCTGGCGCGGAGAGAAGCGCATCACTTCGGCGCCGAAGCGGGCGATGTCGAACCGGGCACAGGAAGCGGCCATGAGTTCAATGGCGCAACAAGCAAGGCCCATGGGCATCGGCCAAAGTGAGTTTTTCCGCATCCAATTGATGGAGGCGTCCAGCGTGGTCATTACGATGTTGCCTTCAACCTTGGAATTGTAAGAGAGATCGCGTCCATGAACCATGCGTTTACCATAGTCATCGCCTCCGGTGCGGCAAGGGTAATTCTTGGAAAATTTCATCCTTTAGACGGATTAAATGACTGGGCGCAATGAAACTAGCCTGTCCGCTGGAGCTTGGGTAAATTCCGGCATGCTTCAGAAAGGCTATGTCGCGGTTTTCGAGAAGACATTCGACCGGGAGGCGGTCTCCGAATGTGTCGCCTCGTGGCTGGAACGTTTTGAGAAAGTCGAGCAGGTTGCCCCCCACATGGAGGGTACCCTCGAGGTGCGGAAGCCAAACGAAATTATGTGGGAGCAACATCTCCAATTTCGCGTTCTCAACGGCGAACAATTTTCCTGGGTTTACGTATCCCTCGGCAAACCGGCCATGGAAACGACCGGCTTCCAAGACGCCGAGATCTCGCTTTGCCTGGAAGTGCTCCTTGAACTCCCGAACATCGCAGAAGTTATCGATGAAAAAAATCAACGTCGGCTCGATGAATTGGAAAAAGGCGGGATTATTTGAGTCCAGGCGCGGCAGCGCGGTGGAAGTTCAATTTTCCCGCTTGAGGAGAAAATCGGCAATGGCCTCCAGCGGCGCGGCGTCGTTGCTGAAGGGCTTTAATGCGGCGCGGGCTTTGCCGGTGAGGCGGTCCGCCTCTACTTTGGCCTTTTCGATTCCGAGCAGCGCGGGATAGGTCGCCTTTTGCGCTTTGAGATCCTTGCCGGCGCTTTTGCCCAGCTTTTCTGTGGTCTGCGTCACATCGAGAATGTCGTCGATGACCTGAAACGCGAGGCCGAGATTTTGGCCGAACTCGGTCAGTTTCTCTAATTGTTTGGGCGTGGCATTGGCCGACATGGCGCCGAGCCGGATTGAACTGGCGATCAGCGCCGCCGTCTTGTTTTCATGAATGTAGCGCAACTCGGCCGGCGTAATTTTTTTGCCTTCACCCTCGAGATCGGCCACTTGGCCGGCGACTAGCGCCCGGCTGCCGGCGGCGGCGGCGACTTCTCCTATAATCACGGCGTGCGAATAGCGCGGCGGCGCTTTGCACCGGGCTGCGATCTCGAAAGCGATGGTCAAGAGCGCGTCGCCCGCCAGAACGGCGATGCCTTCGCCGTAAACTTTATGCGAAGTCGGCTTTCCGCGGCGGAAATCGTCGTTGTCCATGCAGGGCAGATCGTCGTGGATCAGCGAATAGGTGTGGATGCACTCGACGGCGCAAGCCAGAGGCAGGGCGACATCGATATCGCCGCGCAGCACTTCGGCGGCGGCCAGGCAGATGATCGGACGCAGCCGTTTTCCGCCGGCGAAAATGCTGTAGCGCATCGCTTGGTGGATGGTTTTGGGACGGATGTTGGCGGATGGAAGGAAACGGTCCAATGCTGCATCGACTTTTTTCTGGCGTGCCTGCCAGTAGCGGGAGAAATTCATCCGGCAGTTTTGCGAATCACGCCAGTTTTTGGCAAACTATTCCGCTGGTTCCGGCAAAACTTCCGTCGTGAGAAGGGTGGGTGCGGGCGCGGCAAAATCTTCCCGCTCTTGCCGCGCCACGGCGGGCATAAGCAGTCCCCAGATGGCGGTGCCGAAGATGAAGAGCGCGGGCTGCAGCACGGCGGGCATGGAATAAATCAATCCCATGCATGGAAACCAAAAGCACCAGCTCGTCAGCAGAATAGGCACGATCCGTTCGAGGACGAAATTCCAACCAAGTTCGCGCCACAGGCTGGAAGCGGAATAACGAAGAGCATGCCAGCGGGTCATCAGCGCCTGGTACGGTGTCGCCCAAAAAACCGTGAAAACGAACTGGTCGACGAACAATTTGGGCGCAACGATGCGCCAGCCAGTGTCATCGCCGAACACCCACGCCTGAAAATAATAAAACTCAAAAACGATCGAACCACTGATGAAAAACAGGACCGAGTTAAAGAGCATTCGTTCAAAATGGACCTTGGTCCAGCATCCTCCATTTTGGATATAAACAATGCTCAGCTCCGACAGAACCCCGCCGGCCAAGGCCGCGGCCAGGGCCGTGGCCAGAATTCCGCCCGAATGGAGCCAGATTCCGTAGCTGGTGACCATGGCCGAGCCGGCGGGCCAGAGATAGTAGATGGCGACTACGGTCGCCATCGCCGCTTCAAGGCAAAGCATGGCTGGCCAATTTTGCCGGATGGAGCGGACGACTTTCTTGCAGGCGTCGCTCAGCGGAGAGGGATCGGACACACGGTTATGCCTCGAAAGATTTACCGCAGCCGCAAGTCTGCTTGGCGTTCGGATTGGTAATGCGAAAACCAGCGCCGGTCAGTCCATCCTTATAATCGATGACCGATCCGGCCAGGTAAACCAAGCCACGGTCTTCAACGAAAAGCTTCACGCCGAAGCAGGTAAATTCTTCATCGCCCGGTTTGCGGGGCGAAATTTCCATGGCATAGGACATCCCGGAGCAGCCGCCTGTTTCTATATAAATGCGAAGACCTTTGTCCTCGGCATTGGGCTGGCCGATAATTTCGGCAACGTGCCGGGCCGCATCTTCGGTCAAGGTCACGGTGGGAAGGATGGTTGTATTGCTCATAGGGGGAAAATAAGGCTGGGGCCGGGTCTGTCAATGGGCGCCGGTCAGGCGGTAGCCACGTTATTGGCGCCGCGTTCCTCGGTCGGGCGATGCTGGCGCAGAGCGCGCCAGCCGGCGCGGTGCTTGACTATCCAGTCAAGTAGCGCCTTTTCAAAACCAATGTCATGACCGGCTTTTTCGCTTTCAATCCATTTATGACGCAGAATCTCCTCCCGTTCCGCAAGAAACTCTTGATAAAGAGGCGACTTTTCGAATATGACGTCGTGTTCTTTTGCGGATGAATCCGGCATACAATCTTAATAGATGAAACTAGGAGCTTCTTGTCAAGATGGTTAAATTTTTAAACGGGAATGTCAATAATAAAATTTAGCTAAAACCTAAGCAAGGCACTGTTTACGAACGGCTTCCGCTGCTTTATAAAAGAGTTTTCCCGTAGGGCTGGTTGGTGCCGAGGCGATGAGAGGAAGACCCTTGTCCCCCGATTCCCGTAATTCCATTTGCAGAGGTATTTGAGCAAGTAAAGGAACTTGGAGCCGGGCTGCTTCCCTTTCGCCACCGCCGGAGCCAAAAATGGCGTAGTGATTGCCATCATTGGGGCAAACAAAATGACTCATATTTTCCACGAGGCCGATGATGGGAACGTTAACTTTGGCAAACATGGTGGCCGCCTTGCGCGCGTCGATCAAGGCCACCTCTTGTGGCGTGGTCACGATCACCGCCCCGGATAGGGCGACGGTTTGAACGATCGTCAGTTGGATATCGCCGGTGCCGGGAGGCAGGTCGAGCACGAGAAAATCGAGTTCGCCCCAGTTGACACTGCGCAAAAATTGTTGCGTGTACCGGGTGACCATCGGTCCGCGTAAAATGGCCGGCGCGGTGTCGTCGAGAATAAATCCCATGCTCATCAGGTTGAGATCGTGGCGCCGGACCGGTTCGATGCGTCCCTCTTCCGACACGGAGGGCCGCTCCTGGGTTCCAAACATAAGGCCAATGCTGGGGCCATAGATATCGCAATCGCAAAGGCCAACCCGGGTCTGATTATTTTTCCCGCGCAACGCCAGGGCGAGATTGGCCGCGATGGTCGATTTACCGACGCCGCCTTTGCCGCTGGCCACGGCGATAACGTGGTTGACGCCCTCAATTTTGGTTTGCGGCAGGCCTCCGGCATCCGCCTGCAACGCCTTGGTCACCGGCGCGCTGACAAGCATCTCAACCGTGGCCTCGCTTACACCGGAAATCGATTCAATCGCGGCGATGGCCGTTTCTTCGATTTGCTTGGGGATATTGGCGTCGGCGGTGGTGACGGCGATCCGCACCATCACGCGCGTGCCGTCGATCCGCACATCTTTGATCAGGCCAAACGAGACGATATCGCGCGAATAACCCGGATACTTCACGCCGCGCAACTGCGCCAGGATGACTTCGGAGGTCAGGGAAGGAGGCATAGAGCAAGGCTAACGGAATATCGGAAGCATGTAGATGAATTTAATGCGCCGCCCGGCCCGAAACATCCGCCGCGTGTTCCGTAAAGGACTTGCCCCGGCCCGTCGGTTTGATAACCGAGTCGATGACGCCTTCCTCGAATTCCTTCCACATCGGCGACATGTTGCGCAGCTTGTGCACGATCTTGGCGAAAGTCTCGACCACGTAATCGACATCCTCGACGGTATTGTCTTTGCCGAGACTCATAATGATGTTGCCCTGCGCCAGGGCGTGATCGAGTTTGATTGCGCTGAGAACATGCGAGACTTTAAGCGACTTGCTCACGCAGCTCGATCCGCTTGCGACCGCGATCCCCTGGTAATCGAGGAGCAGAAGCTGTCCTTCGCCCTCGATGAATTCGGTGCTGAGATTAAGCTGGTTGCAGATGCGCAGCGGTCCCGGTTCGGGGCCGTTGAGTTTGATGTACTCGACATTCTTCCAGAGTCCCTCATAGAGCCGTTTTTGCAGAGCGGAGACATGCTCGACCCGTTTGGCCAAATCACGCACGGCAAATTCCGCCGCCACGCCCGCGCCGATAATGCCGGGAACATTCTCGGTTCCCGCGCGACGTCCATTTTCCTGCACGCCGCCATGAATATGACTCGTGACCCGGGCTTTGCGGTTGCGGTAGAGTACGCCAATGCCCTTAGGCCCGTAAAAGCGGTGCGGGCTGAAACTGAGAAGCTGCACCCCTAGATTCCGCACGTCGATCGGCATCCAGCCGGCGGCGGCCAGCGCGTCGGCGTAGAGGGCAATCCCTTTTTCCGCGGTGATCTTCGCGATCTCCTTGACCGGTTGAATGGTGCCAATGTCGTGGTTGACGAGATGAACACCAACAAGAATGGTTTTGTCCGTAATCGCGGCGCGCACATCTTCGGGGTTAATGCGCCCGATGGTGTCGACCGGCACGTGAGTCGCTTCAAAGCCGTGTTTGGTGAGGAATTCGATCGATTGCAGTAGGGAGGGATGTTCCGTTGCCGAGACGACAAAGTGATTGCCTTTGCGGTGATTGGCCTCGGCGAAACCCTTGATGGCCAAATTGGCCGCCTCCGTGCCGCCCGAGGTCAAAATAATATCCTCCTCGCTTTCGGCGTTGATCATCCGGGCGATTTTCTCCCGCGCTTCCTTGATGCCCTCCCGAACTTGGAGGCCGTAGCGATGCAGGCTCGATGGCGAGCCATACGCTTCGCGGAGATAGGGAAGCATCGCCTGGAAAACTTCCTCCAATGGCGGAGTGGTGGCTTGATGATCGAGATAGACGGAGCGCTTATTCATGGGAAATGCTAGTGTACCTTATCTGGCGCCGCTTGGCCAATGGAAGGTCACTGGCCTTGCCGTGGAGCCGCATTTCAGGCCTTGATCCCGCAATGGTTCAAAAGTGGAGCGAACGCCGATATTCTCGGGATTGATCGGCAACGCCGCCGCCGACAATAGCCCGTGAATCAGGTGAGAGCGGCAGGCTTGGCGGACTGCTTGGCTTCGTAATCTTCAATGGCGGCTTTAAGGGCTTCCTCGGCAAGTACAGAGCAGTGAATCTTGACGGGAGGGAGACCACCGAGGGCATCGACGACTTCCTGGTTGGAGAAACTTTTGGCTTCCTCGACGGTCCGGCCCTTGATCAATTCGGTGGCCATGCTGGAAGAGGCAATCGCGCTGCCGCAACCGAAAGTCTTGAAGCGGGCATCCTCAATCTTGCCATCGCGGATTTTCAGGGAAATTTTCATGATATCGCCGCAAGCCGCTGCGCCAACTTCGCCGATGCCGTCAGCTTCCTGTACCTCGCCCATGTTGCGGGGATTGAGGAAGTGATCCATCACCGTGTCGTTATAAAGCGTATATTCCTTGGTCTCTTTCATTGTGCATCTCCTGCGCCCTTACAATAAGGGTATTGGAACCGAAAGTAAAGGGATTTGGACCATTCTTTCGCAGCCAGCACGCATAAAAAACCAATCACTCCGAAAATCTTTGATCCAATTTCGCTTTTAAACGCACCCATGCGAGACGGGCTGGAAAGTCTTGCCGACATCGGCCCGGCGGTTCAATCCATCAGCGTGAATTGGCACTTATAAAGACCCGATATCCGTTCCTGTTCCCGCTGCACGCGAACGCCGAGAACGGACTCGATCAGCGCATTCTCGAGCTGAGTCAAAATTTTGAATTGATCCGCGATAGGCAGCACCGGGGAATTGTATTCAATGATCTGGTGGCGCTGAATGTCGGGATTGAAATAATATTCGCTCATGTAACCCTCGTGATCGCGCAAAGCGGCAAAAGAGCGCGCTCTTTCTTCAATCGTATTGCCGTTGATTCTCGTTCTGAGCTTGGCCGTCTGGTTCTGATAGATCTGATAGAGAATTTTTTCCGGCGCGGCCGGTCCGTAAACCTGTTCAAGACTCTTCAAAATCTCCGCCGTGAAATTGGTATGCTCTGAGGGAAAAAACTCTTGGGCCTGTGGCGTGAGCCGGTAAGCTTTCTCGGGCCGGCCCATTCCTTTGGGACGGCGCCAGGTATCGAGATAGCCATCCTTTTCCAGAGCGACGCAATGCTGCTTAACGCCCATGTAGGAGAGGTTGATGCGCTCGCATAATTGCGAAACCGAAAGACCTTGACTCCGCTTAATTTCAGCAAGAATCAGGTATTTCTGACTTTTAGCGAGTTTGCGCAAAAGCTTGCTTTTCATAAAATGCTATGGAAACGAGCTTTTTAACCGTTTTTATTGATCCTCTCCTTCATCTCCTTCCTGAAAGAGGGTTCAAATGTGGAAACTAGGAAGCCATGAGCCAACGAGCAAGCCTTTTTACCTTTCCGATGAAAAAAAGTGAAAAAAACTGGCTTTTCAAAAGAGTTGGCGTTGTTTTCGCTCAATTTATTGTTTTTGTGTAAAAACATCTGTTAAAGGCTTAATTTACTCAAAAAACAAGTAGTTGTACAGAAGACATTCCACTTCGTTTTTTGCATGTGGCAGAATGATGACGCGCAAGAGGAGGTCGACTAGTGATTTTGGATTATGCGGGTGAGTTACTTCCTTGTAACAAAAAAGAAGAAAATGACCGAAATGTGTCCGAGTCGTGAAAGCTGTGAAACGTCACCTGATTGCCGCATTGAGGTGCTTCGGAACCGATAATGGCATTGTCTTACCCGAGGGATTTGACAAAATGCCCCACCTGAACAGATGCGATTTCGGCAAGTTAATAATCCAATCTATCTCCTGGGGCGTCTTCATCTTGCTCTCTGGGAACGGCAAAATCCGGATGCGCCATGGATGAGTCAGGGCGCGGTGCACTTCCTCGATAGCTTTATACGAAAGGAGGATGTTGGAATCGAATTTGGCAGCGGCCGCAGTACAGTTTGGTTTGGGAAACGGGTGAAACGGTTAATCAGTATCGAACACGACGGCAATTGGGCTTCCAAAGTCAAAGAAACGATTCGTGAAAGCGGTTTGACGAATGTCGAACATCATCACATCCCCCTCGATCACCCCGAGGATGAGCCCCACCGGCAAATTTATGATCCATTGCCAAACTATGTCGGCGTCATCAACCGGTATGCGGACCTTTTCTTTGACTTTGTTATTGTCGACGGCCACTACCGGCAAGCCTGCATTGCTGCCGCTGTTCCGAAGCTAAAATTGAGCGGCATCCTGATTCTGGATAATTCAAATTGGTTAACCCGCAAAGAATGGGGGATCCCATCTTACTTCCGGGTGTTGCATCAAAGCCGCAATGTCAAAAGTGAAACGACGGTTTTTTTGAAAACCACGCCGCCTTGAGCCGTGATCGCGCGGATGAGATTCCCGGCGCAACCGCGGACAAAGTGCTTGCGTGCTTGCCGCCGGCGGCAACGTGACGGAGAAATAGCCCAATCATCCAGTAGACGGACTTGAACCCGTCTTGAATCCGGATTCTTGCCTGCTTCAGGCCTTGAAAGCAAATTCCTTCCAAAGTTGAATAGACATTAGGTTCTAGTTTTTAGCGGCGTAGATTTGACATTTTCGGACCATTCCCCGAATCTCGCGGGGTGACTGCATATAAAATTTTGGCCGCCGACGGCGTTTCACCCAAAGGTATCGCTCTCCTCGCGGAAAACCCCTCTTTCGAGGTTTCCACCAGCGGCGGCCTCAAGGAAGACGAACTGATCGCCCGCATCGCCGATCTCGATGCCCTCGTGGTGCGAAGCCAGACCAAGGTGACGGCGAAGGCTCTGGCCGCCGCGAAAAAACTCAAGGTCATCGGGCGCGCCGGCGTCGGCGTCGACAACGTCAACGTCGAGGCGGCCACCGAACGTGGCATCGTTGTGATGAACACGCCGGGCGGCAATACCATCTCAACCGCCGAACATACTTTTTCCCTCCTGCTCGCCTTGGCGCGCAAGATTCCGCAGGCGCATGCCTCGATGGCCGCCGGCAAATGGGACCGCAAATCATTCGAAGGAACCGAGCTTTGCGGAAAGACCCTCGGTATTGTCGGCATGGGCCGTATCGGCGGTGAAGTGGCCCGCCGCGCCATCGCTTTCGGCATGACTGTGGTAGCCTTCGATCCCTACCTCGTCCCAAGCCGCGCCCGCAGCCTTCAGGTTGAAATGGCCGATGACTTGGCCAGTCTGCTGACGCAGGCCGATTTCATCACCGTCCACATGCCGCTGACGTCCGAGACGAAAAATATCCTTAACGCCGAAACCATCGCCAAATGCAAGCCCGGCGTGCGTCTCATCAATTGCGCGCGCGGCGGACTGATCGAGGAGTCCGCGCTTCTGGCCGCTCTGCAAAGCGGGCATGTCGCCGGCGTCGCATTGGATGTTTACGAAAAAGAGCCCCCCGCCGACGATCTGCCCTTCCGCTCCCTGCCCAACGTCGTGCTCACGCCGCACCTGGGCGCTTCGACCGCCGAAGCGCAGGAAAGCGTCGGGGTTGAGATTGCGCAGGCCATCTCCGACTACCTCCGTAACGGTATCATCAACAACGCCGTCAATGTCCCCAACGTCGACCTGCGCGCGCTCGAAGTGCTGCGCCCCTACCTCGGTGTCGGCGAAAAACTGGGCCGCTTCCTTGCCCAAGTTGCGCCGCCCGGCCTTGAGAAACTGATCGTTCATTACACCGGCAAAGTCGGTGAAGCCGAAACGGTTCCCGTGACCCGTTCGTTGCTCAAGGGACTTCTCTCCCACACTTCGGAGGGCGCCATTAACGAAGTCAACGCCCCGCGTGTCGCGCACAACCTTGGCCTCAGCGTTACCGAAACCAAACGGGCCGAGGGAGGGGACTTTACCGATCTCATCGCAGTTGAGGCGTGGAAAGGGGCCGAGCGTTTCGAGATCGCCGCGACTATCGTCGGCATGCGTCCGCGGATCGTCCGCATTAATGGCCACAACCTCGAAGCAAGCCCCGCCGGCGTTCTTTTGCTCGTCGTCAACAAAGACCGTCCCGGCATGGTAGGCTCTATTGGCACCTTGCTGGCCAAGCACAAGATCAACATTGCCAGCATGTCGCTGAGCCGGGGCGAAGAGGGCGGCCATGCCCTCAGCGTCTATAATCTCGACGAATTGCCGGCGCCAGAAGTCATCAAGGAAATCGAGGCCGATCCGGGTATTCTCTCCGTCCACGTGGCCAAGCTCTAGACTTGGATTAGATTTGGATCATATTGAAAGGGATACCGGAAGAGAGATATTCCGGATCGAAAGCTTTGGCGGGTTCGCGTTCCCAAGTTATGTTTGGGAACGCGAGGGTCATTGAAGCTTTGCTTCGTACCGTTTCCAATGAGTCTTCACTCTCCTATCGCCCTCACCGGCGGCATCGCCTGCGGCAAGTCGACCCTCGCGGAGGGCCTGCTGGTACGCGGCTGGCATGTGATTGATACCGACCGCATCGCCCGCGAAGTTACCGCCCCGGGCGGGCCGGCGTGGAAAAATGTAGTTGACGCTTTCGGCCCTTCCATTCTACAACCGGACAAGTCGATTGACCGAAAGGTCTTGGGTAGACTCGTTTTTGCCGACCCGGCTCTACGGGCAAAATTGAACGAGATCACCCACCCCGCTATCCGATCCGTCTGGCAACGCGAACTCGAAGAGCGGATTCGAACCCACCCCACAGAAGCTCTGGCTGTTATGATACCTCTGCTGTTCGAGTGCGAACTCGAAAGGCTGTTTTCCGTCATTTGGTGCGTCGGCGCATCGCGCGCCACGCAACTCTGTCGCCTTGCCGGACGCGGCTTGACGTCAGAAGAAGCCGGACAGCGTCTGGCCAGTCAGATGCCGGTGATGGAAAAAATGGCGCGCGCCACCGTGGCCTTCTGGGGCGAGGGGACTCCCGCCTCGCTCTTGCGCCAGATCGATCAAATACATTTTTCATGAGGATGCGTCGTTCACAAAACCGGCCCTTTCGCCGCGGCCATCATAAGCCGCGTCGGATAGAAGGGCTGCCCGCCGATGAACCGGAATTGCCGCCGCTGGGCGCCGCGCCGGCTGCTCAGCCCCCGGCCCAGGACGCAGGCGGCATTGAACTCGCCTCAGCGGATGCCACCGAAACGCCGCTCCCGCCGGTGGAGCCGCTTCCACCGGGACCTCACCTCGAAGTCGAGGAACTTCAGGCCAAGCCGACCCGGGCGCTGAAGACTTTTGCCAAGAACGAATATGGCATCGAAAACGCGGCCGCGCTGAAGAAGCACGATCTCATCGTCGAAATCATCAAGCGTAATGCCGCGAAAAACGGCACCGCCAATGGCGGCGGCGTGCTCGATCTTTACCCCGACGGTTACGGTTTTCTTCGCTCGTACCGGTTCAATTTTCTCACCTGTCCCGAGGATCTTTACGTTTCACCCTCGCAGGTGCGCCGTTACAACCTGCGCAAAGGCGAACAACTTTACGGTCCCGTTCGCGCGCCCAAAGACAAGGAGCGTTACTTCGCCCTCGCGCGCGTCGACCGGATCGAGGGCAAGCCGGCTGAAGAAGGCCGCCAGGTTCCCGTTTTCGATCTCCTCACCCCGATGTTCCCCAACCGGCGCATTTTTCTCGAAGGTAAACACGGCGACGTCTCCATGCGCGCGATGGATCTCGTCTGCCCGCTTGGCTTTGGCCAGCGCGGCTTGATCGTCGCTCCGCCCCGCACCGGGAAAACGATTTTGCTCCAGAAGATCGCCAACGCGATCATGGAAAACAATCCCGGCGCGCACCTGATCATGCTTCTCATCGACGAACGGCCCGAAGAAGTGACCGATATGCTCCGCACCGTCAAGGGCGAGGTCGTCGCCTCCACCTTCGACGAGACTCCCGAGCGGCACGTGGCCGTTGCCGAGATGGTGACCGAACGCGCCAAGCGCCTTGTCGAGAATAAAGTCGATGTCATCATTCTCCTCGACAGCATCACCCGCCTGGCCCGCGCCTATAACACCATGCAACCGAGCACCGGCAAGATCATGAGCGGCGGCGTCGAATCGAACGCGTTACAAAAGCCCAAGCGCTTTTTCGGCGCGGCCCGCAATGTGCAGGAGGGTGGCAGCCTGACCATCATCGCCACCGCGCTGATCGAGACCGGGAGCCGGATGGATGACGTGATTTTCGAGGAATTCAAGGGTACCGGCAACATGGAAGTGAACCTCGACCGCAATCTTTCCGACCAGCGGATCTTCCCCGCCTTCAACATTTCCCGCTCGGGCACTCGCAAGGAGGAACTCCTCTATCATCCCGATGAATTGCCGCGCATCCACGCCTTGCGCCGCGTGCTCTCCGAGGAGGCGCCGGTCGAGGCGATGAATCTCCTGCTCGAAAAAATCAAGAAGACCGAGAACAACATCGAGTTCCTGATGGGACTTAATTTGAAGAACAAATAGTCATTTGCCGTGGGCAACCCATGGAGGCGGAGGGAGTTTTGCGAAATTAATGGATCACCGCTTCGGCGCTGGTGAGGCTTGCAGCCGCTCGATCATCATTCGCGCGGTGGAGAGGTTGGGGTTGATCTCCAGCGCCGCTTGATATTGCTCGATGGCGGCGGGAATATCCCCGCTTTTGACCAGCGCCGATCCGAGGTTGCAGCGGGCATCCGCATTGGCCGGATCGAGGCTGAGCGCCAGCTTGTATTGCGCGATGGCTTCGGGAATTTGCCCGGCCTGAAGGTAGACGTTGCCGAGATTCAAATGGGCGGGGGCGAACTCAGCGTCCGTTTGCAGAGATTCCAGATACTCTTCCTTTGCCTCGGAAAAACGGCCCGCCTGCGCCGCGAAATTGCCGAGCGCGTAATGGGCATCGGCATTCGTTGGATCGAGCGCCAGCGTTTTTTGGTACTCGGCCAGCGCCCCGGTTGCGTGACCCATCTTGGCAAGGACATCACCTAGGTGGGCATGAACCGGAGCGCCCGGCCAGATTTGCAAAGCTTGTTGAAATTGACCAAGCGCGGCGGGCAAGTCGCCCGCTTGCATCAGAGCCAGACCCAAATTGCTGCGGAGAGTGGACGACGCCGGTTCAAGCATCAGCGCCTGGCTATATTGTTCGATGGCTTCATCGGTCCGCCCGGTGACGAGATAGACGCCGCCGAGGTTATCGTGAGCCGGCCACGCCTCGGGGTTGTGTTCGAGCGTATAAGTCCAGAGAGTCTCCTGATTGGTGAACTTCGAAGCGTAATCGCGGCTGGCCATGGCCAGCAGGATCACCACAGCCGCGACGAGACCCATCCTGTAAGGACGCGTCGCGGTGGGAAGAAGCATGTCCGTATGCTCCAGCGCCGCCACCGCCAGCCCGATCAACCCGATGATCGGAATGTAGAGAAAATGATCCATCACCCACGAAAAACGCATGAAGGAAATTTCGTGAAAGCCGATAAAGGGCAGCAGATTGAGCAGAAAAAATCCCAGCCCCAGCAAAGCGTGACGCCCCCAGCTCCGGCGCCGGAGCCACAGCCAGTAAATCGCGCCGGCGAAAACCGGCCAGGGAAGCAATTGCGTCGGCGAGGGGGGATCGATCCTCCACTGCGTGTAGATGGGCGAGAGGCTCACAGGCAAAAAACATTTCGAGAAATAGAACGCGAGCGCCAACCCCGCGCAGGCCAGGCGCGAGAAAAAGCCGCCCAGCGGAATCGATTCCTCCCCCACTCCGTGATGCACGAACGAAAGCAAAGCCAACCCCACCGCCAGCGATACGGCGAAAAACGCCGCGCTCCGCATCAGATCGGTCCGTGCCACGCGGCCCCGTTTCCACCACGCATAGAGCAGAATGACCAACGGAAACATCACCATCGTCGTCTTGCCCAGCATCGCGATGAGAAAAAGACTCAGGGCGAGGATGTAATCCTTGACCTTGCGCTTCCGGTCGAAGTCGATCCAGGCGCACATGGCCAGGAGAAACGGCGGCAGCGAGAGCGTATTCTTTAATTCGGAAATCCAGGCCACCGACTCGACCAGCGCGGGATGAACGGCGAAAAGGAGGCCGCCGAGCCAGGCCAGCCGCAGACCCAGCTTGTCCAGCAGGCGCCAGACCAGCAGCGCGCTGCAGAGATGGAGAACCACGTTGGTGAAATGAAAACAGAACGTGCTGTTGGGCCACAGTTGCCACTCCAGCCATTGCACGCTGGCGGTGAGGGGAAAATAGTCGATCAGCTCGGACGGCCTAAACCAGATATGCCATAGGCCGGCGGGATTATGAATGATTGGATTCCGGGAGATAAGGACATCGTCATCCCAAAGCCAGTCCCCGTTAAGGACGGGCCAGTAGATCCAGAGTCCGACGAAAATAATCAATAGACTGCGCTGAAGCTGCTTCCAGTTTAGTTCCGGTTCGGGCGATGAATTCTTGCCATTGGTTTCACTCGGATGAGTACTTTTGATCAGAGTACGAGACATGTACCCCGAATTAAATCGGCCGGCATTGCAATTGGCCACTGCTTTATAGGCCGGGATGGCCGGATTGGGTAGTTGGCCATTTTGCCGATACGCCGAAAATCGACGTGGCAGAATCGGCCATGTCGAGGGAGGAATCCCGGTATAAACGCAGACGCGCGATGGTTCTTGGCCCATCGCGCGTCGCGCACGTACTAACTGTTATTATAAGTTTCGTGCTTTGCTCGGATAAGCTCGGGATGACTGCAGTTCTGAAAGTGACCCGCTATCTCGGATTGTCTCGTTTTATTGCGCCAGCCGCAGTTAATCAGCATGCGCCGCGAACCAAGCCGCGCCTTGCAGCGCGGTCTTGTCGTTTAAAATCACGTAAACTGGCGTCGACTTCAGTAGCGGGCTCATCCGTCCTTTGTTATAAAACGCGTCGCGGAAAATCTCGCTTTTGAGTTTGGTGAGCATTTTTGGGGCAATGCCGCCTCCGATGTAGACGCCGCCCAGCGCCAGCATCTTCAGCGCGAGATTGGCCGTCTCCGCGCCATAGTTGCGCGTAAAGTAATCGACCGACTCGACGCAAACCGGGTCCTTGCCCTCAAGCCCCGCCTTGCTGACCACGGCGGCGAGATCGCCCGCGGCGATCTCCTCGCTCAGCCAGGCTGGTTCCGCCTGGCCGGAGCGGTGACGGAAGAAACGGTAGAGGTTTTTCATGCCCATGCCCGAGAGGACTCTCTCCCAACTGACATGTCCGTGTTCCCGCCGCAGAAAGCAGAGCAATTCATCTCCGGTGGCGTCATTCGGCGCAAAGCTGGCATGCCCGCCCTCGGTCGCGAAAGGACGATAGGCGACGCCGTCCCAAAGCAGACCCGCCTCGCCAAGTCCCGTGCCAGCCGAGATCAACGCGCGGTTGCCGATTTGACGTGGATTGCCATCCGGGTTGATGGGGATTAATTCGTCAGAGCGCAGCGTCTGGATGCCATACGCATTGGCCTCGAGATCATTGAGCAGGCTGACCTGCTTGAAATTCAGCCGCGATCGAAGCGCGGAGGCATCGACGATCCAGGGCAGATTGGTCACATGCACCTGACCGTCCTTTACCGGACCGGCGATGCCGAAGCAGGCCGATTTGACTTCCGGATATTTGCCAGCGAGAAAATCGCGGATGATTTCCTCGATCGAGGCGTGGTCTTTGTTAGCGTAAGAGGCGCTTCCCTGGTTGATGAGCTGGTCGTGCTCATAGGCGTAAACCGCCAAGTTGGTTTTGGTGCCGCCGATATCGCCTGCGAGGAACATAAGAAGATAAAGTTAAGTTCTTAATGGCTGGTCAGACGGTAAGATGGAAGAAAAGTAAAGCCTTTGATGAACGAGCGCCATTCGTAAGTGAAAAATTCTGCTTAAGGAGCTTGAAGAGATTAATCAAATTTAATCCACATCTTTGAACATGGTCTATAAGACAGTGTTATACTAACCAAGTCACCATCCATTTTATGAAGCGTTTATTTTGTTTAACTCTCCTCTTAACCACGGCCCTTTCAGGCTGCGGCAAGGCTTCTAGCGGCGTTGCCGACGACAAGAATAAGGCCGCACCCGGCACGAACGCCGCTCCCACGGCCCCGGTGATGTCCGTGGCGTTTACGCCCGATACGAACGGCCTCGTGGCGCCTCAGGAAGTGCCGCTGCTGGAGCAGATCGACCGTGAAAACACACGTGTGGTTGCCGTCGCGCTGCCCAGCATTGTGCGGATTTCCGCCACGCATCCGGATGAAGGCTCGCACATGGGATTTTTCGGCCGGCAGCTGCCGTTTCCTTTTCCGGGGATGCCGGATGATCCGCATCATCATTTCGCCGTGCCAAACGATACGTCGTTTGGGTCGGGTGTTATTATCAGCAAGGACGGCTACATTGTGACCAACAATCACGTCGTGGACCAGGCGAAAAGCATCCAGGTGGAGCTTGCCGACAAACGGAGTTTTCCCGCCCACTTTGTCGCCGCCGACGATCTGGTCGACATCGCGGTGCTCAAAATCGATGGCGCGGGCGATCTCCAGCCGCTCCCGTGGGGCGACTCGGATAAAGTGGAGGTTGGCCAACAGGTTTTTGCCATTGGCGATCCCTATGATTTCGACGACTCGGTCAGCAAGGGTATTGTCAGTGCCAAGGGACGCAATCTGCCGGATACCAGCAACTACGAGGACTACATTCAAACCGATGCAGCGGTGAATCCCGGCAATTCGGGAGGCGCTCTCATCAATATTTATGGCCAATTAATCGGTATCAACACCGCGATTGCGTCGGACTTTCGTTTTGGTGTCGGGGTTGGGTTTGCCATCCCGAGCAATCTTGTCCGCTATGCCGTTGAAGGACTGTTGAAGAACGGCAAAATCGTTCGCGGTTATCTGGGGGTGATGCTTCCGGCCTCTATCGACGACGGTGTGCTGGCCCAGCTTGGCCTCAATAACGAGCAGGGCGCCCTTCTGGCCGGTGTGCCGTCCGGCTCTCCTGCGGACAAGGCGGGACTCAAGGCGGGTGATTTCATTACGGAAGTGGATGGGCATAAGATTGCCAGCATCGCCGACCTGCGCTTGGTGGTGGCGCAGCTCCCCATTGGCCGGGAAGTCGAGGTGAAATTCATCCGCGATGGGCAGCCCAAAACGGCCACGGTACAAATTTCGGAAATTCCCGCCGATCTCCAGGAGGCTTCCAATGCACGGGGGGATGACGATCAATCCGGTTTTCCTATGGCCCCGGATACACAATCGCAGCCGCCGGCGGTCGACAATGTCCTCGGTGGGCTGGAGGTTTCCGATCTTAACGCCAAAACCCGCCAGAAATATGAAGTCGACAAGAGCATTACATCGGGCGTCGTGGTTACCGGCACCGAATCCAATTCTCCCGCCGACGATAAGCTCGACAAAGGCGATGTGATCGAAAGTCTTTCCATTAACCGGGGCTCAACCCAGTCCGTGAATTCGGCCAAAGATTTTGCCAGCCTTGCTCACGGGGTCAAATCCGACCAAAGCGTTGTCCTGCTGATCCATCACGGCAAAGCCAGCAGCTATGTCTTTCTCTCGCCGGAGAAATAAGACCGTGCGCTGACTCGTCCCGGCTACCTTCCGTTTTACTTCCGCCGCTTAATGGCGCTACTGGCGAATTTGGGGATATTTCCGCTCTGTCTCAACCCGGCCATAAGCCAAATCGGATCAGGTAGTTTCTCAAGATCAGCGCCTACCGTCGCGCGGCGATCAAACATCTTCGCGCGGCCCTCGTAGCGCACCCGGGCTTTCAATGAGATAATATTACGGCTCATAACGAGTCTGTAGTTACGCACAAGGTGACGCCGTTGCAAATAGGTTTATTTCGAATATAACCTATTGTTGCTGTAAAAATTACGTCAACTCATTTGGCGGTATGGAATTGGGCAGCCGTTTGCCTAAAATGGCCGCCTGTGAAATAACTCGCTTGGGATCGGTATCGAAACGGTAGCCATGGCAGTTCGGACAGGTTGCCGCTTCGCGCATCACAATCGATTCGCACCCTTCGCATACTTTATAAAGCCGGGGTTGCTGGGCGATTTGTGCCGCCCGCTCCGCGCGTGCTTCCAAAGATTCGTTGTCTGCCATGATAGAACAAATTTAGCCGTTGAACCGGTCGTTTTGTCGAGGACCTATATGGTCATGCTTCTTTCTCAGTCGCCGTAAATACTGAACGTGAAATCGTCGGTGTAGCTGCCACCCACTGCTTTCTCCATCGCCGGGCTGAAAGGAGGAAAAGGCGCCGCCTCGGTAATCGCATTCCGGCTGATCGCAAGCAACAATTCCAGGGTGCCGGTGCCACCGTCGAGCACCTTGGTGGTTACCGTTCCATCCGCATAGATGGTGTACTGGACGCGAACGCTGCCAACGGGTAACACTTGGAGTTGATTGTTGACCTTCGGATACCAGCGTGAACCCACGGCGCGGTAGACGATCATTTTGTAACGCCCCAAGTCTGTCGCCATCGCTTCGGGGGAGGGTTCGCCGGACATACCGGCCCGCCCGTCCGTATTAGCCTGTGTTTGCTGCAACATTTGCTGCAATCTTTGCTGCATCTCGCTGGTGTGGGGATCGCTTGCCGCCAAAGTCGGCGCATCGAGGGGAGGCAGCACCGGCAAGCCGTCCGGAGTATACTGCATCGGTTTGGGCTGAGGTGTGATGGGTTGAGGTTGAGGCTGCGGCGTCTTGAATAAGGTATTGGGGTTTTGTTGTTCCTGGGCAGGTGATGGATTGGGCGTCGGCGAGCTTTGCCGAACCTCCCGGGATTTGGGGGTATTCGGAGATTCCCACAAGCTGTCTCCATGCTTGTTGAGGCTCACGATGTCTGGCATGACCGAATCGGGCTTGCGTGACTGCTGGCTACGGGAAGTCAGGTTCGTATCGTTGTCCGATTCGACCAACGTGTTTTTAGGCCGCACATTCAACTGGGGCCTTGTTGGCAGAGAGATGTGCGGTGGCGATGGTGTGAAAAGGGATAGATTTATCTCGGAAATCTTCGGCGGGACGAAATCGATTGTTTGCGGCGGAAAAAAGATGGCCAGAAGGACGAGTACCAAAACCGGCATGCCATAGACAAGCAACAGCACGGCGGTAAAACTCTTCACGAGTGTGGTCGAGTCCGGATCCGGCACATCTGCGGCGTGAGGCAGATGTAAGGGGGGACGCAACCGTGCGACGTATGGCATCCGGGGACTATAGCAAAATGAGCTAAAAAAAGCGGGAAAACCTTTTGCTCTTGCCGCATTACCGTTTAGTAAGGGTGCGGTCTGTTTATGAAGCGCAAAATACCGTCCTCATTGCGGATGATGGCGTTTTGTTTTGCCGGGACGGCCATCTTATTTGCCGCCGCCGCGTTTGCTTTGGCGCTTCCCGCCCCTTCTCCGCCGCCTCCAGCGCCAATCACATCCTCATGGCCTGTGGCGGAACGGGAATGGACGAACAGTCTTGGCATGAGATTTGTTCCAGCGGGAACGGAGAATGTTTTGTTTTGTGTCTGGGACGTGCGGGTGAAGGATTTTCAGGCTTATGCGCAAGCGACTGGTTACCAACAAACGGGTGGCATTTATGTCATGGGAGTCAAGGCCGTTGGCAACGGGCGCCTCCATTTGATGTGGAGACTCGATCCGCGCGCGAGTTGGGATGATCCTGGATTTAATCAGGGGCCAACCCATCCGGTTGTGGGGGTAAGTTGGAACGAGGCAATGGCGTTTTGCGATTGGCTGACCCGGAAAGAACGGAACGAAGGCAAGCTTGGGGGCAATCAGATGTACCGGCTGCCTTCGGATGGGGAATGGAGCAACGCCGTCTGGTATGGAGAATATCCATGGGGTACGACATGGCCGCCGCCGAAAGGCGCGGGCAATTACGCCGATCAGGCCCTTGTCGCCACCCTGCCGGGCAAGAATTGGCAATGTCTGGCTCAAAACGATGACTACGCGCAAACCAGCCCGGTGGGAAGTTTTCAACCCAATCCTTACGGATTATACGATATGGGTGGCAACGTCTGGCAGTGGTGCTTCGACCGGGGTCCGCTGGTACCGGTAAAAAGCGATACGGCCGGTAAGGAGTTTCCCGGGCTAAGTGACGATGAAGTTGACGCCGGAGAAATGAAGGCGTTACGCGGGGCTTCGTGGTCCGATAATGCTCCCGGATTCTTGCGTTCGCTCTTCCGTAATAGCGAATTTCCCAGCTACCGATATACTAAAATTGGATTCCGGATCGTTTTGGAAGTTGGTCCGCCCCGCAAGCCATCCCCCTTGTTGGCCGAATCCAATGCCATCAAAATGTTGATTCGGAATCATCAAATCGAAGAGGCTCTCGGTAAGGCTCAGAAACAGACCCGGGACTATCCCGGCGATGCCTTCGCCTGGTATGACTTGGGCCACGTTTACATGGAGATCAGCCGGTATAAGGAGGCAATTCCCTATCTGACGAAGGCGGTGACGCTCGATCCCAAAATGGGGCTGGCGTGGTTTGATCTCGGCAATTCCCTGGCCTACCTGGGAAGATTCGATGAAGCCATTGACGCGCTCACTAAGTCGATTGGCTACTCGCCCTATTTTCCTTTGAGTTGGGAGTCCGTCGCCGACTGTTACTACGTCAAAAAAGATCTTGCCGGAGGGGAGAAAAAACTGCGGGAGCTCGTCGATGCCCATCAAAATAGCGGCTACGGTTGGTGCGCTCTGGGCCAGATTCAGGTAGAGGAAGGAAATAACGCCCTTGCTGAGCAGTCGCTGCAAAAAGCCGTCCAGCTTCAGCCCAATTATGCGGCTGCCTGGAATAGTCTCGGTTTGGCTTACGGGACATCGCAATTAAGCAAAGCCATCGATTGTTTTCGCCGGGCGACGGTGGCAAATCCGGTCGATGCTGACGCATGGAATAACCTCGGCTACTACTCTTTTCTCTCCAGTGATCCCGACAGAGCGATTTATTGCTACCAGCGCGCGTTGCAATCCAAGCCGAGACATGCTCTGGCTCTTTATAATCTCGTTACTGCCACCGCGTCGCGAAAGCTCTGGGACATTGCCCGGCAGGCTTGCGATACTCTGGCCCAGATCAAGCCCGATCAGGCGGCGCAGCTCCGCAAGAAGTATCCGGAGCTAGGCGCATCTTCCGCGTCCGAGGCGAAATCGCCTTCACAATGGCCAACGCATTAGAACCCTTGGCTAATTTTGAGATAGGTTCTAGCCTTGGAGATGTCATTCCTTTGGGACGGCCTCGCCATTTTCCTTTATTTCGCGGTGGTCATTGGCGTGGGTCTCTTTTCCGTGCGGCGCCGGGGCCAGAACATGCGCGAGTTCAGTGTCGGCAGCAGGCAGCTTCCGTGGGGCGCCGTTCTCGCCTCCATCATCGCGGCGGAGTTAAGCGCCGGCACTTTCCTGGGCACGCCTGGCGAGGGCTACCACGGGCATAACTTCGGTTACGCCCAGCTTGCCATCGGCACAATCATCGCCCGCATTATTGTCGCCTACCTCTTCATCCGGCCCTACTATGAGAACAACGTCGTCTCGATCTATGAGTTTCTTCAGATCCGTTTCGGCAAAGCCACTCGCGATGCTGCCTCCGCCGTCTTTCTCATCACGCGTCTTCTCGCCAGCGGCGCTAGGCTTTACGTCGCCGCGGTCATCCTCGTCCTCGGTTATGAAATGATCCATGGCGCCGCCGCGACCGATCAGGAAACGATTTTGATTTACGCTGGGGCGGTCTTGCTCATCACCATCCTCACCACCGCCTATACCGCGGCTGGCGGAATTCGCGCCGTTGTCTGGACCGATGTTATCCAAGCCAGCGTCATGAGCGGCGCTCTCCTCTATGCGCTCATCTCCCTTTGGATTGGCACCGGCGGCTGGGATGGAATGAAGGGCCTGCTGAATCAGCCGCATGATCTCCAATTCCTCGACTTCGGTTTCGACATGGCCTCCAGCACGCCTTCCGGCGTCCAAGCGCTCCATAATGGCCATCCCATTCTTGCCGGCATTTGTGGCATTCTCGGCAATGAATACACCATCTGGGCGGCGCTGCTTGGTTCGGTTTTCACCACCATGGCCACCCACGGCACGGACCAAGACATGGTGCAACGGATGCTCACCGCCCGGAATTATCACAAGAGCCGGTTGGCGCTTGTTCTCTCCGGTTTGATCGATCTTCCCTTCAGTTGTGCCTTTCTCTTCATCGGCATCATGATTTTTGTTTTCTACCAGCAACATCCCGACCCGGCGCTTCCTACCAAAAACCCCGAAATCTTTTCCTATTACATCCTCCACCAGCTTCCACCCGGCGCGCGCGGTCTGCTTATCGCGGGCGTGCTGGCGACGGCGATGGGCTCGCTCAGCACCGCGCTCAACGCGTTGGCCACCAGCTTCACCCAGGATTTCTGGACACCGCGCTGGGGGAGGGGAGACGACTCTCGCCCGGTGGTCAATGCCGTTCGCTGGAGCACCGTCGCTTTCGCGCTCCTTCTCGCCATCGTGGCCATCATCACCGCGACCGTGGTCGTTTATTCGCCCCGCGCCCGGATCATTCCCATCGTGCTCGGCATCTTCGGTTACACCTACGGTTCACTTCTCGGCATCTTTCTGCTCGGCCTTACCACGAAAAATCGTGGAACGGAAACGGGCAATCTCATCGCCATGCTCGCAGGTTTCGCGGGCGTGGCTATCTGGTCGGGCCTGCCCTGGGACGTAATCAACGCCGTGCGCGGCAACAGCTCTGATATCGGTCCCGGCATCATCTGGCTCGCCCAACATAGCCTGCTTCAGTTTGACGCGGGCTACGTCCGCGCGCCCGATTGGCTCGTGCAGATCGAGTTTCCCTGGCGTATCATGTTCGGTACCCTGATGACCTACGCAATCGCGTGGTGTTTCCGGCGGGATGGGGCAAAAAATTGAGCAAGAAACGATGTTGGGACGGCGCAAGATAACGTCTTCAAGCTGAACTAACCTGCGGCGTAGTTGCTAGAGGCTGTCCGAAAATTCGGTTTGGTCAACAAAAGGGCAGATGTCGCAGCGTTAGCATGAGACAGCCGAGAAGTGTGAAGGAAGAAAAGTTGGAGAGATTTTTTTCCCAGCGCGTGAGCAGTCGCCGATGGTTGCCGAGCCACGCGATGGTGCGCTCGACGATCCAGCGATGACGATACCGACGCAAGGGCCGTCCATCCTGGGTTTGATTTTCCGGCAGGCGATTGCGGCGATGCGGCGAGATCATTTCGATGCCGAGTTCGGCCAGCGCATCGTCCAAGGCATCGCAGTCGTAAGCCTTGTCTCCGATCAGGCGTTCGGGTTGAACCTCGGTCTCTTCCCACGCGAGGGTTTGCTGCACCATGTGGGATTCGGCACGGTCGGCGGCGTCGAGCGAAACGGCCAGCGGAATGCCTTGGGCATCAACCATTAATTGAATTTTGGTGCCCTTGCCTTTGCGCGTCAGCCCCACCGCTTCTCCACCGCCTTTGGCTGCCGCGAAAGCCGCGTCGACGAAGCACTGTTGCAGATCAACGCGGCTTTTGCACCAGTTGCCGGATGACCAAAGCCAGCAATTTGCGGAACGCTTGCTGCGTGCTCCAGAACGGCAAGTAATCGTGCACCGTCGATTTGGGCCGAAAAGTTTTTGGCAGATATTTCCACTGAATGCCCGTGTGCAAAATGAAGAGAAGGGCCTCAAAAACTTCGCGGGCATTGGCCCGTGGCCGACCTGCCCCCCCTCCTTGCGCGGAACTTCCCAGACCGGTTGCAAAACTTCCCACTGCGCGTCGGTGATGAACATCCCAAAGTTAAGCAATTTCTATACTCAATCGAATTTTTGGACAGCCTCTATCGAAGTGGCTTTCGTATGGCTGAGAACGGTGGGCTTCAAGGATATTATCTGATTGACCGCCGAGCCTCTGTACGCGTGACGCGCACCATACGCCAAAATGATTGATTCTCCCGGTCGGCTGTGATCTACTTGCACTTCCGTCACAAATCCGGAGTAGCTCAGTGGTAGAGCGGTCGGCTGTTAACCGATTGGTCGTAGGTTCGAGCCCTACCTCCGGAGCCAGCTCGCAACCAACTTAGTCTGAGTGAATTGCGAATGGTAAAAATGAATTTTCTGGCAATTGCCAGAGGATTTGCCAGAGGACTCGGACGATGCGGTGTAGGATAAAATAATCCTCGCCGATTTCGGGTTACTCGATGTCCGCTCACTCACGGGTGGAGGCGAGAACCGGATAGCATGTTTGCCGAAAGGACAAGCATGCAGGATCGTTACTGGCTCTATCAACGGGAAAACGGGGTCTTTTATCTTCAGGATAAAATCACCGGCAGGCAGCAAAGCACCCGGACGAAAGATGAATCGGCGGCCAAGCGGCTGTTGGCCGGAAAAAATCAATCGGTGGAGCAGCCGATGCTCAATCGCTCCATGGCGAAGACCTATCTTTCTGCCAAGTCCCCCGAACTGATGGAACGGACTTGGGAGGACGTGATGGATCACTACGCCCATTCCGGCGTGGAAGCCACCCGCGACCGGAAAGAGCGGGCTTTTCGCAGCCAGCCTTTTACCCGCCTGCGCAAAGTGAAGCTCCTCGACACGGAAGCTGATCATCTCTTTGCCGTGCTCGAACATAAGAAGGCCGGAAATGCCGCACACCATTACATGCGCCGTATCCATAATTATGCGTTGCATCTGGGCTGGCTGCTCGCACCCGTAATGGCCGAGGCGGCGTGGCCTCCGGTGCGCAAAAAGCATTTCGAGGCGATCACGGAATGGGAGCACGGTCAGATTGTGGCCAAAGAGGGAAATCTCGAACGGAAGCTTTATTACGAGATGTTGTGGGAAACGGGCGGCAGTCAGTCTGACATCGCTGCCCTCCATTGGGATCGGGTGGACAAGGAAACCAAGACGATTGAGTTCTTTCGGCAGAAGCTCGAAGGCCGGCAAGATTCAGGTTTGAGTTGCCTTTGTGTCGGGCCTCGTCTCCAAGCAATTTTGAATCAACTGCCGCAGGAGGGATTTTTCTTTCCCAAAATCCGGCTCGAATTGCCGAAACATCGCTCGGCGGAATTTCGCCGCCGTTGCCGCACCCTGAAAATCAGAGGTCGGGTGCTTCATTCCTACCGTTATGCCTGGGCGCAGCGGGCGCGGTCGGCGGGGATGCCGGAAAGGGAGGCCATGAACCACCTGGGTCATAAATCGAAAGCGATTCATGCGGCCTACGGCCAGCGGGCTTCCATCACCACCCTCCCGCTTGAGTACTACGAGGCACAAAAGGCCAAGAAAATCGTTCTCTTCACGGAAGGCCAACGCGGTCTCGAAGCGGAGAAGGAGGCAAGAGCTGACGAGAAGCAGTGGAAGGAAAAGGACGCTGAGTTCGAGAAAATGGCGGCTGAGGGCTCAAGAAAAATCACAATTCGTCAAAATTGAACTTAACTCTCCTACTACTCTCTAACGGAATGAAAAAAAATCGGGGAGAATGTGGACATGAACAATAACTCATTCCATATATCGATCTTCGGCAGTTGGAAACCCGATCCTGTTTCTTGGGCCTTGTGTCCAAGAAATCGGTCGAGGCCTCCCAACGACCTCTTCAGGTTGGGGCGAAACACTAAGCATCCACTAATCTCCCACAAACTTGCCACTACCATCCCACTGTCCATTAACATCTTTTCGGCATTTGTGCTGAAATAGAGGCAATGAACGTTGTTTTTGGCCGCATGGAAGCGGCAAAGAACAGCAGAAAACCCTTACCCAAAAAATAAAATGTCAAACAATTCTCTTTTTCAGACGCCAGTAGATAGACCTCGCGACAGCGACAAAGTTACGTTTCTAAACCTGCGTATCCTACCCGGCAAAGTCGATTACCGCCGGGCGGGCTACATTCTCGATATGGAGCCGGTTGCCATCCAGAAACTGGTGGCGCTGGGCCATCTCAAGCCACTGGGAAACAATGCCGGTACCGAACACAAATACTTCCTGACCCAAACCATTCTGCAATGCGCCCATGACGCCAAATGGATGGACAAGGCTATGAGGGCTCTCCAGAGCCATTGGGCCGAAAAGAACAGCCGCCGTAAGGCGCTGAATCCGTCCCGCGTTCGCCGAAAGCTCGAGCGCCCGGTTGCGGTCGCGGCATAGAGCCACGGCCAACGCCACAGACCAGGAAGCGATTTGCAGACGAACCGCCCCCTTAAAAGCCAAAAGCGGGGGGCGGTTTGGCGGCAAAGCGCGTCCACAAAGCGCGCGGAATTATTTTTTTGGAAGCAGACTCTCCCAATCGCATTTTAAAGCCTGCTGAAGACGTACCAAGGTTGTGATAAGAATATTAATGTCACCCGCTTCAATTTTCTGAACGGTGCGAATATTAAGATCGGCCAGTTCGGCCAGCTTCTCCTGGGTTAGGCCGGCTTGTACCCTTTCACGTCTGAGATTGGCTCCAAATTTCTTAAGCTGAGATGGGATGGTAGACGACACGCCCTATTAAGGCGTATTTTCGAGATTGATTGTAACGGCACAATGGGGCGTAATCGTACTCATGAACTCATCTCTTGCCCAACCACTGCTGGAGACGCCCAGGCGCATCCTCATTCTGGACGATCAGCCCTTTGTCGCCGAAGCCATGGCGATGTCGCTTCGGGCCAATGGTTTTGCGGTGCGGAGTTTTACCTCGGCGCGTCAAGCACTGGAAAATATCGAGAATTTTGATGTTCTGATTACCGATTACCACATGCCGGAGATGACCGGCCTTGAGGTGGCGAAGGAAGCTCATACCCAAGGTTGGCGGGGTTGTCTCCTACTAATGTCCGGTCATCGCCAAATCTTGGCTGATTATAAATCGCATCCACTCTTTCAATCTGTCTTGCTGAAACCATTCCCCACTGCCGAGCTGGTCCGAATCCTCCGTGAACTGACCTGACGAAAATGCAGCAACGGTGGCGGTGCGCTGGGACGGACCGGAGCAGCGGCCCGCCACGGTTGCCACCCTTATCAAATCAGTCCTCGGAGCGGTGCCGACAGGCACGGCGAAAGGGGCATGGAAAAGAACTCTCGGGCAAACTGCACGTATCCTCGCCTAATAATCGTCCGCTCGCTAACGCGGATGGGGTCTTCGGTCCTTTAATCGAGGCATGCGCTTTTTATCTTTGATTGGGGCGATGCTTTGCATCGTCGTCGCGGTTGCGTTTAGTACCCAAGACTTAGGCTGGGTCATTTCTGTTGGGCTGATTCCACTGGTGATCCTTATGACCTATCATGGTCTTCGGAAACGAAAACTTCCGACCGAGGCAGTTCTGGAACTGGGAGGCATCCGATGGTCGGAGGAGGACTTCTGCCGGGGCTGGGAAATCGACGGGCGCACGGGTTCCGGCAAAACCGCCAGCGCCGTCGTACCCATCATCCACCAGTTGAAGAAAAACCGGCCTGACGTGGGTATTCTGGCGCTGGATACCAAGGGCGACCTGAGCGAGCCGCTTACCCGCATCGCCGACGATTTGAACTGCCGGGACAGCCTCGTGCAATTGGAAGTGAGGCCGGAGGATGCTTCCCCGGACTGGAAACCCGCCGTGACCATGAATTTTCTGGCCGACACCTCCATTCCCTATTCGACCTACGCGAAGATCATCGTCGATGTGGCCACCGCCGCCGGCCAAAAGGGCGGGCAGGCCTTTTTCAAAGTCGCGGCGCAAACGGCCATCCAGCATACCTTCGCCGCCCTGGCCGCGCTTGGCCGCCCCGTTACCATCCCGGCCTGTGCTGAGGTCATCGCCGGCACCGCCAAGTTTGAGGAGATGGTCACGGCGTTACTGAACTTATCCGAGAGCAGGCCCGAACTGGCGCCGCTGGTGCATTACCTGCACGAGTTCATCAAACAACCGCCGGAGCAGCTCGGCGGCATCCGGTCCACCGTCTTCAATTATCTCCAGCCCTTCACGGCTCCCGACATCGCGGAAGTTTTCTGCCCGGAGAAACCGACCTTCTCCCTAAGCGAGATCGACCAGGGCAAGCTCGTCAGCGTCAAGATTCCGCAGAAGTACCAAGTAGAGAAGAAATACGTCGGCCTGCTCCTCAAGGTGCTCTTTTATCTCCATGCCTTGCGGCGGTACGATTTGACCCAGGACCGACGCGGCCAGAAAAACCTGATCGTCATGGTGCTGGACGAGGCCCAGGAAACCGTGCTCGTCAGCGAGGACGGGATTTCCGATTACAACGTGGTCGACAAGATTCGCGGCGCGCGGGCCACGACGATCAATTCCACGCAGTCTCCCACCTCCTACATCCCGCCGATGGGGGGCCGGGAAAAAGCGGAGGTCTTTCTTCTCAATCTGGGCAACAAGATTTACTTCACCGCCGCCGACCTTCAGGCCTCCGAGATGATCGCGGACGCCATCGGCAAGCATACGGTCAAAAAGCGAACTTACGGGCGTTCCGCCGGGAAGAGCACGATGAGTTGGACCGAACAAGATGAACATTGGATCAAGCCGCACGATCTCCGCGACTTGCCCAAACACACAGCAATCGTAAAACACTGTGAGCGGCATTTTCGCCGGGTCTGCCTTAGGCCAACGAGTTATACTCTCTCGGTCCGGTTACTCGCGAAATCAACAACGCTTCTTAATCCGTAGCGGAGTTATGACGCAGTAATTTTGGAACGTAGGGGCACCAGCATTTGGCTTTGCGCGCACACTTGACTGTGACTACACTGCACTGGTGCCGCTTACCCCAGAACAGCAAGCAATTGCAGATCGAATTTTGGAAGCTCGGGTCTTCCGTTCTTCCGGCCAGGCCTACGAGGATTTTTTT
>DATJMI010000026.1:0-33905 GCA_035508775.1 Methylacidiphilales bacterium
CTCTCACCAATGGTAAGTATATAAGGTACCTTGGCCAGTTCCGCAAGCCGAATTTTGGCGCCCAGCTTCTCCCGCGAGTCATCCAATGTAACGCGGACGTCTTTTCCCTTCATCTCACTTTCCAATTTTCGGGCGTAACCGATCTGCTCCTCCGTTACAGTCAAAAGCCGCACCTGCTCCGGCGCCAGCCAGACTGGAAAAGCGCCCGCAAAATGCTCGATCAAGCAGCCGATGAACCTTTCCATACTGCCGAACGGCGCCCGGTGAACCATGACGGGGCGGTGCTCCTTACCATCGGATCCCGTGTAACTTAAATCAAAACGGAGCGGCAGGTTATAATCGACTTGAACAGTGCCGAGCTGCCATTCGCGGCCCAGAACATCTTTGACCACAAAGTCAATCTTCGGCCCATAAAAGGCCGCCTCGCCCGGTTCTTCCGAAAACGGCACGCCCAGACTGGCAGCCGCGTCACGGCATGCTTTTTCCGCCTTGTCCCAGTTCGCCGGGTCGCCCGTGTATTTGGCGCTATCGGGATCGCGCAAGCCAACCCGCACACGGTAGTCTTTCATGCCCAAAAGGTTGAACACCGTCTTCACCAGATTCAAACAACCCAGCACCTCCGCCGGCAGTTGATCTTCCGTACAAAAAAGATGCGCGTCGTCCTGGGTGAAGGCGCGAACGCGGGTCATGCCCCCCAATTCACCCGACTGTTCCCACCGGTAAACGGTCCCAAACTCGGCCAGCCGGACCGGCAAGTCACGGTAGGAGTGCTTTTGGCTGGCGAAAATCTTAATGTGATGCGGGCAATTCATCGGCTTGAGGAGGTAGCCGTTGATTTCGCCGCTCTCAAGCTTGTTGGACAATTCCGCGCAGGAGCAACCTTCCCGGGCCAGCAAATCGAGCGTCTCCCGCTCCACAATCGGCGGGTATTGCGACTCCTTGTAATAGGGGAAATGGCCGCTGGCGCGGTAAAGCCCAAGCTTGCCGATGTGGGGCGTGAAAACCTGGCTATAACCCTGCCGGGTCAGCTCGCGGCTGATAAAATTTTGGAGTTCCTGCCGGATAATCGCGCCGGCTGGAGTCCAGAGCACAAGTCCCTGCCCAACCTCGTCATCGATATGGAAAAGCCGCAGGTCGCGGCCTAGCTTGCGATGGTCGCGCTTCTTCGCCTCCTCCAACATATGGAAGTAGGCCTCCATCTCCGTCTTATTCTTGAACGCTGTCCCGTAAATGCGCTGAAGCTGCGGATTCTTCTCGTCGCCGAGGTAATACGTGCTCGAAACGTGGGTCAGCTTGAACGCGCCGACGTTGCCGGTGCGCATCACATGCGGTCCGGCGCAGAGATCGACAAAATCGCCATTGGTATAAAGCGAAATTTCCTCGCCCTCGGGAATGCGGTTAAGAATATCGAGCTTGAACTTACTCGGCGCCGGACGCTCCGAAAGCGCGGCGAGCCGCCCCGCGTGCCCAAGCCGGATCGCTTCGTCGCGCGACACCACCGAACGGACAAACGGCTGATTCGCCTTCGTCACGGCCTTCATCTCCGCCTCGATCCGTTCAAAATCGGCGGGGCTGATCCGGTGCGGCAAATCGACGTCGTAATAGAAGCCGTTTTCCACCGGCGGACCGGCCGCCAGTTGCGCCTCGGGCCAAATCTTGAGCAACGCGGTCGCCAGCACATGCGCGGCGGAATGGCGAACGCGTTCCACGTCGGTCATTTTCGGGGCGACAGATTCTTCAGGCATAGAAAGGGGATCTCGTACTCTTATCAAAAGCACTCAATTCTATGATTTGTTTGCCAAGAGGACAAGGGCCGGTTGCGAAACAATTGCCCGCCCCCAGCTTTTCCCTTGGCCTTTGCCAAATGCCTGCTCTAATCTTTCCCTGGTCAGTTAACCGCCGTGTAGGAGACGGCGGTTGGTAACCCCAACCGGAGGAGACTTGAAAGTCGATCCACGATTTCTCAAGGAAGAGGGCACAGAGGTCTTTCTCGGGAACGAGCTTCTTGTCAAAGGGCTGCTCGAGACGGAGGGAGGGACCCATCTCTGGACAGGTTATCCCGGCTCGCCTATTTCCGGTTTTTTCGACTGCGTTGAAGCCATCCAGGAAATTCCCAAACAATACGGAATCAGCGCGGTGTTAGCCAATAACGAGGCGCTCTCCGCCGCCATGGTCAATGGCTCGCAAATGCACGGTTTGCGCGCCATGTGCGTGATGAAAAGCGTCGGCCTCCATGTCGCCACCGACGCGCTCGCGCTGGGAAATCTGGCCGGATCTCACCCTGAAGGCGGCGTGGTTGTAGTCATGGGCGACGATCCCTGGAGTGATTCGACTCAGGTGCCGGCTGATTCGCGCTATCTCTGCAAGCACATCTTCATGCCGGTTCTGGAGCCATCCTCCAATCAGGAAATGAAGGACTGGGTCGATCTTGCTTTCCGGCTATCCCGCGAGAGCGAACTGTACGTCGGCTACCTCGTTACCACCAACCAGGCTGATGGCGGCGGTTCCGTCCAGGTCGCCCGCAATCACTTTCCACGGGTCAACACGCACAACCCCTTCGAGATCGACACGGCCAAAGTCGATTTTGAGAAAAACGTCCTTCTGCCGCCACGCACCTGGCGCCGCGAGCAGGAATTTCCCTCCCGTTATCGCCGTCTTTGGGCCAGCGCGATCCGCCACGGAGTCAACCGGTTCATCCCGGGCCGGAATAACAGCGCGGCGCCGCTCGGCTTCATCAGCTCAGGGCTCGCCTATTCCTATTTGCGGCATGCGCTGGCCCAACTTGGCCTGGCCGATACCTTTCCCCTGCTCAAGCTCGGCCTTACTTATCCCCTCGATCCCGGTTTGATCGATTCTTTCGCCGGACAGGTTGAAAACATCGTTGTCATCGAAGAGCGCCGCGATTTTCTCGAGGAACAAATCGTGCACCACCTGGCCCGGAGAGCCCTGACCGGAAAGCCGGTGATTCCGGTCTACGGCAAACTCTTTCCCGGTGGACGCCCCGGGCTGCCGTCCACGCGCGGCTTCAACTCTTCCATCCTGGTCGAACTCCTTGCGCCCCTCATCACCGAACTTGCCGCGCCCATACTCCCACCCGGCCACCCGGCCATTGAACGCGAACTCGCCTTGCTGGCCGAAAACAACGCCATCGACGTCCAACTGGCGCCGCGCACCCCCACCTTTTGCCCCGGCTGTCCGCACCGCGATTCAGCCAGCGTACTGGGCGAAATCAAACGCGCCTTCCTGGATGCCGGCTATATGCGCCGGACTCACCGCCGCGAGCCGGTCGATCTCGTCTTTCATGGCGACACCGGCTGCTACACCATGCTGATGTTCGAACCAAATAAGGACTTGATGCACAATTATAGCGGCATGGGACTCGGCGGCGCCACTGGCCTCGGCATCGACCCCTTCATCACCAATAAACAGGTCGTCTTCATGGGCGATTCGACGTTCTTCCACAGCGGTCAGATCGCCATTTCCAACTCGATCAAAAACGGCCAGGACATCACCTACATCATTCTCGACAACAAAACGACCGCCATGACCGGGCAGCAGACCACGCCCGGACTCGAATATGACCTCCTTGGCCGGGAAACCTTCGTCCAGAAGATCGAAAAAATCATCGCGGCAATGGCCCTAGATCAGAAAACCGAGGTCCTCCGCGTCAATCCCGCCCAGCGCGACGTTTACCGGAGCCTGCTCGAGTCAACGGTGCTTCGCAACGGCGTCAAGGTCGTCGTCGCCGACAAGGAATGCGGCATCACTTTCCATCGCCGCCGCAACCGCGAAGAACGCGCCGAGATCCGGCAAAAAGGCTTCCTGGAAAGCAAGCGTCATATCCAGATCGTCGGCGACGCCTGCGAACATTGCCTAGAATGCACCCGCGCCACCGGCTGCCCCGGCCTCGCCTTCATCGAAACCGATTTCGGACAAAAAGTGCAAACCGATCTTTCCTGGTGCGTCAACGACACCGCCTGCACCAAAATCGCCGCCTGCCCAGCTTTCGAGGAAGTAACCGTTATTCGCTCGCAAAAACCGCTGTCCCGCCTTCCCGATCTCGAAAAAATAGGCGACATTCCCCTCCCCCGCCGGCGCGATTTCAACCAGGCGTGGCACGTCTATCTTGCCGGTGTCGGCGGCATGGGCATTGGCGTCTCCACCGCGACTCTCGTCCGCGCCGGGCATCGCGAAGGCTACCATGTGATCTTCAGCGACAAAAATGGCCTCGCCATCCGCAACGGCGGCGTTTATGCGCACATCACTTTTCTCAAACCGGACGCCGGCCCCGTCTCGCCCATCATTCCCTACGGTAAAGCCGATCTCATGCTCGGCATCGATATTCTCGAGGCGGCGCGCGGACTCGACCCAAAGGGCAATCTCCGCGTCGGCGGAAGAAAGACCCGCGCCATTGTCAACCGGCAAAAGACCCCGACCATCAACACGCTCCTCGGCGCCGATGATTTCTGCGTCGAGACGCTCGAAGAAACCTTGCGCCGCCATACCGATTCTTCCGGCTATTTCAGCGCCGATATCTCCCAACTCTCCGAAAGCGCCTTCGGCACCAAGCTTTACGCCAACGTTATTATGCTCGGCATCGCCTTTCAGCGCGGCGAGCTGCCCCTCTCTCTCGGCAGCCTCGAATATGGCATCCAGGAAACCATGGGCAGCGCGGCAACCGAAAATTGGCTCGCCTTCAAGCTGGGCCGCAAAATCGCCCACGACGCCCTCGCCTCGGCGCTTCCGGTTGCCGCCGGCGATGTCTCCTATCATGACATCGTCGCGGAGAAGTCGGCCCGGCTCCGGCGCTCCGGCGCCCGGGGCGAGAAGCTGGCTCAACAATATTGGCAGCTCGTCACCGGCGCGCGCGCCAAACTTGTCCTCTCCCCGCGATACGAATCGCTCCTGGCCCAGCGGATTTACGACTTGATTCGCTACGAAAATTTCGCGTATGCCGAAGACTACGTGGCGCGCCTCTTGCGCGTTCACGCCCGCGATTCGGCCGAATTCAATTACGCCGCCACCGAAGCCGCGCTCTGGAATCTTCACCGTGTCATGGCCATTAAGGACGAGGTCTACGTCTCCTATCTTCTGACCAGCGAGGAAAAATATGAACGCGACCTCGAACGCTACAACATCCGGCCCGAACTTGGCGACAAACTCATCCATCGCCATATCAATCGCCCCGAATTTATCATAGGCGGGCGCACCATCCGTTTCAGAATCAGAACGCGGCCTTGGATGCTGAAGCTCATGCGCGAGGCCAAATTTCTGCGGCGGTTACTCCCCGCCTGGCACGCCCGGGAACGGGCTTTCCGCGATTGGTACTTCGAGATCGCCGATCAATTCGAGGCTCCCGAAGATCCCGCGGCTTACGCCGCCTGGCTCAAAATCCTGCGCCTGCCCGCGGAGGCAACCGGTTACCGCGAAGTCCGCTATCCTAAAATGGACCGTGCCCAAAAAGAAGCCGCCGCGATTCTTGCATCGATCTCCTCTTCGGGAACCGAAGAGAAGGTCGAGGGTTTGTAAGAGCTGCTGATGTCTGCATAACAGACCGACAGGCAAGAGCGATGGAATTGCGGTTTGACCCATGGGTGATATCCTGGGCCTGTTCCCATGAAACGAATTTTAATCCTGATATGTGCCTTGCTTGTTTGCGGCTGTGCCGATTACTCGGTTAGTCCAAGCGTAAATGGAATCAAAAGTCCTAATGATCTTGTCCCTCAGCCTTTCCCCGATCCCAAGCCTGATTCCCAGAACTAGGAAGTGCTTTCAAAAGAGGACGAGGCCATCATGAAAATGCGCACCCCGTTTTCGGTGGTTTTACTTTTGGCTTTGGGCATCGGAGTTTCGCGTGGGAACCTCGGCGAAACAGAAGCTCAATGCATCGCGAGATACGGCAGCGAGACTGATTTGCAAGACAACCTTGCCTACGATGTAGTCGGTGACAAAGCGGTTATTTTCCATATAAAGACGACTCACGCCTCCCTTAACCTCAAGGTCATATTTTTCAACGGAGTGGGCTCCCATGAAGTGTTCACCAACGCTGATGCTGCCGGCGGCTTATCGGAAGATCAGATGAAAGCTATTCTTAATTCCGAAAGCGGAGCTTTAAAATGGAACAGGCGAAATTCCGTTTATCATACGGATCGCTCCGGTGAAACGTTTCGGACCGAGGATTGGTTGAGGAGCGATGGTGCGACGGCCAAGTTCTGGCTGTCTGGGGAAGCCGCATCAGGGAAGTTAACGGGTGAAATCGAGGTTTCCACCAAAGAATACAGTATAGCTCAGCGGAATCTCGATAAGCAGGATGGCGCCAATCAATGAGGCGATGAAAGTCAGCCTGTTGTGCAGAGATTAGCAGGTAAGAGCAACTCTAGCTGTTCCGGCTTCCCGCGCGCGCAGGACGACACGCCGGAGATTATCGGGCGGAAGCAGAAGTACCGGAAGAGGCATTCTTATCGTCATAGAGCCCAAATTCACTGATCGCCGGGTAGCCTTGCGATTTTAAAATCGTCAGCCGCACTTTCCAAACCGTCACTGCCGGGAAATGGGCCACCTGGCGACCGTTGATCGTGGCGCCTTGCGCCAGCAGAGTCCAATTCTTGCCTCCTTGCCCCTCGACTTTATATTGCTGCACATGGCCGGTCGTTCCGGAGGCTTCTTCCAGAGTCAAAGCATTGAGCTGAACCGGCCCTTCCATATCGACCTCCAAAGTCGCCTGGTTCACGCCGTCATTGGCGGCCCAATAGGTGTGGAGATCGCCATCAACCGCCTTCTCGCCCTCGAATTGCGCCGAGCCATTGCGGACACTGCCCGCGTTGACGGGACGATGCAGCGCCAGATCGGGGCCGAGAACGGGATCGGCCACGGAGGAAAGCGCCGGCAGCGGCGGGGTCGATTTGCCGGGAAACATATCGGCCGTGTTGGAGGCATATCCGATATTCCGGATAGCCTGCGTCCCAAGCCGTTCGGCCAATTGGGCGAGATAGAGACTTTGCGGCGCGACCGGCGTGCCGTAGGAATCGAAAATTCCCTCGGGCAAAATTGGACTGTCGTCAAAATACCGCGCCGTTTGCACGCGCTGGCCGATACACCCGATGGCCCAGTTACAGGCGCCGGGCGGTTGCTGAATCACATAAGCTTTCGCGATGCAATTCCACACCACTCCCCATCCCATCGTCCAACCGTGCCCCGAACCAGCCGAGCCGCGATTCGGAAAATCGATTCCGCCGTCCGGCACCGTGCAATTATCGACCAGCAACCCGGTGGACCAGCGCATGTGCGGCTGGATGCGGCTGCCGTGCCCGCTAAAAACGCTGTTGAGAACCACGTTCGGGCCGGGCACAAGGCTGGTCGTCCAGACAAAATAGGTATTGCCCCCAACGTCCTTGCACCGGTCGATGAGAATCTGGCTGCCTTGGATGCCAAAATCGGATGGCTTCGATGCGCCCAGATTGGGGAAGGTGTGCGTAACAGTCACTCCCTCCATGGTAATGCGTTTGCCGAGCAGCACGGTGCTGTTCATCGTCTCCTCGCAATAGACATTTTTAACCCAGCAATCATCGCCTCCCACATGGATGGCTGCGTAAGGCGCGTGGCCGTAGGCAACTTCCAACGGCGCGCATTGAATATGCAAATCCTCGACGCCAACTTGCGTAACCGGTGAAGCCGGGCGCACTTTGGTCACGGTTGTGCCCGGAGGACTCAAATATTTCGCGTCGTAAGAATCGGCCAGGGGAAGATCGACCGTGATTTTGTTTCCGGATATGGCGGTGATTTTACGTTCCTGAAATCCGCTCCGGGATAAAGCAATCCAATTTTGGTGTCCGCCGCCGCGCGTCAGGTCATCCATGCCCATGAACTTGACCCAAGCCGCCGTGGTAGGCCGGCGAATCGAAATCGTGTCACCTACCGCAAATCCCTTGGCATCCGCCACCGTGAAAGCCGTCGCCCCCGCGGGCACGTAGGCATCGGCGATGACCGTGTGCGCCCCGCCAGGTTTCCCTTCCGTCTTCTGATCGGGTTCCGGATCGGGATCATTGTCACTTGGAGTGCGCCCGCCTCCCATCCGCCCGCCGCCGATCACAATCGCGACATGACGGCTGCCCGTCATCTTAATGGTCGTTCCGCCGGCTCCGCTGCCGCTGCCACGCAAAACGATGCCGCTCGATGGAATCGAAATCGTTTTTGAGCAGGTAAAAGTTCCCGGCCCGAGCAACACTGCGCCAGCAAAAAAACCATCCGTTATCGGCATCCCCGCGACTTCGTTGATCGCCGCCTGGATCGCTTCGGTATCGTCCGCCCCGCCGGAAGGTTGCACCGTTTTCACCACCCGAACATCGGGCAGAGCGACGCCACCGCCCATGTAACCGGCGGTGGAAAAGTCCATGATCCGGTCGCCCGCCGGAGTCGTCTTATAAACCAGTTTGCCATCCGGCCCCGCATAAACCCATTCGCTCGCCACGGCGGCCCGGGCGCCTGTTCCCGCTGCGTTGAGAACGAATAGAATAATTAACAACCCTATTTTTGCTGCATTTTTCATTTCGAGCCTGTGTTCAAATAAATGCCAAATTCGCTGATAGCCGGATAATCTTTTGCCTTGAGAATGGTGAAACGCACTTTCCAAACAGTGACGGATGGGAAATGATCGATTTTACGCTCGCCGATGGCCGTGCCTTGCGAAAGCAATTTCCAATTACCCCCCACTTGCCCCTCGGCTTTATATTGCTGCACGCGACCGGTCATGTCAGCTGCCTCCTCGATGGTCAACGAATTAATTTCTGTCGGCCCTTTCAAGTCGACTTCCAAAGTGGCGGGGATGGCGCCATCCGCCGGAGCCCAATAAGTCTCGGAATCACCGTCGACAGCCCTTTCCGCGGTGAATTGGGCGTTGCCTTTGCCTCCGCGCACACTATTAGCCGTCACCGGCTGGTTTAGGGCAAAGTCAGTGCCGATCCCTTCGTCCATCTTCGCTCCGGCTACCCGCGAAGGCTGAACCTTGGGCCAGGCGGGGATGATACCGGGAGAGGAATAACCGATATTTTGCAAAGCTTTCGGGCCAAGCCGTTCAGCCAACTGGGCGAGATAGAGGCTGCGCGGCGCGACCGGCTTGCCGCGCGAATCGAAGGCTCCTTCCGGCAAGAGGGGCGCGGCATCGAAGGGCTGGGACATCTGCACGCTTTGACCAATGCAACCGATGGCCCAATTCATCGCGCCAGGTGGTTTTTGGACAGTGTAAACCTGGGCCACGCAATTCCACGCAACGGCCCAGGCCATGCCCCAGCCGTGGCCCGATCCCATCGCGCCGCGATCTTTAAAATCGATTCCGCCATCCGGCAGCGAGCAATTATCGAGCAACATCCCCGTCGTCCAGCGCTGATGGCCTTCGATATGGCCGTCGCCGCCAAATGCGCAATTTAAAAACACGATCGGGCCAGAGTGACCAGCTCCCGTCGCGGCGAACCAGACATTGTCCGCATTCACGGAACAGCGGTTGAGTAAAATCTGATCGCCGTTCGGCGCGAATTCCGCCGGCTTGGACGCGCCGAGATGCAGCGCCTTGCGGTTGATGGTGACATTCTCCAAAGTGATGCGCCTCCCGCCGATTCCCACGCTGTTCATGGTTTCATCGATCATCAAATTCCGCATCCAGCAGTCCTCGCCATTGAGTTGGATCGCGCTGTAAAGTTCCTCGGTGTGGTTGACGCGTTGCGGCGGCGATTGGATGTGGATCTCTTCGATGCCAACCTGCGTCAGCCGGTTGGGCGGCGATATTTTGACGACAGCGGTACCCGGTGGATTCAGGTATTTTGCATCGATTGAAGCCGACAACGGCACATCGAGAGTGATTTTATTGCCCGAGATCGCCGCGATGCGCCGCTCGATGGGGAGAAATGTTCCGGCTTTGATCCAGGTCTGCGGCTTGCCGCCACGCGTCAATGTGTCCATGCCCATGAATTTGACCCATGCCGCCGTGACGGGCCGCCGGATCTCAATCACATCGCCCACCGCGAAGCCCTTGGCATTGGCGACAGTGAAACCCGCCGAACCGCCGGGAACATAAGAGTCGGCAATGAAAGTCTGAATCGCGTCAGGACCCGGCGCGGGCGAATCTGGCCGGCGGCCCCCCATTTTCGTCGAGATGGCGACGTGCTTCCCGCCCGCCATCATGATCGTGCTGCCGTTGGGACTGCTGCCGCTGCCGCGCAAAACGACACCGCTGGCGGGAAGGTAGATGGTGGTCGAACAGATAAACGTGCCCGGCGCCAGCAACACCGCGCCGCGAAAACCGTTTTTCAAAGGCATGGCCGCGACGGCATTGATGGCCGTCTGAATCGTGGCGGTATCATCGCCTTTTCCGGAAGGCTTCACAGTTTTTGCCACCGGGACCGTGGGCAACGCCACACCGCCGCCCATATAACCCGCCGTCGAAAAATCCATAATGTGGTCGCCCCTCGCAGTCGTCTTGTAGACCAGCTTCCCATCCCGTCCCGGATAAACCCACTGGCTGATAGCGGGACGATCGGAATTCGTATCCGCGCCTATTCCGCCAAGCGGAAAGACCGCAAGTAACGCCAATAACGCCAACCGGTATTTAAATAAGTTCATCGGGAGTTTGGCCAAACTCAGAATAGACCCGCCAAGCCCGCCGGGAACCGCTTGATTTCCCCATGGGCATGATGGAATTGTATGGCGAACGCCACAGCCATCCCACAGTCAAGCACAACAGAGAAAGTGCGCTGGAAAACCTTCAAAGCGGAATCATCATTAGCTCTTTTTCCAAAAGCGCAATCACTTCTTACTCAATGTCCAAGCATGAAAGATGACCTCAAATCGAAATTATGGTGAGATCGGATGTGTTTCGCCGTCATCCGCATAGATTCATCCGGGTGGGCGCGGCCCTTGGCCTCCTAGGTCTCCTCGCCGGTTGCGGCCACCCCAGGCATATCCGGGTTCAAGGCTACGTCGAAGGAGAGTGGGTCTATGTTTCCTCTCCTCTGGCCGGTCCCCTGCAAACTCTCGCCGGCCTCACTTCCTATCAATTCATCTGCTCGTGCTGGCAAAAAGAACCTGATCGCTTTAAAACCAATCCACACCGCCTCTCTTCGGGACTGAACAGATTCCGGAGCCTTTTGCCATGGGCAGGCCATTTTTTCAGTTTCGGCACTGGTCAACACCTCCAGGCAACCTTCGCTGGACAATTAAGATGCAATTGCTTTAATCATCTCTTAATCTCAATTTCATAGTCATTAGCCGAGCTTCACATTAAGGCTAAAAAGTTTCATAATCTTATACTTGCTTAATTTGACTTTCCCGCAATTATGTCAGCCCCTACTTTACTTTTTGACGTAAAAATGAGCCTTCTCCCCTCCGTATTTGCCGAGTTGACCAAATACCCGACGCCGATGTTTTCGATTGGCGATTTTGAAGTCAACAACTCGATGATCTCCGCCGCCATCGTTACCATTATTATCATCGCCGTCGTCCAGGCCGCCATGCGCGCACCCAAGCTGATCCCCACCGGTTTGCAAAATTTCGTCGAATGGCTGGTCGAAGTGATGAGCAATTTTCTCGAAGGCATCACCGGTCGCGAAACCATGCAACGCGGTTTCTGGTACTTCGGAAGCGTCTTTGTCTTCATTTTCCTCGGAAACCTCCTTGGGCTCATCCCCGGCGTCGGCACGTTTGGTTTTGGCCACGGAACCACTATTTGGAACTTTGAAGTCGACCGGCCCTTTCTCCGCGGCGCCAATGCCAATGACAACCTCACCGCCGCCTATACCGCCATCTTTTTTTTCATGTGGTTTTATTGGTGCATCCGGCAGATCGGCCTTGGGGGGCTGCTCAAGCATATCTTCGGATCCCAGGTCCACTTTCCTTATCAGATCGTCAACGTGCTCTTTGTCATCATCTTCTTTTTGGTTGGCTGGGTCGAGGTCGCTTCCATTCTCGTCATCCGTCCCATCGCCTTCACCTTTCGTCTCTACGGCAATATTTTCGGCGGAGAATATATGCTCGATTCGATTTACAAAATGAACCCGAACATCGGCTTCATCACCCTCATTCCCTGCTACTTCTACGAAACTCTCGTTGCTTTCGTCCAAGCCTTCGTTTTTTTTGTTTTAACCGCCGTATTCACCGGCGTTTACACCAATACAGACGCACATTCCACAAAGACGGCAAGCAATCATTGAAAAACTTTGGCGCCGAGCATCTTGCAGAGCGCCTAAAATCAACAACAACACTTAAGGAAAACTCTATGGATATCTTGGCACAAGTCGCGACAAACTTATCGGGAAGCACCTCGGCTATCGAAGTCGGCCTCGCTGCCGGCGGCGCGGCCATCGGCATCGGCGCAGTTGGGGCTGGCGCCTCGCAGGCAGTGGGTCGCAATCCCGGCGCCCTGGGCATAATCCTCGCCGTCTCCCTCCTCATGGTCGGCATTTCGGAAGGAACCTTCATGCTCGTCGCTTTCGTTTTAGCCCACTAACCGGATCACCGCCGGGGATCGTCTCTGGCGGCACGCTTCACGCCTATGCTCCTTCTCAACTTCCCGCTAGCCGATCTGAACGATATCAAGAATCACTTCATTCAGGTAGGCTTGGACACCGGCTTCACCCTCCAGCAATTCATTTCGCAGTGTATTGCCTTCACCGTTCTCGCCCTTGTTCTCAACCAGTATGCCTGGAAACCGGTGCGGACCATCCTGGAGCAGCGCCGCGATGCCATTGAGGAATCAATGGCCAATGTGGAAAAAATCAAAAAAGAGTTGGCCGAAGCCGAAGCTGCCCGGCTCAGCATCATCCAAAAAGCCAACGAACAGGCCAATGCCATCATCGCCGAAGGGCAGCGTAGCGCCAATATCCGCGCCGAACGCCGTGCCCGCGAAGCCGCCGCCCAAGCCGATGATATCATCCGCAAAGCTCATGAAGCCGCCGTTCTCGACCGCGACCGGCTCCTGGCCGAGCTTAAACGGCACGTCGGTTCCCTGGTGATTCAGACCACGGAAAAAGTCGCGGGCAAAGTCCTCACCCCCGACGACCAGGCCCGTCTCAATTCCGAAACGGTGCGTGAGATCAACGCCGCCAACAACTAGATTCTTCAAAACCCGTCGCCCCGGCTATGAAAATTGACCGCCACGCCCGGCAAACCGCCAAAAAATATTTCCGGGCCTGCTTGCGTCCCGATGGGAGCCTCAACGAGACGGGTATCCGTGAAATAATCCAACTTCTCGTCCAGGAAAAGCCCCGCAACTACATCGCTGTACTTTCCCGCATGCAACGCCTGATCGAGCTGGCCGTGGAAGAACGCACCGTCCGCGTCGAAAGCGCCTCTCCTCTCGCCGACCAGGGCACCGGCATTTTCGCCGAGCTCGAAAGACGCTTCGGTCCTCCCGCCCGCACCAGCTATGAATTCAACCCTTCCTTGCTGGGCGGCGTCCGTATCCGGCGCGGCAGCAATATCTGGGACGGCTCCATCCGCGGACGGCTCAACCGTCTCGAACGAGTCTTTGCGTAACCTTATCCTTCCCTTTCCTTAGCACCTCAAACAAAGAGACCACACCATGAGCACCATCCTCGAAGAAATTAAATCCCAGATCGTCTCCCTGAAAACAGAAGTCGCCCAATCCAACGTGGGCGTCGTCCGCGAGATCTACGATGGCGTCGCGAAAATCGAAGGCCTCTCCGGTGCAGCCCTCAACGAAATGCTCGAATTTCCCAACGGGATCATCGGGCTCGCCCTCAACCTCGAGGAAACGGAAGTCGGCGCCATCATTCTCGGTGATTTCGAGCACATCAAGGAAGGCGACGAAGTCCGCACCACCGGCAAGCTTTTGCAGGTTCCGGTCGGCAAAAGCCTGCTGGGCCGCGTGGTCGACTCTCTTGGCCGTCCGCTCGACGGCAAAGGCGACATCAAAACCGACACCTTTTATCCGGTCGAAAAACTCGCTCCCGGCATTATCGCCCGCAAATCGGTCAGCCAGCCGGTGCAGACAGGCATCACCGCCATCGACGCGATGATTCCGATTGGCCGCGGACAGCGCGAACTCATCATCGGCGACCGGGCCACCGGCAAGACCACCATCGCCGTCGACACCATTATCAACCAAGCCCGCATCAATCGCGAAAATGAAGGCAAACCGGGGTTCCGCCCCCTCTACAGCATTTATGTCGCCGTCGGCCAGAAAAACGCCAACGTCGCCCGCGTAGTCGAGACCTTCAGTTCCACCGGGGCCTTGCCTTACACCATCATCGTCTCGGCCGCCGCCGCCGATTCCACCACCAGCCAGTACATCGCGCCCTTTGCCGGCTGCGCCATGGGCGAATGGTTCATGGACAACGGCATGGATGCCCTCATTATTTACGACGACCTTTCCAAACACGCCGCCGCCTACCGCCAGGTCTCTCTCATCCTCAAACGCCCTTCGGGCCGTGAAGCCTATCCCGGCGACGTCTTTTATCTCCATTCCCGCCTGCTGGAGCGCGCCGCGCGGCTGGGTGAAAAATACGGCAACGGATCCCTGACAGCGTTGCCCATCATCGAAACCCAGGCCGGCGACGTTTCGGCCTACATCCCCACGAACGTCATCTCCATCACCGATGGCCAGATTTATCTTGAAACCGATCTTTTCTACCAGGGCATCCGCCCCGCCATCTCGGTGGGGCTCTCCGTTTCGCGTGTCGGCAGCGCCGCGCAGATCAAGGCGATGAAACAGGTCGCGGGCAAAATCAAAGGCGAACTGGCCCAGTTCCGCGAACTCGCCGCTTTCGCGCAGTTCGGCTCCGATCTTGACGCCAAAACCCGCGCGAAACTCGACCGCGGCTCGCGCATCGTCGAAGTCTTCAACCAAAAACAATACCAGCCCGTTCCGGTTGAACTTCAAGCGGCTGTTCTTTGGGCGGCCCAGAACGGTTTCTTCGATCCCATCGCCCTCGGCAAAATTAAAGACTTCCAGACCAAGCTGACGGATTATCTCGCCACCCGCCAGGACAAGCTGCTGGCCCAGATCCGCGAAAAGGCGGCCTTCGATGACACCTTAACCGCGCAGTTGAAAGCCGCCGTCACACAGTTTGCCGAAAGCTACACCTAATCCTGCCGTTGCTCCCGCGGCCCAGGACCACCGATCTCCCGCCCCATGCCCAACCTTCGCAACATTCGCCGCCGCATCAAGTCGGTCAAGAACACCTCCCAGATCACGAAGGCGATGCAAATGGTCGCGGCCACCAAAATGCGCCGGGCTCAGCAATCGGCCATCGATCTGCGTCCCTACGCCACCAGCCTCAATGAACTCGCCGGTCACCTTTACGCCAACATCGGCAAGGACGAAGTTAGTCACCCGTTGCTCCAGGATAAAACCGTAAGCGGCAAAACCGCCGTTGTCGTCATCACTTCCGAAAAAGGACTCTGCGGCCCGCTGAACACCAACCTCTTGCGCGACGTCCTGAGAAACGACGACCCAACCAAAGTATACATCAGCGTAGGGCGCAAAGGACGGCAATTTCTGGCCCGCATGAAGAAGAATCTTCTGGCCGATTTCGAGCTCAAGGACAGCCCCACCTTTGCCGAAAGCAAAACGGTGAGCCGCTTCATATTGGAAAAATTTCAAGAGCAACAATTCGACAAAGTCGAAATTTTTTACAGTCATTTCGTCAATACCCTTTCCCAAGTGGTCACCCGGCAGACCCTCATCCCCATCGGATCCGCAACCCTTGAAACCGCCCGCGGCCTGGGTGAAGCGGAAAAAACGGGACGTTTGGAAAAAAAAGGCGCCGAAAAATTCCCCTACAATTTTGAACCGGACGCCGATGTTTTACTCGGCAAGCTCCTGCCCTACTACGTCCATCTCGAGCTCTACCAGAAAATCCTCGAATCCCGCGCTTCCGAACACAGCGCCCGGATGGTCGCAATGAAAAATGCAACCGATAACGCCATACAACTCATTAAAGATTTGACCCTCGAGTACAATAAAGCGCGACAAGCCAGCATTACCAATGAAATTCTCGAAATCGCCTCGGCCGCAGCCGCGCTGGGTTAGGCGGGGAACATCCTTCACCAAAAATTGAACCTAATCTCCCCTGCGCCACGTCTAAAAAGTATGAGACTTTTTACTTTTCTGCCCCTGGTTCTTCTTCTCGCCGTTCCCGCCGTGGCGCAAGCGGACCGCGATCCCGATTTTGACGATGATGCCAAGCCCATTTTGCGCTTGCAGCCTGGGCTGCTCAAGTATGTCGAAACGAATTTTGAAGTCAAAGACACCGGTATCGCCAAATATCCCGGCGGCGATGACCGTCCTCCGCAACCCCCTTTCATGTTCCAAGCCAGAGAGCGCGGCAAGGCCGGCCCTTACCACCTCGTGCTCCTGATTCAGCCCGGGCCCATCAATCACATCCTTAACGTTGTCGACATGAATCGCGTTCATCTCAATGGCCTGCCGCCCGGGATTGCTCCCCAGCAACCGTCCTCCTCGCCTCAAACGCCGCCGGCGCCCAATGCTTCCGCCGGAGCCAAACCAGCGTCGGCCAACCAGACCCCGGCTCCCCCCCAGATGCCAACCTCCGACACACCCTCGGGCCCAATCCAGGCCAGCCCGGCCAGCCACCCGGCTTCCAACCCGCCAAGCCTTCAACCTCCTCCAGACCCGCCGCCAACCTCCTCATAAAATCAACGGGCAAGCTTTTGCTCGCAGATTTTTCCCTTCACCCTTTATACTCCAACCACTCGTCTCATTTTAATCCAGCAAATCATCGAAAGCCGATTATGGTCACCGCCACCTCCTCCACCCTCAACGCCGGTAAAATCGTTCAAGTCATCGGACCTGTTGTCGATGTTGAATTTTCCGACGGCCATCTTCCCGAAATCAATCACGCCCTGACCGTCGAACACACCGTCGGGGGCGCACCAACCAAGATCACCCTCGAAGTGCAGCAGCATCTTGGCGAGGGCTGGGTTCGCGCCGTGGCCATGTCCTCGGCGGAAGGCCTTAAACGGGGTTATCCAGTCATCGACACCGGCGCGCCGATCTCGGTGCCGGTGGGCGAAGGAGTCCTGGGCCGCATTTTTAATGTGCTGGGCGAACCGACCGATGAAAAGGGGCCGGTTAACTTCACCAAACGTTATCCGATCCACCGCCCGGCGCCGACGCTCCTCGATCAGGACACCCGCGCCGAAGTCCTCGAAACCGGCATCAAAGTCATCGATCTGATTTGCCCCTTCACCAAGGGCGGAAAAGTCGGCGCTTTCGGCGGAGCCGGCGTCGGCAAGACCGTTGTCATCATGGAATTGATCAACAATATCGCCAAGGGACACGGCGGTTACTCCGTTTTCGCCGGCGTCGGAGAGCGCACCCGCGAAGGCAACGACCTTTATCATGAAATGTCCGTATCGAAAGTCATCAATCAGGAGGACATCTCCAAGTCAAAAGTGGCGCTCGTTTACGGTCAGATGAACGAACCGCCCGGCGCCCGCATGCGCGTCGCCCTGAGCGGCCTCGCCATGGCCGAGTATTTCCGCGACGAAAAAAACCAGGACGTGCTGCTCTTCATCGACAACATCTTCCGTTTTTCCCAGGCGGGCTCGGAAGTTTCGGCGCTCCTCGGTCGCACCCCCAGCGCGGTCGGTTACCAGCCTACCCTCGCCGCCGAAATGGGCGAGCTTCAGGAGCGGATCACCTCGACTAAAAACGGTTCCATCACCTCGTTCCAGGCCGTCTACGTGCCTGCGGACGACCTGACCGATCCGGCGCCGGCCAACACCTTCGCCCATCTCGATTCGACCATTGTGCTGGAACGCTCGATCGCCGAACTCGGCATCTATCCTGCCGTCGACCCCCTCGCCTCGACCTCAAAGGCGCTCGCGCCCGAAGTCGTCGGCGAGGAACACTACCAAGTCGCGCGCGGCGTGCAAAAAGTGCTTCAGCGCTACAAGGATTTGCAGGACATCATCAACATCCTTGGCATGGACGAACTTTCCGCCGACGACAAGCTCCTCGTCTACCGCGCCCGCAAGATTCAGCGCTTTCTCAGCCAGCCCTTTCATGTTGCCGAAGTCTTCACCGGCACGCCAGGCGTCTTGGTCTCCGTCCGCGATACCGTCCAAGGCTTCAAGGAAATTCTCGACGGCAAGCATGACGACGTGCCCGAAGGCAATTTCTACATGAAGGGCAACATCGACACGATTAAATCGTGATTTCCCGCCATGGCCACGCTCAAGCTCGAAATCGTCACGCCCGAAGGCAAAGTTTTTGAAGGCGATGCCGAAATTGTCCACTTGCCCGGAGTGGAAGGCGAGATGGACGTTCTGCCGCAACATGAGGTCCTTGTTACCGCGCTCAACGCGGGTGAATTGCTCATCACACGGAATGGCAAAACCGAAGCCATGGCCATTGGCGAAGGCTTTGCCGAAATAACCGCCGACCGCGTCTCCGTCCTAACCGATGGAGCGGTCAACGAAAAAGATATCGACGAAAAAGCCGCGGAGACCGCCGTCAAGCGCGCCGAAGAACTTCTTAAATCAAACACGCTGGAAGGCGAAGAACTAGAGGCGACCCAGGCCGCCTTGGCCCGATCCCTCGCCCAAATCAACGTCAAACGCCGCCGCCACACCACCTGAGGAGTTCCATCATGGACCACCGCTTCATCACCACCGCTTTCGATCTTCCCGGATACAAAATCGCCGGCACACTCGGTCTGGTGCGCGGCATTGTCGTGCGTTCCCGCTCGGTCATCGGCAATTTGGGCGCGTCGGTCCAATCCTTTTTCGGCGGCAACATCACCATTTTCACCGAACTGTGCGAACGCGCCCGCCTGGACGCCTACAACCAGATGGCCGAGCATGCCGCCGCCCTGGGCGCCAACGGCGTCATCGGCGTCCGTTACGACGCAACCGAACTGATGCCCGGCATCACCGAAGTACTTTGTTATGGCACTGCCGTGATTGTCCAGTCACCAGGTTAAACGCCGCCAAAAAATCTTGCCGTCTTCTCCGGTTCAAAGCATTGTTGCTGGTTCATACGCAAGCCACATATTGAGGTTTTACCGGCGCGGTTAGCTCAGTGGTAGAGCACTACCTTGACACGGTAGGGGTCACAGGTTCGAACCCTGTATCGCGCACGTGATGTGCGCAGACTACGGGGAAGTGACATTCAATCGGATGAATTCGCCCGTTCCGGCAAAGGGGATTTGCACCTGCATGATCGGATCGTCCCTGTTCGGATCGGTGCCGATCTGAACAATCGTGGGATCGGTTACCGTCGTCCAGGTCTGCAAGTCCGCGGAGGTTTGAACGTTGATCGTGATACCGCTGATCGTTGGGTTCTCGCGGTAGGTGAGAGTGAGATAGCTCGCTCCCCCGCTCGTGGTCATTCCTACGGCGGGCAGCGCGGCGATGTCCGTTGCGCTCATCACCTCGGCTGGGTTGATGTCAAAGAGATATTTGAGCAGGTTCGGAACGCCGTCGTTTTGCGGAGTGGCGGTGGGCCCACTGATGGCTGGATTGCTCATTTGCTGCTCAGTGAAGTACTGGCTGGCCCAAGAGGTATAAGTGGAAAGGGAGTCGACGGTGATGCTGAAATTTTGCGTCGCGGCCGGGTTAATGCCGTTACTCGCCTCTACCGTTCCCGTATGGGTGCCAGTCGCCGTTGGAATACCGGAGATGACACCCGCTGGAGAAAGGGTGAGACCTGGAGGTAGGCTGCCCGAGATGATCGAGAAGGTCGGCACGGGATAACCGCTGGTCGTATAAGTGAAACTGTAAGCGGAGTTATAGATGGCGGCAGGGGGCGGGCCATTGGTAAGGGAGGGCGCTTGCTGAACAGTGACCGTCAAATTAGCCGTGCCTCTACCGTTGGAGTTAGTCGCGCTAATGGTAACATTGTAGACTCCGCCCGTGATCGGGGTGCCGCTAATCAGTCCTGTCGTCGTGTTGACACTGAGACCCGCCGGCAATCCGGTGGCGCCGTAACTCGTTGGACTATTCGTCGCCGTCGCCGTGATCTGGTAGCTGAAAGCCGTGCCCGCGATTCCCGTTGCCGTTGGGCTGCTCGTGATAATGGGCAGAGGAGGATTGGGACCGTATAACTCGGATTCGATTAAACCAACTCCGTTGCCGTCCCCATTGTCTGCCGTGATGTAGAACCGGTAATAGGTGTAGGCCGTCGTATTGGTGAAGGGGAAGGTGATGGAGGCGCCCGCCTTCGACCATTGATAACCTGTGTGGGTATCGAGGCTCGTCCAGCTCTGGCCGTCGTGGGAGGCCTGGAAAATCCACGTTCTGGGGTTGTTCGAATCATAGTCGCTGGGATCATACAGGCTGTAGGCATTAACCACCGTGGGATTATTGAAAGAGATCTGCAACCATTGGGGAGAGGACGGCGTCGGTACTCCATTGCTGATCCATTGACCGCTCGTCTTACTAGTGTCCTTCGGAACATAAGTCTGATCCAAAAATGCCCCCCAGGCATAAGTCGTGAAGAAATTCAACCCATAGTGTTGGGCCAAATTCCAATATTCGCTGCTGGCCGAAACGGTCAAATAATCCGGTGCGGTGTAGCTCGACAACGGTGGGATGAGGGCCGTTGAGGGTAGAGGGTTGGGAGACGGCAGCGGCGATGCGTACACCGCCATCGACAGGGTGGCGGTGGTGGTGCCGCCGCTACCGGTCGCACTAATGGTCACGTTGAAATCGTCCGAGGCCGTAGGTATGCCGCCGATCAGGCCGGTGCTCGTATTGACCGACAGCCCCGCCGGCAAGCCGCTGGCGCCAAAACTGGTGGGATTCGAGGTCGCCGTGATTTGATAACTGTAGGAGATTCCATCGACTGCGGTTGCGCCCTTGGCGCTGGTGATGATCGGCGGTCCCGAATAGGGTTGCGCGGTAATCGTGAAATTTTGCGTGGCGGCCGTGCCCACGCCGTTGCTGGCGGTGACGGTGCCGGTATAGGTACCGGTCGCTGTGGGCGTGCCGGAGATGACACCCGAGGAGGAGAGCGTCAACCCGGTTGGCAGCGCGCCGGCCGTCACGGAGAAGATCGGCGTGGGATAGCCAATCGCGGTGTAAGTAAAGTTATACGCAATGCCTATGGACGCCGTGACCGGCGGCGGACCGTTGGTTATCCCGGGAGCCTGCTGGACGGTGATAGAGAAGTTTTGCGTGGCCGTTCCCGCGCTATTGCGGGCAGTGATAGTACCGGTATAGGTACCGGGCGCTGTGAGCGTGCCGGAGATGACACCCGAAGAGGAGAGCGTTAACCCGGTTGGCAGCGCGCCGGCCGTCACGGAGAAGGTCGGCGTGGGATAGCCGGTGGCCGTATAGGTGAAACTATAGGAGGCGCCGGCGGAGGCCGTCGTGGGCGGCGGGCCGTTGGTGATGACAGGTGGCGTTGCCGCCGTAACGATAATGGTAAAGGCTTGGGTGGCGTCGGGGCTCAACCCGTTGCCGGCGTCCACCGTACCGCTATACGTGCCCGGCGCTGTCGGGGTGCCCGAAATCACACCCGGCGATGAGAGCGTCAATCCCGGGGGTAACGACCCGGACAGCAAGGTAAACGTCGGCGCGGGATAACCGGTGGCAGTGTAAGTAAAGTTATACGCAATGCCTGTGGTCGCCGTAGCCGGCGGCGGACCGTTGGTAATGGCCGGTGCTTGGTCAATCGTGATGGTCAAAGCCGCGCCGCACGATCCGTAGGAATTGGTCGCGCTGATGGCCGCATTGTACATGCCGTCAACCGTGGGCGTGCCGCTAATCAGTCCTGTCGTGGGGTTGACACTGAGACCCGCCGGCAATCCGGTGGCGCCGTAACTCGTCGGATTATTCGTCGCCGTGATCTGGTAGCTGAAAGCCGTGCCCGCAATTCCCGTTGCCGTTGGGCTGCTCGTGATGAAAGGCAGAGGCGAATTGGGACCGTATAACTCGGCTTCGATTAAAGCAACTCCGTTGCCGTCCCCATTGTCTGCCGTAATGTAGAACCGGTAATAGGTGTAGGTCGTCGTGTTGGTGAAGGAGAAGGTGATGGAGGCGCCCGCCCTCGGCCATTGATAACCTGTGTGGGTATCGAGGCTCGTCCAGTTCTGGCCGTCGTTGGAGGCCTGGAAAATCCACGTTGTGGGGTTGTTCGAATCATAGTCGCTGGGATCATACAGGCTGTAGGCATTAACCACCGTGGGATTATTGAAAGAGATTTGCAACCATTGGGGAGAGGACGGTGTCGGTACTCCATCGCTGGTCCATTGACCGTCCACCGGACCGGGGTCATTCGGAACATCAGTCTGATCCAAAAATGCCGCCCAGGCATAAGTTGAGTAGAAATTCAACCCATAGTGTTGGGCCAAATTCCAATATTCGCTGCTGGCCGAAACGGTCAAATAACCCGGTACGGTGTAGCTCGACAACGGTGGGATGAGGGCCGTTGGGGGCAGCGGATTGGGAAACGGCAGTGGTGATGCGTACACCGCCATCGACAGGGTGGCGGTGGTGGTGCCGCCGCTACCGGTCGCGCTAATGGTTACGTTGAAATCGCCCGAGGCCGAAGGCGTGCCGCTGATCAGGCCGGTGCTCGTATTGACCGACAGCCCCGCCGGCAAGCCGCTGGCGCCAAAACTGGTGGGATTATTGGTGGCCGTGATTTGATAACTGTAGGAGGTTCCATCGACTGCGGTTGCGCCCGTGGCGCTGGTGATAATCGGTGGCGGCGGCTGGATGGTCAGACTGAACGTCTGCGTGGCCGTCGCTTGATTGGCATCCGCCACCTGTACAGTAAAAGTGGCGGTCCCCGCCGTTGTAGGCGTGCCGCCGATCGCGCCGCTCGTGCTCAAGCTTAATCCCACCGGCAAACTGCCGGAAGAGAGGGACCATGTGTAGGGAGTCGTGCCGCCGCTCGCCGCCAACGTCTGGTTATAGGCCGTGCCAACGCCTCCAGAGGGCAACGGGCTGCCGGTCGTAATGGTCGGCGGCGGATTGACCGTCAGAATGAAGGGTGCGGTTGAGGAGAGGCCATCGCTGTCTGTCACCTGTACGGTGAAATTGGCGGTTCCTGCTGTCGTGGGCGTACCGCTGATCACGCCGGTGCTACTCAGACTCAATCCCGCCGGCAAACTGCCGGAAGCAATGGACCACGTGTAGGGAGTCGTGCCGCCGCTTGCGGTCAACGTCTGGTTGTAGGCCGCGCCCGCAGTGCCCTGAGGCAACGGACTGCTGGTCGCGATGATCGGAGTTCCCTGCGGATAAATCGTCAGGCTGAACGTCGCCGTTGCGGACATCGAGTTGCTGTCGGTCACCTGCGCGGTAAAACTGAACGTACCGGCTACGGTCGGGGTGCCGCTGATCACACCACCGCTGCTCAGGCTTAGCCCTGCCGGCAAACTACCCGAAGCGATGGACCATGTATAGGGAGGCGTGCCGCCGCTGGCCATCAAGGTCTGGCTGTAGGAGGCGGCCACTGCACCCCCGGGCAACGGACTGGTGGTGGTAATGATCGGCGTCGGTGGCTGCGTCACGGAGATGTTTCGGAAGTACCACGTCTGGCCGTCTTCAAAGTTGTAGAGACCAAGGTTCAGGTCGGGGATGGAGCCAAGGTCACACACCTCGGCCAAAGTTGAGTCAACCGAGAAGTACAAGACGCTGCCGATGCGCTGCAGGGTGACCGTATGCCAGGTGTTGGCGCCGAGGTCCGCGCCCGCGGAATCAAACGTGTAGTCCGGCGCGCCGCCAGTGTACGACGATAGGTCGTCGACGATATCGTACATATAAAGATACGTATTAGGCGCGCCAGACTGGGATTGAATGATAAGGGCGCATGCGTCATTGGCGTCGAAGATCGCCCAGCCCACGCGCCAAGAGAGCTGCTCAGTTTGCATGACCTCATAAGACGCGGTGAAGTCGCCAGACACCACCAACGGCAGTTGATGCACGTTGTGGTTATCGACGCCGCCGCCCGTCACGATCTCTGAGCCATTGGTGGTAAATGAGTCGGCGCCGCAGATTCGCGTCAGCCCGCTGACTGTGTTGCCAGGGTTGGAGTATGGCACCCCGTAGCCGCTTGTTGGCCAGTTGGGTTGCCTTCCCCACGTAGGTGGCGCCAGGGTTATCGTCAGACTGAAGGCCGCCGTGCAAAATCCTCCATCGGCCCCTGTCACCTGCACGGTAAAGCTTGCCGTGCCCACCGATGTTGGAGTTCCGCTGATCACGCCTGCGCTGCTCAGGCTCAAACCCGCCGGCAAACTGCCATTGGCGATAGACCATGTATAAGGCGTCACGCCACCGCTCGCCGCCAACGTCTGGCTATAGGCCGTGCCCAGGCCGCCAGAGGGCAACGGATTGCTGGTCGTAATCGTTAGTGGGAGATTGATCGTCAGGCTGAAAACCGCCGTTGAAGAGAGGCCGTTGTTGTCTGTCACCTGCGCGGTAAAGCTTGCCGTGCCCAGCGATATTGGGGTTCCGCTGATCACTCCTGCGCTGTTCAGGCTCAAACCCGCCGGCAAACTGCCATTAGCGATAGACCACGTGTAGGGCGTCACCCCACCGCTCGCCGCCAACGTCTGGCTATAGGCCCTGCCAACGGAGCCGGAGGGCAACGGACTGCTGGTCGTAATCGTTAGGGGGGGATTGATCGTCAGGCTGAAAGCCGTCGTTGAGGAGAGGCCGTTGTTGCCTGTCACCTGCACGGTAAAAGTGGCGCTCCCGGCCGTGGCAGGCGTACCGCTGATCACGCCGGTGCTGCTCAGACTCAATCCCGCCGGCAAACTGCCGGAAGCAATGGACCACGTGTAGGGAGTCGTGCCGCCGCTTGCGGTCAGCGTCTGGTTGTAGGCCGCGCCCGCAGTGCCCTGAGGCAACGGACTGCTCGTCGCGATGATCGGAGTTCCCTCCGCATAGATTTGCAGGCTGAACGCCGCCGTTGAGGAGATCCTATTGCTATCGGTCACCTCTACCGTGAAATTCACCGTTCCAGACGCCGTCGGCGTACCGCTGATCACGCCACCGTTGCTCAGATTCAACCCCGCGGGCAGACTGCCGGAAGAAATGGACCAACTGTAGGGGGAAGCTCCGCCGCTAGCCGTCAGTGTCTGGTCATAAGCCGCGCCGGCCGCGCCCGGCGGCAACGGGCTGCCGGTGGTGATGACCGGCCCAAGGGCGCTGACGAGCGCGTTGATCAAGGCGGCTCCGTTGGGTGTTCCCCAACCAGTACAGAGATCGTAGCCGGTTACGGCGGAAAATCGTGTGGGGCTGCTTGTGCTGAAGTTGTTGCCGGTGGTGATGTCGTGGAAGTCAGAAGCATAGTTTGCCTCCTGGCCAATCGCATAGATGGTTGGATTGATGAAACCGACGGTGGTCTCATTATTCGCCACAGTCTGCTGGTTGACCAACGCGATAAAAGCCGCCCACAACGGCGCCGCGCAACTCGTTCCGCCGACACTCCAGTCTTCCCCGTCGGCGCGCACATAAACATTATCCGCCGTGAGAGCCACATCCGGCACGTTCCGCATGGTCGCCGACCCCTGGTTGACCGTCATGCTGATTCCCCGCTGCCAGCTCGGAATGCTGTATTGGGTGCTGATTCCTCCGCCGCTGCCATTGCCGTCGTTCCAGTTCCATACTGTTTCCGAAGACCAGGGGCCTCCGGCGCTGCTCGTGGTCAGGGTTGTTCCGCCAACTTCAGTGATATAGGGCGTGTCCTCGGGAAACGGAATCAATCCGGTATAGGCATCGTCGTCACCCGAGGCGGCAAAAAAAGATTGCCCCTGAACCGCCATTTGCTGGAAAATCTGGTCGGCCGTCGGATCAGCCGGCGCATCGGGGGCATACCATGAGCAGCTGATTTGTTTGGCCAGATTGTCCGTGGCTATGCGATTGAGAATATCGTGCCAATTGCCATACGGGCCGGCCTCATAGACGATGACGCTCGATGCGCCCGGCGCCATGGAGATCGCCATTTCGATGTCCAGGGAAACCTCCACTTCACCTCCATCTCCCGTGGGGTTGCCGGAAAATCCGTCGAGCAACACGTTGGTCAGGGGAACATTGCGCAGCCCGGCTTCGCTTTCGTAGTAGGTGATGTCACCGGTGGTGTAACCATCAAACTCCAGCAGCCCGACGGTCTGTCCGGTGCCGGTTTGGGAAACGTTCGGAGCATACGCTGCGCGGAAATCGTTCCCCATGTAATTACCGCGTGGCCCTGAACCGCTGTTTGGAGACGGAGATAACCCTCCAGGATTGGGTAAAGCAGGGTAGGCTTTGGAGTTGGAGTTGCCGGCGCGGATCAGTAAACGCGGGTGCGGAAGCGAGTAATTATCCAGACCACTGACGCTCAGAACTGGAACCGTCAGATCCACTGAGGGTGCCGTATCCGGAGCGTAAAACCGGCGCGCCTCGGTCGGATGCTGATAGGAGCGCATCGTCACATGAAACGTATTTTCGATGTCGGATACCGCGCCCTCCACATCAACAATCATTCGATTCGGGTGCGTGGCGGTTATCTTCAACCCGTGGGATTGCGCGAAATTGATGACGGCCTGATAATCTGATTCGGATGGACCAAATCTCTCGGTAAATTGCGCGGGAGTCAGGTATCGCCGGTAACTCGGGCTGGACGGATCGGAGAGCTGGCGGAGCAAATTGGCCAGGGCTTCCTGATTTCGCAAAGGCAAGCCAATAGAGAGATTCAAACGTTGTGAACCCTCAAGGCGCCCCACTGGAGCCAGGTGTGACACCACGTCCGGCCTGCTATTCTGCAGTGTTTGTGTTCCCGCTGCCGCCCTGCCAGGCGCCGCGCCAGCCAAAAAAACGCAAAACGAGATCCATCCGCAAGATTTTACGGTAGAAACAATTTCATTACTTATTGATAGTTTCTTTATAAAAAGAATAAACAATCATTATGCAAGATTGCCCCTTACGGATTTAGAAGTAATCCTAGCCAATCTATGAAGTCAAGCATTAACGAGCTCTAATGATATGCATCATAATCGGAATGCCCCGCAGGTAGCATTCTTCCACCGACTTATAAATACTTGCAAAACTTCAGCGGCAAAGGGCGGTGGGAATGTGGTAAATGGTGATTTATGCCATCCCAGCGATGGGACATTCTTCTGCTCTTCGGACAGCCGGGTTAAGCCGTAATCAAACGAGCCAAAGTGGGATCGGCGTGTGTTCGTGAGTCTCCTTATGAGTCCGGATTGCAGGCATACGAATTGCCAGCACCCACAAAACATGAGCATGCTATGTCAGCCACGGCGCCGCACCCGGGCGAAGGCGCACCGAACCGGCGCAAGCAACCACATGCATAAAAAAAATTCCCCCGTCAGGGTTAAGTTCGGCCGCATCGAGTTCGTGAAATTGAATGCCGAGCGGCAGGACTTTCGCGACATCTACCATTGGTTGCTGACGTTATCCTGGCCTCAGTTTTCCGGCTTAATCTTGGCCGTGTACCTTGCCGTCAATTTGATCTTTTCGGCCTTCTATTACCTGGGACGTCCCTGTATCGCCGGCGCCGATTCCTTTTCAGACGCATTTTTCTTCAGCGTGGAGACGCTCGCCACCGTCGGTTATGGGCACCTCTATCCCCAGACTCTTTACGGCCACATCGTAGCCACCGTCGAAATCATGGCCGGAATGTTCGGCATGGCGGTCATCACCGGCCTGATTTTCATCCGGTTTTCACGCCCCCTGGCCCGGATTGTCTTCAGCCGCAACCTGGTGATTAGCCCCTTTGATGGCCAACCCGCTCTGATGATGCGCGTGGCCAATCTCAGGCACCACGCGATGGCCGAGGCCGAGTTTCGAATGATGCTAATCCGCACCGTATGGGTCAAAGAGGGCGAACACATGCGGCGTTTTTATCCGCTGACGCTTCAGTTCGACCGGGTGATTGCTTTTCCCGTGGCGCTTACCATCCGGCACATCATTGACGCAAAAAGTCCTCTGCATGGTCTGACGGCGGAGGATCTCAAAGAAAGCGATGCCCGAATCTTCGCCTCAGTCGTCTGCATCGATACCGTCATTTCCTCCTCGATCCAAAGCCAGCAAGACTACACGTGGCGCGACATTCACTTCGGCAAACGCTTTGTCGAGATTTACAACGATCTTGATGCCACCACAATGACCGTCGACTACGGGCGGCTCCACGATATTGAGGACATCCCGGACAGAAAAACCGAGCCAGCCCCTGGCGTAGGTTAAAGACCATTTGGAAATTCCGCGTGAGCAAGATGTGCCCAGCGCAGACTTATCGAAAGATTAAATCGCTCGAATCAAATCGGCTCTTCCCGCGTCTAGACATTTGCAATTCCCGCGCTAAATAAAGAGTGGGCAAATCATTCCGGTTTGTCCAAAAGAGGAGGGGAACACAGGATGGAACGTGGCCGCTATCAAATTTTAGCCGGTGAATTTCCTCTCGCCATGGCCCTGCGTGGAGGTGTGGCCGGAACGGAACGTCCGCCCAGCATCCGGCCCCGGTTATCGTGGCTTATCCTCGGCCTGATTACCCTCCTTTATGTTGCCGTCAGTTTCACTCCGGTCGTTTTCGACGACAACGAAGGCCTCTATGCCGGTACTGTTCGCGAGATGCGCGAGAGAGGCAACTGGCTTGTCCCCACCAGCAATGGTTTTCCCCGCATCCAAAAACCGCCTTTCGTTTACTGGAGCATGCTCGTTTCCACTTCGCTGTTCGGCGAGAATGAGTTTGCCCTGCGTCTTCCCAATGCCCTCGCCACCGCGGGCTGGATCGTTGCCACCTACCTCATTATGCGCCGCGTGGGCGGGGAAATCTTTGGGCTTGCCACCGCTCTGGTTCTTGCCTCCATGCTCGGCGTTTGGGTTTTTACTCATCTCATCCAGCCCGAACCTTTTCTCGCCTGTTTTATTTCCCTCGCCTTGTGGTGTCTGGTTGAGGCCCGGCTTTATGCCGAGCCGCAACCTCTGTGGACCGATCCCAGTCCCGTGCGCGGACGCTTTCCCGGCGATCACTGGTATCTCCTCTTTTGGACTTTTCTTGCCCTTGGCGCCTTAAGCAAAGGGCTTCATGGGGCGCTCTGGCCGCTTTCCGTCGTTCTCATCACCGCCTTATTCATTCCCAACTGGCGCGTCTGGCTCCGCCCCGTTCTTACGCTTCGTGGATTTCTTATTTTCCTTCTTCTTCTCATCCCATGGTACGCCTATATGGCCGTCCGGTTTCCCGGCTTTCTCGCCGCCCATTTTCTCAATGAACAACTTGGCGCCTGGCTCGATACCCGTTATCCCGCCGATGCCCGCCAGCTTCCTCTTCTCCAATTTTACGCTCAACACCTCCTCTTTTGGATGCCCTGGACTCTCCTCCTCCCCGGCTCCATTTATGCTTTGGTCAAAGCGATCCAGTCCGCGCGCCAGCGTCCGCACGCCTTTCCGCCACAAACGCTCGATCTCATCGGTTTTCTCGGGATTTGGGTTGCCGTGACGATGGTTTCTGTGGCCTTTTCCACCCGCCAGGATTATTACAGCATGAGTTGCTGGGGCGTCGTGGCCGCGTTTTTTGCGCTGCCGTGGATGACCGGCGCCTACGCCTTTCTCCGGTTGCCCAAGGCTTATCTTGTCGTTCCGGCGCTTCTTCTCGCTTTGATTGGAACGGTTGCGCTCGGCTTCGCCATCTGGATTTGGCCGCAACTCGGCTCTCTGGGCGAAGCCACCGCGGCTCCGATTCGTGACCGAGACACCTTTCTCGATGCCATTGCCGGAATTTCACCCGCGCTGTGGGGGCAGTTCGTCACCCTCCTTATCGTCTTCGGTGTCATTTTGATTTTTGCCGGCGCCGGCGCCGCCCTGCTGGCGTGGCGCCGCCATTTTTTTGCCGCGCTTGCCACGCTCTCCGGCGCCATGGCCGTGCCGATCATACTCGCCGCGATCGGCTTTACCATCATGGCGCCCTATTTTTCTCTCGCCGGCAGTGCGCGCGTCATCAATCGTGAACTTGCCGCTCAACCGAATGCCATTGTTGCTTGCGAAGCGTTGCCCCACACCGCTTCCAGCCTGCTTTATTATCTCAATGCCAGAATCCACTGGGTCAACGCGCCGTTTGACAATCAATATGCTCAACGGGTTTTGGGCGAAGGACGCGATTATTATTGGGATGATGCCGGCCTTCTGGCTAAGTGGAATTCCCCGCATCCCCTTTACTTCATTATTGAGCAAAGCCGTCTCGGATACTGGCAGAACCGGCTTTCACCCGGCGCACGCGTCGTGAGCAAAAGCGGCACGCGGCTCGTGCTTTGCAATCGGTAATGGTCCATAATTGGTCGCATGACCGTCGGTTTTCTCATTAATACCTGCGAGCCATTCTATCGCGGCGGGTACGAACGCCGCGCCTGGAACTTTGCGCGGGAACTCGCCCGTCAAGGACACGATGTGCGTATTTATACCTCGTGTCCGCGCGATGAGACGATCGACGGAGTTCACTTTATCCGGCTTGCTCCGCCCCGCTCCTATTTTAACCGCCGTGGTGTCCGCAATGGGTGGGCCGATCTTCTCTTTGCCCTGAGTATTCTAAAACTTCTGGGAAAACTGAAAGCCCGGGGACTCGATGTTCTCGACATCTGCGCCACACCTTTCCTGCACCTCCCTCTCGCCGCTTTCGTGATCCGAATTAAGAGTATTCCCGCTGTTCTTACCTGTCACGAAGCGCTGCTCTCCAGCCTCCCCGCCTACGCGCAAGAGCGTGGCTGCCAAAATCCCGTGTGGCGTTGGCTGATCATCCAAATCCTCGCTCTTATCTATCGCGCGTGCACCGGTCTTTTTGCCAATCGCCTCGCCGTCTCGCGCCGGACCGCCACCGCACTCGAAAAAGAGGGCTACCCCGCGCTGGCAACCGTCGAATTCGGCCTTGAACCTGGGGCTTTCAACTCCAATCCACCCGTTGCGCCCGCTGATAACGAACCTATTCGTCTCATCTTCTGTGGCCGGCTTACCTCGATTAAAAACGTCTCCGACACCATCGCGGCGTTAACGTCTCCCTTTTTTGAAAAAGATCAGTTTCGTTTCGACATCATCGGACAAGGGAGCGAACGGCCCAAACTCGAAGATGCCGTCCGAAAAGCCGGACTGGAAAAGTCGGTCATTTTTCATCATGACCTAAGCGATCCGGCTAAATGCGATCTTCTTGCCCATGCTGAGATTTTCATTCTCAGTTCTCCCCGAGAAGGCTTTTCCATTGCCACTCTCGAAGCCATGGCTCAGGGCTGCGCCGCTCTTGTGGTGAGTGATCCGCAGAATCCCAATGGCGCCACCGATTTCGTCCAAAACCGGCGTGAGGGCATGGTTGTACCGCCTGGGGCGGCCCCGTTGGCTGCCGCTTTGGCCGTTCTGCGTGATGACGCGCCTCTGCGATTGGCTCTCCGCCATGCCGCCTGGCAGGCAGCTCAGTCTTATCGGATCGAGACACAAACCAGAAAATTGGTGGAGTTTTACCGGCAAAGACACCGAAATGAGTAGAGGCTATCCGAAAATTCCCCGTGGCAGCGCCGGAAGGATTTTTGCCTTGAGGCAAGGAGCCGAGCGAGGAAGTGCTGCACACGGCAGTTGTTTTGAGGCGACGCTTTTCCGCCGTCCACAGGACCTCGTCGTTCGCTCCTCGATTCGTCACGCTGCTCACGCGGAATTTTTGGATAGCCTCCAGTCAATTTCAATCCGCTTAGGGCGCGTTTGGAACGTTTCAATTTTATTTTGCATGTGCTACTGGATTCTTTTTCAACCCATAGTAGCATTAGGAGAGGTTTGTCGTGCTTTCCCGGTCTTTTTACAAGTCGTTACGCGCCGTATTTGAACGCGGATGCTTGGCCATGTGGATGTTGCTGATGCTGGTGAATACGGTCATCGTGGGTCTCGCAGCTGAGCTTCTGATTTTTGGCGTGATTCTTTCGTGCCTGCATCTCGCCTTCATCATCAATGAACAATCCACTCCGCTTCTTGTTCTCGGCGTTTTCGGCGTCTTATACCTGCCGATTGTCGCGAAATTCTATGAATATGGAGTTGAAAACTTGAACTTTGAGGCGCATGAGGGCGCGCTAAATACGCTCATGAATCCACCTGAGTCCTGGTCCAATGTGATTTTGACCTTCCTGGATGAAACGGCGCACAGGTCGAGAGAACTTGATATCCTCGTCCGTCTCATTGACGAAGCGCCGGGGCCGGTGGAACGGCAGGACCGCCGGGCCGAAGCCAAGGCTTGGCTGAGGGAAAACCGGCATAAGCTCACAGACGAAGACAAGGAATTTGTAAACAAGTACCTCGGCTATCTCCGTTAGGAGCCGCGCGAGCTGATTTTTATTTGGGTACCGAATTTTTGTTTCGTGCGCTTGCAATTTGCATACCGGAACAGCCCACGTAATCACGCCGCTGCATCCAAGGACATCTGTTCAACAGCATAGGGCAGGTTCGAGCGTCCCGCTTTCTGTCCTTTGCCAAAATCACGCAATATCTGAATCGCTAGTTATTCCCCCGCCGGATCAGCCAATCAAGTTATGTCTGATGTTTTTGTCTACACCAGCTGGTACCAATGGCTTATTTGCTTGCAATAGAAACGTTGTGGTTAAGAACTGGAAAGTAAGTTCCGCGCAAATGCTCAGCATTAAACCTGATGGAGAAGCACGCGGGCAGGAGGGAGTTTTCCGTCTTATCTCCCTTCTTTTATATAATCTTCTAAAGCTGCAAAAAAAGTCTTGACGCTTAGTTCCCACGCTGTAGACCAAGACACTTTCTCGGAAAGTGTTGATAGCTGAATGTCCAGTACAACCCACCCCCATAAAAACAACCCTTGCTGTATAACCCTTCGCTAAAAAATGATTAAATCAAACTTCGCACATCGTCTCGTTGGGCCGCTTTGTATGGCACTCGCCATCTGGACCTGTTCGACCGCCCGTGCCTATAATTGGTTGCAGTTTCAATTTGGTCCGGATAAAACCGGTAATAATACTTCGGAAACGACCGTCAATGCCTCGAATGTCTCTCAGTTACAACTCCTTTTTGACGTCGCGCTTCCCGGTAGCGATAATCCCGACGGTGCCCCTGTCTATTTGTCCAACGTCTCCACTTCCAGCGGGACCAGAAACCTCGTCTTTGTCCAAGGGGAGAACGGTCATCTGACGGCGTTCGATGCCAATAGTGGTGCCATTATCTGGAGCAATGGCTCGATGAGCGGCTCCTACGGAAACACCGCGCCAGCCATTGACCCCGATCTTCTCTACATTTACGAGAGCGGACCCGATGGCAACGTCCATAAATTCAATGTGGGAGATGGCAGCGAAGTAAAAACCGGCGGCTGGCCGGTCTCGACCGGGGGCGGTAAAGCCAGCTCGCAACTTACGATTGCAACCGCTGCCGACGGAAATACTTATATCTATTGCGCCAATGAAGGCACTGGGAGTGGTACTTTTGGTAAAGGCCACGAGACCGTCATCAATCTCGCTACCGCTACCGAACACGTTTTCAACAATTGCGCCTCGGAGCAGCCGGATACTTTTAATCCAAGCACCAGCACAACCGGTTGCCGCCCCTGGAGCCGGTCGACTATTTTTGACGCCGCGCTGAACCGCGTGTTTTTCCAGACGGGAAACAATAGCGGCACCAATTGGGTGGCAGGCCACGTCTGGCGCGAGAGCTGGCTGGCGCTCGCCCCCGATGGCAGCACCACGACCAACAGCAGCGGCGGCTGGCCGGTGGACAGTTATACGCCCACCAACTGGTCTTCCCTCGTCAATGGCGATGAGGACATCGGCACCGGCGGCATGGCGCTTTTGCCGGTCGGCTATAGCAGTAAATATCCTTATCTGGGTGTCTCGCCGGGAAAGGATAAGAACATCCGGATTCTCAACCTGGCTAATCTGAGCGGCAAGGGCGCTCCGGGCAACCTCGGCGGTGAACTTTCTATCTATAGTTTTTCCGCCATGAAC
>DATJMI010000027.1:0-5830 GCA_035508775.1 Methylacidiphilales bacterium
CCGGCACGCTGAAAAACAACGGGGGCTGGGGGAAATGTCGCCACGCTCAGCGCGACGGGCCGAAAATAACAAGGACAAGGCCGCGCCGGGCAAGAAAATCAAAAAGTGCCGGGCAGACCCCTGCCCAGCAAAACGGGTGAAGTATCCGGGTTAGACTTATTTTTCCGGAACGAAAGTCTAATTCCAAGCCAACTTGTGTGCTTATTGCTATGTTGTTTAGCGATCGGAGCATCGCCGTGTTTGAATGAATTCCGGCACTGTAGTCGCAACAGCCGAATCACCCGAAAGGGCCTTGGCTTGTTGCCAAGCTCTTTCTCTTGGCAATTTTACCAAGAGATTATTTTTAACGCGGCAAAAAACGGAGTTCGCCTGCCGGCGTGCGATAAACCACACGGCGCGCTTGTTCTGTCGATCCGAGCGCAAAGAGCACTTCACTGGCGAGGTTGAATGACCAGCGGCCTTCCCGCGCGTTGTTTCGGCGAAAATCTTTTGGACTCCGGCAAGAGGTCTCGCTCGGCTGGATGCGACGGGCTGGCTTTTTCATAATCGGGGCGGCGGGCCTTTCGGCCCGGCATCGCAAAGCGACGCGGAAGGGGTGAAGCAGTTTACCGGCCAATATTACCGGCCGGGACAACTTTTGTTGCGCCACACTCTGTTCGCGCCTAAAAATTTGACTTTCGGTTTCAGCCGGCTGATTAAATCGCAACGCGATGATGAAAAAGCGACTGGAAGGCGACTCGATTTGCGCAGTTTTTATTGGCGGCTGCCATTCGGTTGTGCATCTGAACACCTAGCACTAATTCGCTTCGGGATTTTGACCGCGCCAAAATCACTGCGCCGATGAGGGAGTTCCAATCTTTAACAATTCCGTCCCGTGGGGCGCCACCCGCATTTCGAAATGATCGGGGAAAGTCCCCAAATCCTTTTCCCGCCAGACGTCGCGAACCGGCTGGTTGCCGCTAAGGCCGAGGGCAGACCATCGGACGGAAATGGTGGCGGCCGATTCAGTCTCATTCAAGAAACCAACGGCTTGAGTGCCATCGTCCAATTTTTTGGCATAAACCACGGTGCTTTTCCCGTCGTCTTTTGTTCCGCCAACAGGCACAGCCTGCAGGCCCAGGGAGTCCTGGTCGATATCAAGGACTTCATCATTGGTCAGCAACCCAAGGGTAAAGGGATCGAGCTTCTCCATATCGTTGCCCATCAGCATGGGAGCTCCCAATAAGGCCCACATCGTGATATGGGTATATTGTTCGTCCGGCGTTAGGTGCGAGGCATGGCCGTCGTCTTTCCAGGCGAAGACATGCCCCACCACAAGCATGTCGGGATCGTTGCGGTGCCCCAGGCCGGCAAAAGGCGCCCATTTGACCTGGGGGGAAATCCGGCCGTCGAGGCTCTTCCAATTATCCCGGATGTCTCCCCCTGTGCGCCAGGAGTTGGCGAGTTTGGCGTAATCGGCGGCATACTGAAATTTCCCGGAATTGGAAAGGCTGAAAACCATATCCCGGCCACTGGCCTTAAGCGCATTAGCCATTTGTGCGACCTCGGAAGGCAAACACGGATTCCAGTCGTATTTCAGATAATCGATGCCCCAGGCGGCCCATTGTTTCGCGTCATTGGTGGCGAAGGGAAATTTGCCGTCGCGTCTTGACCCTTTGCCCTGTTGTTTCGTCCAAGTTCCGTCCTCACTATCCGAACTGCCGCCGCAATAGCCCGCGTAGGAGGTTACCCAGGGAGTGGAATAAATTCCGATTTTCAGTCCCATGCCATGAATGGCGTCGGCCAATCCTTTCATGTCGGGAAATTTTTGATTGGGCTGGATGCCTTTAAAGGGGCCGCCCCGTTGGCCTTGCCAGGTATCGTCAATATTGACGTAGGTCCAGCCGTGCTGGCTCAATCCCGAGGACACAATGGCCTTTGCGCAGGCCAGGACTTTTTCCTGATTGACTTTCGCGGCCCAAATATTCCAACTGTTCCAGCCCAGCGCGGGGGTTAAAGCGATTTTATCTCCGGCAATGATCCGGAATTTCCGTTCGGATGATCCCAGTGCATTCTTGGCTCGCAGCACGACATCATAGGTGCCCGCATGCATTAATTTGCCGGTGATCTGGCCGGTATTTGGATCCAAGGTCAGTCCCGCGGGGAGATTATCGACTGAGAATTGCATCGGACGCTGTCCCGAGGCGGGAATGCTGTATAGAAAAGGAGAGCTGGGACGGACTCCGAAGATATGGGGTCCGTTAAGCCGGGGCGTATCCGGGACCTTGGGAGTCCGAATTTCCACCCGGCTCGAATCGAATAAGACATCGGGTGACGTTTGGCCATATAGTCCGGCACTCATGATTGCCGCGAATATGAGTGCGCCAGTGAAACCGATTTTAAAAAAGGAATATGGTTGATTCATTTATCTATTGGTAAACGTGATTAAAAAATGAAGAAGATTAATAGCATCCTCGCAACATAACTAGTGTTGCAATTCTTGCAATTTAAAACACTACATTTATATGATGAGACGATGAAATTTGATAAATAATCAAAAAAATTTGCATTCATTAGGGCCTGCCCTCGCCCCTGGGGTTGCCGGCCTTTGGCCGCTGCGCTTTGTTGTCAAAACCGGCCAAGACCGCAGAGGGTATTGCCGGTTTTCTTCGCCTCGCTCAGCAGCCAAATCCCTGGCAACGCCAACCACCTTTTAGTGTTAACAGGCCCTAGAGAGCCAGATAGAGCGGAAAAACCCCTAAAGGGCTTAACAAGCAAATCCCAATCTATTTTCGCCGGGGAACGCGCTTAAGTTCGGGCAGCGGTTTCTTGAGATTACGGTAAATTTGGACGATCGCGACACAATTATTAATGACATAGTAGAGCGAAAGCGCAGCCGCGAAATTATAGAAGATAAAGAGGAACATCAGTGGCATATATTGAGCGATTTTGGCCTGGGCCGGATCACCAATCTGAGGCGTCATCCGCATCATAACCATGGAAAGCGCTGTGACCAGGATCGGAAGCAGATTGAGAGTAAAGTGGGTGCCGGCGAAGGCAATGGTGGCAACGGTATCGGGCTGGGTGAGGTCGTGAATCCAAAGGAACGATTGGCCGCGCAATTCAGTAAGACTTTGGAGCATGTAGTAGAGGCTGATGAAAATCGGCGCCTGGACCAGGGCGGGCAGGCAGCCGCCGAGCGGGTTGACGCCGTAATCGCGATAAAGCGTCCAAGTCTCAGCGGAAATCTTTTCGGGCTGATCTTTGTATTTGGCCTGGACTTCTTTGATTTTTGGCGCGAGTGCCTGCATCCGTTTCCCGGTGTGGTTGGAAACGCTCACCAACGGCCAGGTGATAAGCTTCACCGTCAGGGTGAGCAGCATGATGGAGAGACCGTAACTGCCGACCAGGCCATGCCAGAACTGGATGCCAAATAACATCAGAAGAATCACCGGTTCGCACCAGCCATAATTCATGATTTCACCCTGCTGGGCGCCGAGGTTTTTGAGCCGGTAGTATTCTTTGGGGCCGGCGTAAATGGTGTAACCTATGGAAACAGAATGTCCCGCGGGGACGGTCAGAGCCGGGAACCAGGCGGCGGCCTCGATATCGGGATCGGCCGATGTGGGCACGGAGCCGTTGCCGTCGCGTTGGTTGAAACATTGGATATTGGCGTAATCGATCGGGTGGTCGGAAGGCGGCGTGAGCAAGATGGTGAAAAACTGATTTTCAACTCCAAGCCAACGCAGCGGCGGGGCCTCGAAGGCTGTGCTGGAAACCAGATCCTTGCCTTCATGAGTCATGATGCCGATGAGTGGGATGAAACCGGGATTGAAATACCCGACGTTGACCAGATGGAATTCATGTCCGAAAAAACCGGCTCCAAGAAATTGCATGTTGGAATAGGAGCTTCGGGTATCGTGAAGCGGCTCGGCTCGTCCAACACTGAGCGAATAGGTCGGGAGGGTGACATCGGCGGTGGCTGGGTTGGTGAAGTTGTCCGCCACGCTGAAGGCGTAATCGGCACCCAGGACATAGGCGCGTTGCCATTTGAGGCCGTTGGGGAGATCGGTTGAATAGATGACACTGCCGGGCGGCTTTTCGGTGACCTGAAAAGAGGCGTCACCGGCGCCGTTCCAGCCGGCCAGAGCGAGAACATTCGAGTGGGCCTGTTGGTTCAGGATGATATTGCCGTTGAGGCCGGATTTGTGTTGCTTAAGTTCGATCTCCTCAATGGCTGCCCCGTGCGAGGTGAGCCTGACTTTGATCGCGTTATTTTCGAGATAAGAAATTTGCTCCGGAATGGCGGGGGTCGGCACGGGCACCCGGGCGCTGTTGGGCGCGGTGGTGGAAGGAGTGCCGTTTGGCGCCGAAGTGGCAACGGCGGAGGGAGCCGATGCAGCCGAATGGGGCTTTGGTTCCGGGTAAGTTTTGTTCACGTAAGCCTGGAAGGCAAAATAGAGCACCAGGCAAAGAACGAGGCCGATGATGCTGATACGATCCATAAACGCAGTGCCGAAAACTTATTTGGTTTTACTCAAACCACCGGCGGGAGGAACCGGATCGAACCCCGCCCCGCCCCAAGGATGGCAGCGGAGAATGCGCCCCAACCCGAGCCCAAGACCACGGCAGACGCCATGAGTACAGATGGCCTGCTCGGTGTAGACGGAACAGGAGGGGACATAACGGCAGCAGTCCTGGAGGCCGAACATGATTCGGACCGGCGCAAAGACGACCCGATAGGCGCGGATGAGAAATACCAGAATGGACTGCATAAACCGATGAGCATGGCGCAGTTTTTAAAAAAGGCAACGCGAGAGAGGCCGGAATAGGAATAGGAGAGTCACGCGAACCGGTCACTGCCGTTTCATCGCCTTGACGTTCGCCTGCGCGACACCCTGTAAAAGTTGGATGATCCGGGGATCGAGATGGTGGGGCACGACAAGTTCTCCATCCGTTATTTGCTCGTCGATGAGCGGCGCAAAGTAGACGAAGCCATTGAGAGTGACAACCAGAATCCGCCCCTGGTTTTCGGCGGTGACGGCGCTGAGATCGACCTGGCCCTGGTGATCGAACCGAAAGTGGACCGAACCGGAGGAATCCTCCTGGACGTCGATGAGGTCGTGTTCGGTGATTTCGGGGAGGGCGCGAATGAGAATAGTCTGTCCGTCGGGGGGGACCTGGATCGGGCGGGCTTCCGAAGGAGGCAAGCCTTGGCCGGTAGTTTGAACGTAGACGGCAAAAAAGATTTTTGGCGGAGAATGCCCGGCCAGGGCAAGGATCGGCGCCAAAAAAACCAGCGGAATGAAAACGCAAATCCGAAGCATGAGGCCGAGTGTCGCAAGTCCCTGAACGAAAGGCAAAAAGTTTGAATAAGCGGGAGAACTTTATTAGGATGGCAGGTTATGCGACGGATTTTTTTCGCGATGACAGGCTTGCTCCTGGCGGCGGCGTTTGACGCGGCCCCGGCACTCAATGAGGGTGATATTAACCCCAGTAAAAATAACCAGCCGCCGAGTTTCTGGGACTCGGGAGGCAATCATTTCAGCATTTTTAATGGCGACCCGAAGCGAATCCAACGGGCAAACGAAGTCGATTCGAAATCGTTCGATTCAAAACTGGTTGTGTCTCCCAATCCTCTGTCTCTCACGACTCTCAAAGCGATCGGGCCGAATCCGAGCATCAAGGTGACGTTTTCAGTTCATAATCACGGAAAAAAAACCTATACCCTGTCATTCCCAACCGCCCAGAGATGGGACTTCAGGATCGTGAGCGCCGGCGGCGCGGTGGTTTACACCTACTCCGACGATCATGAATTCGTGCAGACCGTGGGTACCTCGATGGTGAATGA
>DATJMI010000028.1:0-15187 GCA_035508775.1 Methylacidiphilales bacterium
AACAAAAATCGTATCCGACGGAATCGAAATCAAACCCCTGACTTTGGGGGATTTGATCGCCGCAACCTACCGCGCTTGCGGGAAGCACCGCGCTCCTAAAATACTGCAACTGGCCATCGATACCCAGCTTGTCCGGCTCAAGCGGTCGCCGTACCTAGGCTAGCTATTCTTTTTCAGATCCTCGAAAGCTTGTCTCACCTCGCTTAGCCGTTTCCGATATTGCTCTGCGTCGCCGTAGTCCAAAAAATACTGATAACGGCTGTGCATCGTCTTCATGCGCATGGCATGCTTGATCGGACACCAATTTTGCTCGGTGCGCCCGGCAATTTCCTGCACATAGGCGATCAACCCGTTGAAGTATTCGCAATAGATGCAGTTCCACCTTTCGATTGAGTTGAGGTACCGAAGCCGGCCCCGATCCATGACAATGTAGTCTGCGCGCCGTACTTTCGGTATGCCGTAAATCGGAAAGCAGACAAACTGGTAAAAACTGACAACCACGTCCATAAACACCGCCGGGACCACGCAAAACCAAATCACCGGAGCGGTGACAATGCATAAGGGATTTGCCCCGTAAAGATAGCGGGCGATGCTCTGAACCAGCTTTTTATGTCGCGTGACAATGGCTTCCTTGAAATGGACCTTCCTGGCCTTGATCTCGTAGCCGAATTCCACCCCCTTTTTTTGGACTTCAATGAGCAGTTCGCTCTCCAGTTTTTTGAGCTGATCGAGCAGGGAATCGAGTTTGTCGTTGATAAATGCCTTTTGACCCACCGGGTTGGCGAACGCAAGTGTCCGACGATTTTGTAGAATGGCCTCGTCTTATGACCGACTTTTGTCATGAAAAACGTTGAAGCTCGCGCTGATGGATGAAAGAAGCCTACCACACTTATCCTTGGGCTGCTCAAACACATCCACGACTCGCGTTTTACATCTAACCACCCCAGCGTTGTCACCAAGTGGGGTTAAATGCGAGACAACAAAAAGCGGCGAATGTTTGCCAACGGGAAGGATGACTCCGTCTTAGCTTAGCTCGATCTTAAAAGGGTCTCGCCCCGCAAATAAATGCGTTAAGTTGAAGCCTCTCTGCCAAAGCCAAAATCGGAGTTATTATGACACTGTCAGATATTCTTGCAGTAACGCTTGCCATCATCGCCGGACTGATCTTCGTCGGGGGATTTGTCTGGATGATCGCGACCGAGATATACAACGAATTTAAAGCAAGAACCGATTTGGAAGATTCGAACGAAAAAAAGCGGGAAAAAATGCTGAGAAAAAGCATAGAGATTATGTCCAAACGACATCCCTGATGCCACAAATGACCTTCGCCCATGACTGCTCCCTCGATTAACCCCGGCGTCCGCATTGGGCATGTCCATCTCAAAGTGGCAGATTTGGAACGCTCTTTGGCCTTTTACCACGGCGTCTTGGGATTTGAGATCCAGCAGCGCATGGGCAACTCGGCTGCGTTCATCAGCGCCGGGGGCTACCACCATCACATCGGCCTCAACACATGGGAAAGTCTCGGCGGTGCACCGCCCGCGCCAGGCACCACCGGGCTCTATCACCTGGCCGTTCTTTATCCGGATCGCCGGTCGCTGGCGGATGCCTTCAAGCGCCTGATCCAAGCCAAAATTCCATTGGACGGTGCCTCCGATCACGGTGTGAGTGAGGCGCTTTATCTTCGCGACCCGGACGGCAATGGCGTGGAGCTTTACCGGGATCGCCCCGAATCCGAATGGCCCCGCACTTCCGATGGCAGGTTGGCCATGTTCACGCGGGCCTTGGATTTGCACGCCCTTTTGGCTGAAGCTGATCGTTAACTCGATCCGCCGGCATCCATTCTCGCCCGGAGTTATTTCATCTTCGACTTCAGCTTGATCCATTCGCCAGCAACCATGAAGTGTCCCCTGCCGAGATGATGAATCGTCCGTGGCTTTTTCACGGCTGGATCCACCCACGCTTTCACGACTTCAAGGACAAACAGGCAATACTTCGCGACCATCGATGTGTCCACGACCCTGCACTCGAGATTGGCGAAACATTCTTCGATAAGAGGCGGTCCAACCAGAACAGCAGGACTGGGCGTGAGGCCAAACCTCTTGAACTTATCGATCTTGGCTCCCGATGTGTTGCCGCAACCCACGACTTTTTCGGCTATTTCCACCGTGGGAATGGCGATGACACATTCCATGGTGGCCTTCAACAGGCTGAAGGAATAGTCGCGATTACTGACGACGCAAGCGACAAGCGGCGGCTCAAACTCAATCATGGTGTGCCATGACATAGCCATGATGTTGGGGCGTCCGCGCCGGGCGGTTGTGAGCAGGACAACCGGCCCCGGCTCGAGTAACCCGTAGACCTTGGAAAGAGGAAAGGGTTTCATGGTGGCCTTACTGTTCAAATAGCTCGACCGCAATCTAATTCGCCCTTCGTCGCTCTAAACCCAGTAGTAACCTTCAGTTCTTACTGTGCTGTAGTTCGTCCGGCGATTGCGCTTTGGGCTTGTCGCTCGATGAATATCTTGGCTGCTTTAGGAGATCATCGACCGAATCTTTTCGCCCGTCTGTCGGCGGCGTTTTTTTCACTTCGTTGAGAACCTGCCCAAAATCGGACTCGGACGGATCCTTCCCTTTTCGCTGCTCTGATTGGCTTTGCGATCCAATACGCACAAGACAGGCCGTGATGATTCCAGCGACCAGTAATACGCCCAATCCGCTAAACAAAAGCGTAAGCGAAAAATAGTCCAACATGGCCAACGTCGCGAACAGGACGATAAAGAAAACCGAGATGTCGGTAACGATCTCATCAATTATATCCTCAGTTGATAGAGGCCTTTTCACGACTCAATTTCCATCTCAACTTGGCTCCCGGCTCCCTCGCCCTTGGCGGAAACCTCTCCTCCTTTGATCTGAGCTAGGAGAGCCAAAAAGGATGGGTTTTCACCAATAATGGTGAGGTCGCGTTCGGATCGCGCCCTTAGGTTGTTTGCGTGAAGATGTTACCGCTTCCAAGAGTAGATCCGTCGAAAATAAGCTGGTCACAAATCGGTATCGATGTGCTGATGCCAATGCTCGCGATCATCCTGATCATAAAGGGCTTATGGGTAATGCCGCTTGGACTTTTCGTTCTGTTCTATGCCTTGATCTTGGGTGCAGGCTTTGGGGTAGCCTATGTGGAGCACCGTATTGAAACAAGGCACACAGCGGGCCTGTACACTCATTGCGTAATCGCTCCCTATTGGAGCGGAGATTCCTTCAAACCACCGGCCAGAGCGAGGGAGTTGCACCTGGCAATCATGACCCGCTCAGTAAAGGAGCATCACGCCCATGATCTACGCCGGTCATAAAAGAATGCAAGACGCCCAATCGAGGCTTTCCGTACAGGCACAATGGACCAAGCCATGAACTTCATTGCGTTGAAAATGTTGCTGGGAGATCGGGCCAAATACATCGGCATCATCATCGGGCTCACCTTTGCCTCGCTGCTCATCACCCAGCAGGCGGCGATTTTTGCGGGCATCATGACCCGCACCTACAGCTTCATTACCGACGTCAGTCTCCCGGACCTCTGGATCGTCGATCCGAAGGTGCAATACGTCGATGACATCAAACCGATAAGAGATACCGAGTACCTGCGCATACGCGGCACGGAAGGCATTTTGTGGGCGGTGCGATTGTACAAGGGTTCACTTCCGGCGCGCATGGCCAATGGTACCTTTCAAACGTGCATCTTCATCGGTCTCGATGACGAAACCCTGATTGGTGGACCGCCCTACATGGTGCAGGGCAAATTGTCCAACCTTCGGCAAGCCAATAGTGTCATCGTCGACGAGGCTGGAGCCAATGGCAAGCTGGCGCGCATCATGCCGGACGGCACCAGCGTGCCCCTCAAGGTCGGTGATCAAATGGAGCTGAACGATAATCGCGTCGTCGTGGTGGGCATCTGTCGCGTCACGCAAACCTTTCAGGCCAATCCCGTCGTTTACACCACCTATTCCCGCGCCACGCTCTATGCTCCCTCGCAACGCGAACAACTTTCTTTTGTTATTGCGAAAGCCAAGCCAGGCGTCGATTTGCGGGCGCTATGCGAGCGCATCGACCGCACGACCGGCCTGAAAGCCTACACCAGCGACGACTTCAAGTGGCTGACTTTTATGTACTACCTGAAGTACACGGGCATGCCGGTCAACTTCCTGACGGCCGTCGCCCTCGGCTTCATTGTCGGCATCACAATCTCAGGTCAGACCTTCTATAACTTCACCCTCGATAACCTTCGCTACTTCGGAACCTTGAAGGCCATGGGAGCCGGAAACCGCACCCTCCTCCGCATGATTCTCCTGCAAGCGTTGCTGGTGGGCGGAATCGGTTACGGGCTCGGCGTGGGCATCGCTTCGGTGTGGGGTTTGCTGTTGAGTAGCAACACCCAGCTGGCGTTTCGATTGCCGTGGCAACTCTTGGTTATCAGCGCCATTGCCGTTTTGTTCATCTGCCTGGGCTCAGCCGCCCTGAGCATCCGCAAGGTCATGAAACTGGAACCCGGGGTGGTATTCCGAAGCTAGGAGTTGACCATGATCGCCACCATCGCAGAACCCGCCAAGAAGCCGAAGGTTGCCGTGGGTTGCAAGGGCGTGACGAAGACCTATGGAAAAGGAAGCAATGCCGTCTACGCGTTGCGCGGGGTGGACCTGGAAATCTATCCCGGAGAATTGTTCATGCTGGTGGGGCCGTCGGGTTGCGGGAAGACCACGCTGATTTCAATCATTGCCGGCGTGCTTGATCGGGATGGCGGCGAATGCTCGGTCTTCGATCACGATTACAAAAAAATGACGCCGGACGAAACGACCCGCTTTCGCGGCATCAATATCGGTTTTTGCTTTCAGGCCTTTAATCTCATCCCCGCACTTACCGCTGCGGAAAATGTCGCCACGCCGCTGATCATCAATGGCATGAAGCCGCGCATGGCCGTCGAGCAGGGCTGCAAAATATTGGCGCAGGTCGGACTGGATGAGCGCATCATGCGCTCCCTGCCGATGGACTTGTCCGGCGGACAGCAACAGCGGGTCGCCATTGCTCGTTCTCTGGCGCATAACCCGCACCTGATCGTTTGTGATGAGCCCACGAGCGCCCTTGACGGTGAAACGGGGCACAAGGTCATGGAACTGCTGCGGAAACTTGCCCTCGCCACCAATCGCGCCCTGGTGGTTGTGACGCATGACGCCCGCGTTTTCGAGTTTGCCGACCGGATTGCCACGATGGAGGACGGCCGGATCACGCGAGTAGTCGACTCGCCCCAGGATTTGGAATCAACGAAAGAGAGTTCATTATGATCAGAAAATACTTATTACCTCTATTGGCCGTGATCGGTGTGGGCATTGGAGTCTTTGCGGCCATGAAAAGCGCCGAAGTCACGCCGCCCGCGCCTCCCGTGGCCCAGCCGGCGCAAGCGCCTTTTCCGAACTTCGTCGCCGGAGCGGGTCTCGTCGAAGCCAACTCGGAAAACATCGCCATCGGAACGCAAATTGCCGGCATTGTGTCGAAGATCTATGTCCAGATCGGCAGCAGAGTCAAAGCGGGAGACCCTCTCTTTACCATTGATGATCGCGCGACCCGGGCGACTCTGGCCGTCCAGCAGGCCGCCGTTCAAGTCGCCCAGGCGCAGCTGGCCACGGCTCAGCACGATTTTGAACGCGCTTCTACCGTTCCTGCTACGGGAGCTGTCAGTGTCGAGGAAGTCGACCAGCGCCGCTACACCGTGCAGATCGCTGAAGCTCAGCTCGCGCAGGCGCAGGCTCAGGTCAACGCCACCCAAACAGACTTGGATCGGCTGACGGTCCGCGCGCCCGTTGATGGCCAGGTCTTGCAGCTCAAAGTCCATCTTGGCGAATATGCCCCGACGGGTGTATTGGACCAGCCGCTCATTCTCTTTGGCGCTGTGACACCTCTCAATGTGCGAACGGATGTGGATGAAAACGACGCCTGGCGCGTACGGCCGAATGCTCCCGCTGTGGGCTATCTCATGGGCAACAAGAACATCGGCTCGCCGTTAAAGTTCGTTCGATTCGAGCCCTACGTCATTCCGAAGGCTTCGCTTACCGGTGTTCCCACCGAGCGGGTCGACACCCGGGTGCTGCAAGTCATTTATAGCATCCAGCGCAATGACTTGCCTATTTTTGCGGGACAGCAGATGGATGTCTACATTGACACGAATCCGAACGATATAAGAGCCACCCAACTACTCACTCCATAAAATCTTCCGGAGGCGGCAAAATAGGATCAGTGTCGGGCAAGCCAGGTAAAGCAGCGCTCTTCGTCTAATAGTAGGCTTTGATAGGATCAGGCAGCCCAGTTACTCACGGACATGCCTGCACCGGAGGTGGGATGGCCAAACGGCGGAACCACTCCACTTTCTTCATCAGAATCCGCTGAAAGGAATTAGTTATGAGTACGACACTGACACGTTGGAATCCACTGAGAGAGGCCGAGGAATTCCAAAACCGTCTGATCAAGGCCTTGGGTTTCACTCCCGTTACGGCCCCAACAACGGGCGGCGAGGAATTCATGACCACAGCCGAGTGGGCACCATCCGTGGACATCGTCGAAGATGACAAGGAATGGGTGGTCAAGGCTGACCTCCCGGAAGTGAAGAAGGATGACGTCAAGGTCACGGTGGAAAAGGGGGTCCTGACGATCACCGGCGAACGCAAGTTCGAGAAGGAGGAGAAAAACAAAAAATACCACCGCATCGAGCGGTCCTACGGCAACTTCCTGCGCAGCTTCACGCTGCCGGATGACGCTGATGGCACCCAGGTGAACGCCGAGTTCAAGGATGGCGTGCTGAAAGTGCACCTGCCCAAAAACGAAAAGGCCAAACCGAAAACCATCGAAGTCAAGGTAGCGTAAAGCCGGTCGAAAGGGCTGAGGCACCGACAGAGGGCATCGTAAAGGAGGTGAAAGCCCTCTGCCAGGGCCTCAGAGGGGCAAGTCTTCCCAACAAAACTGAGAACCGAGGAGTAATTATGAAAACCACATCCACTCGGATATTCCACAAACGAGGAGCCAATCGTAATGAGTTGGCCCATCGGCCACGGACTCACGACCCTAATTTCGCCCAGTCCCGCGACATCTGTGAAGACCGTGGCGAGCGGCAGATCAAACAGTCTCCCACCGGAAAGTACCGGTATTTTCGCCTTCAGTACTAAAGTGACACTCGGTTTGCAGATAGGAGAAAGGGACTACGTTGCTTTGTGGCCAATCAAATTCAACTGAACCTGCGGGACATCAACCAGCTTTTCAATACCATCGACCCGTCGCCCTTTCCGGAAAAGGACCTCGACCGAAGCGCCGAGGATTTCATTGTGAGCTGGGCGCAGGAGTTTCCCCTCGATGAACCGCTTGATCTCATCGTCTACCTGAAAAAACTCCCCGACGGGCATCACGGCAAACATCTCGTGGAAGAGGCCATCCATCACTATTTCGCTTACCGCATGCGGCTGAACCAGTTGGAGTTCCGGCGTCTGATGCGGCAAGGCCGAACCAGTCTCATGGTCGGGCTTTCCTTCCTGGGGCTTTGTCTTTTGATCACAGAAGTTTTTCTGCCCAAGTCGACGGGCATTCTTCCCGAATTTATCCAGCAGGGTCTGACGATTGCGGGCTGGGTCGCGATGTGGCGGCCCATGGAAATTTACTTCTATGATTGGTGGCCCCTGCGTCGTCGTGGAAAAATCTTCGATAAGCTGAGCCGCATACCGATTGAAGTCCGAAAAGGCCATGATGCCGAAGCGGAACTTCTTCCTTCCGTGCCATGAATGCGATCCCAGAGAGCGAATCCCAGATGCAGGCGATGGTTCTGGAGTCAGCCCATGCGCCATTACGCAAGACATGCCTGCCGCTTCCCAAACTTGGCAATGGTCAGATCCTCGTACGAGTTTGCGCCTGCGCCGTCTGCCGGACCGATCTCCACGTCGTCGATGGCGAACTGACCCGGCCCAAGCTACCGCTGGTGCCGGGCCACGAAGTGGTGGGGCGGGTGGTGGAAACAGGCCCGGGGACGGAGCGCTTCAAACCAGGCACCCGCGTGGGGATTCCCTGGCTGGGTTGGACCTGCGGCCAATGCCGTTACTGCCGGTCGGGCCGGGAAAATCTTTGTGAAAAGGCCAAGTTCACCGGCTATACGCTTGATGGCGGTTACGCCGAGTATATGGCGGCGGACGAGCGCTTCTGTTTTCCCATTCCCGACAGCTATTCGGATGCCCACGCCGCTCCACTCCTCTGCGCGGGGCTCATCGGCTACCGATCCCTGGTCAAGGCGGGCGATGCGGAGCGGCTGGGCATTTATGGTTTTGGAGCGGCTGCGCACATTGTCTGCCAGATTGCGCGGCATCAGGGGCGAAAGGTTTTCGGTTTTACGCGACCTGGAGACAATGAGGCTCAAAAATTTGCCCTATCTCTGGGTGCCGGTTGGGCCGGTGATTCCAGTACTTTGCCGCCGGAGCAGCTTGATGCCGCCATCATTTTCGCACCCAGCGGGGAACTGGTACCCCAGGCACTCAAAGCAATCGCACCGGGCGGTACGGTTGTCTGCGGCGGCATCCACATGAGCGACATTCCCGCGTTTCCTTACGATATCTTATGGCAGGAACGAACGGTTTGCTCCGTGGCCAACTTGACCCGGCGGGACGGCGAAGAATTCATGACGCTGGCCTCACGCTTCCCGATCCAGACGACCATCCAAACCTTTCCACTTTCAGAAGCAAACGAAGCCCTGACCCGCTTGCGTACCGGCAGACTGCAGGGTGCGGCTGTTTTAGTGGCGTCTTAAAACGCTCTCTTGCCGTTTCCGGCGGATGCCCTTGTCACAAATAAGGGCCGATATTGGCCAAGGCAGGACAAGTTTGCCTGGTCGAGACGAGGGTATCTTTCATCAAGACCTCGAAATATATGCAAGCAACCTGAAAGGATGCCGTTTCAATGAAAACCGATCTTCGTCACCTCATGGCTTATCTCAGGGCAATGGAATACAGCATGGAAGAGACTCCTGCCGTAGATGCCCCCAAGCCGATCATAACCATTTCACGCCAACGGGGCGGCTTGGGAACCATCATAGCCCACAAGACCGCTGACTTTCTTACGCAACAGAGTAACGGCAAAGAGCCCTGGGTTGTCGTCGACCGAAGCCTCGCGCAGCGGGTCATGGACGACCATCATTTGTCCGAGCGCCTCAGTCGTTTTTTTACCGAGGGACAAACGGCGTCCATTCAAGACCGCGTCGAGGAGATGCTTGGACTCCAACCCTCCCGTTGGACGGTGGTGGAAAAGATGGCCCAGACCATGATGCATTTGGCTGAGATTGGGCGGGTCATCTTCGTGGGAAGGGCCGCCAACCTGGTAACAGCCCACCTTCCGCAGGCCTACCATGTTCGAGTCATCGGTTCGCTGGAGCGCCGCGTACAACGGGTCATGGAATCTGAAAAATTGTCAAAGGCCGACGCCGAAGCCCTGGTACGAAAGTCCGATTACGACCGCTCTCATTTCGTTTCCAACTACTTTCACGTCAAACCCGATGACGCAACCCTTTACGACCTCACGATCAATACCGACCGGGTGTCGGCTGAAAAAGCCGTTCTTCTGATTCTCCAACTCCTGCCGAAATCGGGATTACACCGTACGGAAGAAGAGAAAATATCTCACCTGCATATAGAGGCACTCGAATCGCCTTAAGTCGAAATAAACAACCCGAAAATAGATCTTCACCCCATGTCTTCCGATACCAGCACCACCAAGATCGAGGGATACGATGTCCTGGCGGAGTTGGCCATGGACCTGCGCTGGTCATCCAATCACCGCGCCGATGCGATCTGGCGGAAGCTTGATCCGGCCTTGTGGAGCCTGACGCAAAATTCGTGGGCCGTGCTCCAGACCGTTTCCAGAGATAAGATCGAGGGCTTGTGGACCGATCCCGGCTTCCGCAAACACGTTGATGAGCTTGTGCAGGAGCGGCGGCATCTGACGGAGGCTCCCTCCTGGTTCCAGCATCATCACTTTCAAGCCGAACTGAACTGCGTTGCCTATTTCAGCATGGAGTTCATGTTGAGCGAGGCGCTGCCGATCTACGCCGGTGGGTTGGGCAATGTGGCCGGCGATCAGCTCAAGGCCGCGAGTGATCTCGGCGTGCCGGTCGTTGGCATAGGATTGCTCTACCAGCAGGGATACTTCCGCCAGGTCATTGACCGGAGCGGCTCGCAACAAGCGCTTTTCCCCTACAACGATCCCGGGCAATTACCGATCACACCCGCACGGGGCGCAAACGGTGAGTGGTTGCGGCTGGAAGTCGCACTGCCCGGTTACTCGATCTGGTTGCGGGCGTGGCAGGTTCAGGTTGGACGGGTGAAGCTTTATCTTCTGGACAGCAATGACATGGCCAATCCGCCCACCCATCGGGGAATCACTAGCGAATTGTACGGCGGCGGGCATGAACTGCGTCTTGCCCAGGAACTCGCACTTGGAATAGGCGGTTGGCGCTTGATTCGCGCACTCGGCCTTCGTCCTGAAGTCTGTCACTTGAACGAGGGCCATGCGGCTTTTGCCGTGCTGGAGCGCGCCCGGGAATTCATGGAAGAAACCGGTCTGCCTTTTGAAGCCGCTCTTGCCGTCACGCGGGCGGGCAACCTTTTCACCACCCATACGGCGGTCGCGGCCGGCTTCGACCATTTTTCTCCGGCACTGATCGAACAATACCTGACCCATTATGCGGAGAACCGGCTTGGCATCTCGGTGTGCGAGTTGCTGACCCTGGGCCGTCAAAATTCCCGTGACTCCGCCGAGAATTTCAATATGGCTTATCTGGCGATTCGTGGAAGCGGAGCGGTCAATGGCGTCAGCCGCCTGCATGGGAAAGTCAGCCGGCACATCTTCGAGCCTCTTTTTCCGCGCTGGCCCCACAAGGAAGTGCCGGTGGGCCATGTGACCAACGGGGTGCACATTCCAAGTTGGGAGTCAACGGCGGCCGATGAGCTTTGGACGGAAGCCTGCGGCAAGGACCGCTGGTTGGGGCCGGAGAAAACACTGGAGGATGACCTGAGCCGCATCCCCGACGCCAGGCTTTGGGAATTGCGCACCTGCGCCCGCCGTTCTCTCATACACTATGTCCGCGAACGATTGCCCCGACAATTGGCGGCCTCGGGTCTATCCCACGAAATCGTCGAAAGCGCCAGACACCGGTTTGATCCCGATGTCCTGACCCTCGGATTTGCCCGTCGCTTTGCGTCATATAAAAGACCCAACCTTCTGCTGCACGATCCTGAGCGGTTGCTTCGCCTGTTGTCCAATCCCCAGCGCCCGGTACAACTCCTTCTTTCGGGCAAAGCTCACCCGAGTGATCAGCACGGTCGGGACCTGATTCGGCAATGGATAGACTTTGTCCGCCGCCCCGAGGTACGCCCACACGTCGCCTTTCTGAGCGACTACGACATGCTTTTGACCGAACATCTCGTGCGGGGAGTGGACGTTTGGATCAACACCCCACGCCGGCCCTGGGAGGCGAGCGGAACCAGCGGCATGAAGGTCCTCGTTAATGGAGGCATCAATCTGTCCGAGTTGGACGGCTGGTGGGCGGAAGCGTACGCCCCCGAAGTCGGTTGGGCGCTGGGTGATGGCCGGGAACATGGCGACGATCCGGCCTGGGACGCCGCTGAAGCGGAGGCTCTTTACCATCTTCTCGAGCAGGAAATCGTGCCGGAATTTTACAGCCGCGATGAAAACGGGATCCCTACCGCCTGGGTGAAACGCATGCGGGAAAGCATGGCGCGGCTGACCCCGCTCTTTTCCGCCGACCGGACGGTGCGCGACTATACGGAGCATTATTATTTGCCGGCAGCGTCTGCCTACCGCAAGCGTGCCGCCGATCAAGGCGCGGTTGGTCACCAGTTGATCCATTGGAAACACGATCTCGAACAGAAATGGGACGCCTTGCGTTTTGGCGACGTCAAAGTCGAAACCAGGGACGGGCAGCATCTCTTTGAAGTCCAGGTTTATCTCGACGATCTCAACCCGGATGCCATCCAGGTCGACCTTTATGCCGACGAGATCGGCAGCGGTTCTCCCATAAGGCAGGAGTTGACGCGCACCCGGTCACTCACGGGAACAACGCATGGCTATATTTATATCGGGACGGTACCGGCAACTCGTCCGGCTTCCGACTACACGGCGCGCATCATCCCCCACTTTGAAGGTGTAAAGGCCCCCTTGGAGGTCACGCAAATTTTATGGCAGCGATAATTCACCCAACTCTGAAAGGCAAATCCCATGAGAAAACCTAACCCATTCGCAACCTTGGTCTTTTTTATCATCCTCGGCGTCGGCGGACTTTTTGCTTTTGTTATCTCAGCCGTTTCGGACGTGCTCGGCACCGGCATCGGAGTCGTGACCTTTGCCGTCGCCATCTTCGCTTCGTCCGCGATCAAAGTGGCGGATCAGTGGGACCGGGCCGTGATTTTACGGCTCGGACGCTTCCACCAACTAAACGGGCCTGGGCTCTTCTTCATAATTCCGATCATCGACATGATTCCCTACTGGATCGATACGCGGGTGATCCCGACTTCCTTCAAAGCGGAAAAGACCCTGACCAAGGACACCGTGCCAGTCGACGTCGACGCCGTTCTCTTTTGGCAGGTCGTCGACGCCAAGAAAGCCGCGCTCGATGTGGCCGATTACCAAAGCGCCATCGGCTGGGCCTCGCAGACGGCCCTGCGCGACGTCATCGGCAAGACCATGCTCTCCGATATGCTGGAAGGCCGGGAAAAAATCAGCGGTGAACTGCAAAGGATCATCGACGAACGCACCGAACCGTGGGGCATCAAGGTCATTTCCGTCGAGGTGAAGGATGTGCTTATTCCCCCGGCACTGGAAGATGCGATGTCGATGCAGGCCCAGGCGGAGCGGGAGCGCCAAGCTCGCGTGATTTTGGGCGATTCGGAGCGGCAGGTGGCCGAAAAATTCGGAGAAGCCGCCAGGACCTATACCAACAACCCGACGGCGCTTCACCTCAGGGCCATGAACATGCTCTACGAGGGACTCAAGCAAAACTCGACCATCGTCATCGTGCCCAGTTCCGCCGTGGAAAGCATGCAACTTGGCGGCCTGGCCGGAATGACTGCGCTGACGATGGGACTGCAGGAGCAGGCCAAGAAGGAAAAGCCCCTCACACCGCCACTACCGCCACCAGCTCAATGATCTTCAACATCAACACAAGATTTCAACCCTGCGAAAGCTGAAAAAATGTCCTCTCTCTCTTCAACCCAAGTCATGGAACCGCCGGATGTGTCTGATTCAAACATTCCCCTGTCCGAGCGTCCGCTGCCCGATTATGAGGCGAAAGTTTGCGAGCACGCCGAGATTCGCGTGGGATATCCCTTTCCGTTCGGCCCCCATGAATGGGGTGACGGGGTGAACTTTGCGATCTTCAGCCGCCACGCCACCCGGGTCAGGCTGGAATTGTTCGCCCATCCCGACGACGCGACCCCCTTCCGATCCATCGACCTTGATCCGGTACGAAACCGCACCGGCGATGTGTGGCACGTCTGGATTCACGGTATTCGTCCCGGCCAACTCTACGCCTACCGGATGGACGGCCCCTACCTTCCCCATGAGGGGCAGCGCTTTAATTTCAACAAGCTGCTTCTTGATCCGTGCGCGACCGCCATCTCACGAATGCCAAATTGGAATTTCGGCCCCGCCTGTGGGTATGACCCGTCCGCGCTGGAGCCGGATCTGGCGTGCTCAACCTTTGATGACGCCGGAACCATGCCCAAGTGCATTTTCACCGATGGACATTTCAGCTGGCGGAACGACCGTCCCCTGCGGCATCCCTGGTGGAAAACCATCATCTACGAGACGCATGTTCGTGGCTCGACCGTCCACCCCAGCTCTGCGGTGACGCATCCCGGCACCTACCGTGGACTGATGGAGAAGATTCCCTACTTCAAGGAACTGGGCATCACCGCCGTGGAATTGATGCCGGTGCAGGAGTTTAATGAGCATCAGGCCAAGTCCATCGATCCGCAAACCGGGAAACCGCTCGGAAATTACTGGGGGTATGATCCGGTCGTCTTCTTTGCCCCCAAGGCCTCCTACAGCAGCGCGGGCGGCCTGGGGCAACAGAAGCTCGAGTTCCAGGAAATGGTCCATGCCTTTCATGAGGCCGGCATCGAGGTGATTTTGGACATCGTCTTCAACCATACCGCCGAAGGAGATGAACGAGGCCCCACCCTTTCGTTTCGCGGAATTGATAACTCCATTGCCTATGCCCTGGCGGAGGACAAACGCTATTACAAGAACTACACAGGAACCGGCAACACCATCAATGCCAACCATCCCGTGGTGCGCGACCATATCCTGAGCGCCCTTGGCTATTGGGTCACGGAGATGCATGTTGATGGATTTCGGTTCGACCTGGCTTCGGTTCTTGGCCGCGACGGGAACGGCAACCTGATGTCCAACTCTCCCCTGCTCGAACGCATCGCCGAAGACCCCGTTCTCCGGGAAACCAAACTCATCGCCGAAGCCTGGGATGCCTCGGGCGCTTACGAAGTCGGAAGCTTTTCCGACCGGCGCTGGGCCGAATGGAACCGCCGCTATCGCGACGATGTCCGCCGCTTCTGGCGCGGGGACGACGGAATGGTGGGTTTGTTCGCCAGTCGCATCTGCGGAAGTTCCGACCTGTACGCCAAGTCGGGGAAAGGCCCCGAATGCAGCATCAATTTCATCACGTCCCACGACGGCTTTACCCTGAACGATCTCGTCAGCTACCAACAAAAGCACAACGAAGCCAATGGGGAAGGCAATCGCGACGGAGCCGGTGACAATCTGAGCTGCAATTACGGCTTCGAGGGCGCGACGGAAAATGCGGGCATCGACTCCATTCGGAAGCGTCAGATCAAGAATTTCCTTCTGACCATCCTGGTCTCGCGTGGTGTGCCCATGCTTTTGGGCGGTGATGAGTTCCGACGCACGCAACACGGCAATAACAACGCCTACTGTCAGGACAATGAAACCAGTTGGTATGACTGGAGGTTTCTGAAGCAGCATCAGGAGATTTATCGCTTCACCCGGGAAATGATCGCCTTTCGGCGCGCCCATCCTGTCCTTAGCCAGGAACGCTTTTACACCGACTCGGAAATTCATTGGTTCAA
>DATJMI010000029.1:0-20124 GCA_035508775.1 Methylacidiphilales bacterium
ATGGTGCACTTCTTCCCGGCATCGGCAAGATCATCGCCCAGTTCGGCGCGCTGGTGCCCCATCCCGGGCCACTTTTTGAGTTTACCACGGTGGTCAGTCTGCTAACCGGCACCCTATTGCTGATGTGGCTGGGCGAGCAGATTACCGACAAAGGCATCGGCAACGGTATTTCCATGGTCATCACGATCAATATCGTTTCGCGGCTGCCCGCCGCCCTGTTGCAGGGCTGGCAGATGATTCATCCGCCCAGTGGCGGAACCGGCCTGCCTGCCGTCGTGGTCGTTCCGCTCCTGTTTTTCCTCTTTGCGGTTATCGCCGGAACCATTGCCATCACCCAGGCGCAACGCAAGGTAACGATCCAGTACGCCAAACAGGTGCGCGGAAACAAGATTTACGGCGGCCAGAGCTCCTTCCTGCCTTTGAAAGTGAATTACTCGGGTGTGATGCCGATCATCTTTGCGCAGTCGATTCTCCTCGTGCCGGCCTTCATGGTTCAGATTCTGCCTTTCGGTTCCTCCCCTTGGGCGAGCAATCTGGCCGCCTCCCTGACTTCCGGGTCGCTCCACTACATCTTCTATATCTTCATGATCTTTTTCTTCTCCTATTTCTGGGTCTCATTCATGTTCAATCCGATCCAAATCGCGGAAGACGTCAAACGCAATGGCGGTTTCATTCCCGGTGTTCGGCCCGGTCCGCCGACGGCCGACTTCCTCGATTACACCATGACCCGGCTGACCTTGGCTGGCGCGGTTTTTCTTTCCATCCTGGCCATCTTGCCCATGGCGGCGGTGGCGACCGCTCATGTTCCGGTGTTGACCAGCCAGTTCTTTGGTGGGACTAGCCTCCTGATCATGATTGGCGTCATGTTGGATACCATGCGGCAAATGGAAACTTACCTCTTGCAGAGACATTACGACGGCTTTCTGAAGAAGGGCCGTATCCGGGGACGGTCGACCACCCCGGTTTCGGCGCTTGGCCAGGGCCAGGCGGTCAACTCGGGGGCTTACGTCTGGCTCTTCATTGCCGTGGCCGTTTTGTTCATCATCGCCATGATTCTTTCGTTGTCTCAGCGGGGATAAAAGTTAAAGGTGGAAAGAGCCATATGCCGGGATAGATTCCCTTAAACCTTTTCCCGAATCCTTCGCCAAGCCGTGAGCATTCCCATCAAGACCGCCGAAGAAATCGAGAGCATGCGCGTCAGTTGCCGCGCGGCGCGGGAAATCCTGGAGGAAGTTTCCCTCGCGGTCGTGCCGGGGGTGTCGACCGGGGAAATCGACAAGCTGGCCGCGCGTCTCATCAATGGCCGGGGTGGGCGCAGTCCATTTTTGGGTCTGCGCGGTTTCCCGGGCCACATCTGCATTTCGGTCAATGACGAAATTGTCCATGGTATCGGCGGCGCCCGCCGCATCCAGTATGGGGATATTGTGAAGCTCGACATCGGTATTCTCCTCAACGGCTGGATCGGCGATACCGCGACGACGATCGCGGTCGGCGATATTCCCGCCGCGACGGCCCGGTTGCTGGAAAAAACCCAGGAGGCGCTCGCCGTTGGCATCGAGCAGGCGCGGCCCGGCAACCGCGTCCACCACATTTCCGAAGCCATTGAGAAATTCGTCGTCGCCAACGGTTACAGCGTGGTGCGCGAGTTCGTCGGCCATGGCGTCGGACGGGCGCTGCACGAGGAACCCCACGTGCCCAACTACGGCCACGAGGTCAAGGCCAGGCTGCGCCCCGGCATGGCTCTGGCCATCGAACCGATGGTGAATCTGGGCCGTGCGCAGGTACGGCAACTGGCCGACGGCTGGACCGTGGTGACCGCCGACGGCAAACCGTCGGCTCATTTTGAGCACACTGTTCTCATCACGGAGGACGAACCGGAAATCCTGACATGTCTTCCCGAGACAGCATCGAAGTCAAAGGCACGGTAATCGACGTCCTGAAACAGGGCGCCTACCGGATCGAACTGGCCAACGGCCACCGCTGCATCGCCAAGGCCTCGGGGGAAGTCCGGCTCAATTTCGTCAAATTCTCTCCCGGAGAGCGCGTTACGGTCGAGTTTCACCCCTACGATCTCTCCCGGGCGCGGATTGTTGGGTAATGGCAAAAATCTTTAATAACATGCTTGCCATGGGGCCATCCTTTGATAGTCTTTTTCCCTTGTGCTTTATCGCCAGGAGGCAGTTTTCGCCTCTGACCGCCAGAGGCGCAAAAACCCGATTAAAGAGATCAAACCGATGAAAGTACGCGCTTCCGTTAGACGCCGCACCGCGGACTGCCAAGTTGTCCGGCGGAAGGGCCGCGTATACATCATTAACAAGAAGAACCCGCGCCTCAAACAGCGCCAAGGTTAAAGCCCCAAGACGTTCCCCTCATGCCTCGCCTTCTCGGTATCGATATTCCCGGTGAAAAGCGGATTGAAGCCGCGCTTCCATACATTTATGGCATCGGCCCAAGCCGGGCCAAACTGGTGCTGGAGCAAGCCGAAATCAACCCCGATCTGCGGGCCAAAAATTTGACGGACCAGCAGATCAATCGCATCATCCAGGTTATCCAAGAGAACAAGTACGTCATTGAGGGCGATCTTCGGCGCGAGCTGCAGCAGAATCTCAAGCGTCTTCAGGCGATCAATTGTTATCGCGGGTTGCGCCATCGACGCGGTCTTCCTGTGCGTGGCCAGCGCACCAGCACCAACGCCCGCACCCGCAAGGGCCCGCGCAAGACGGTGGGCGTGCAGCGCAACAAGGACGCCAAGGCCGGCAAAGTTTAATCCCCGCAATCCTTTATTTCCATGGCCGACGAAACTTCCAAGACACCCGCCGCCGCGAAGAAACCGGCGACTGAAAAGAAACCCGCCGCAGAAAAGAAGGCTGCTTCCGGCGAAAAGAAGACAGCCGCCCCCCCTCCCGCGGAGAAGAAGCCGGCGGAAAATCTCCCCACCAGCCTTTCGCTCGATCCGAATGAGATTGAGAAGCCCAAGATTGTCAAAGCCAAGGGGAGCAAGAATATTTTTATCGGCATCGCCCATATCTCGGCCACTTTCAACAATACGATTGTCTCCATCACCGACATGAACGGCAATGTGATCGGCTGGTCTTCTGCCGGCAAGTGCGGTTTCCGGGGCTCGAAAAAATCGACCGCCTACGTTGCTCAAGTCGTGGCGCAGGACGCGTCGCGCCAGGCGATGGGCCATGGCCTCAAGGAAGTTTCGGTCCGGGTGAAGGGGCCCGGCACGGGCCGCGAATCGGCGATCCGTGCGCTTCAAGCCATCGGGCTGGAAGTGACTTCCATCACCGACGTCACCCCTGTTCCGCACAACGGTTGCCGTCCCCGCAAACAGCGCCGCGTTTAAATCTCCACCGTTCTATCTCTCATGGCTCGTTACACCGGACCTCGCACCAAAAAAAGCCGCCGCTACGGCGTGCCTCTTTTCGGCTCCCACAAGGCGCTGGAGCGCCGCAATTATCCGCCGGGCATGCATGGCGACAAGGGGCGCCGCAAGCAGTCGGAATACGCGACCGCGCTGGGCGAGAAGCAGAAACTCCGCCTGATGTACGGCCTCCTCGAGCGTCAATTCCGCCGCTATTTCGAGACGGCGCTGCGCAAACGCGGCGTCACCGGCGAGACTTTGCTGCAACTTCTCGAAACGCGCTTGGACAATATCGTTTTCCGTCTCGGCCTGGCCAATTCCCGCCGCGCCGCCCGCCAAATGGTCAATCACGGCCATATCAACGTCAACGGCCGGAAGGTGACCATTTCCAGCTACAATACGAAAGCCGGCGACGTGATCGAGGTTCGCAACAACGCCGTCTCGCGGCAGCTCGGTACGCGGGGTCTCAACGCCACGCAGATTGTCGCCGTGCCCGACTGGCTCACGCTCGACAAGGACAATTTCAAGGGTGAAGTGAAGCGCATTCCCACCCGCGAGGAGATCGCGCCGATCGTCAACGAACAACTGGTGATCGAGCTTTATTCCCGGTAACCCATTTCCGCGGTCCCGCTGTGCGGGATCGCCCGACCCTCTCCGGCCGGCGGTGCGGCGGAGGGCGGCAGAAGACAAACACCGCCATCCGGCTGTTGGTCCGGGGCGGCGATGGCATGTCGCGGCCTCCGGGAAACCCAGCCAAGGAGAAATTCAATGCCCATCCGTCTCGGTCGTTTCGAAATGCCCAATCGTCTGGCTAAAGACGAAGCCGCCTCCAAAGGCAACTACGCCAAGTTTGTCGCCGAACCCTTTGAAGCGGGCTACGGTCACACCCTCGGCAACTCTCTGCGCCGCGTGCTGCTTTCCTCGCTGGAAGGCGCCGCCATTTCGAGCATCAAGCTCGAGGGCGCGGTGCACGAGTTCGGCACGCTGCCCAACGTGGTGGAGGACGTCACCGACATCGTGCTCAACCTCAAGAAAATCCTTTTCAAGCTTCCCAAGCGCGATCCGCGCGTCCTTTTCCTCAACGTGGTGAAGGAAGGCACGGTCACGGCGGGCGACATCAAGCTGGATGTCGGCGTCGAGGTGCTCAATCCCGAGCAGGTCATCGCCACCCTCGATAAAAAGCAGCGCTTCGAGGCCGAACTGGAGGTCAAAGTGGGCCGGGGCTACGCCAGCGCGGAGTTCAACAAACATCCCGACCAGTCCATCGGTGTCATCGCCATCGACTCACTTTTTTCGCCGGTGCGCAAGGTGAAATATTCGGTCGAGAACACCCGGGTGGGCCAGCGCACCGATTACGACAAGCTTATCCTGGAAATCTGGACGGACGGACGGCTCACGCCCGACGAGGCGCTTTTGCAGGCTTCCGCCATCCTGCGCCATCACCTCGATCTCTTTGTCGACTTCGACAAGGAGACGATCGAGTTTGAAGAGAGCCAGCCGCAGGTCAGTCAGGAGAACAGCAAGCTCAAGAAGCTCCTCAACATGAGCGTCAACGAGATCGAGTTGTCGGTCCGAGCCGCCAACTGCCTCAACAACGCCAATATCACGACGGTGGGCCAACTGGCCATGAAGACCGAGGCCGAAATGCTCAAATACCGCAACTTTGGCAAGAAGTCGCTTAACGAAATCAAAGACAAGCTTCAGAACCTTGGTCTCAGCCTCGGTATGAAGCTGGAACCGGGGCTGGTCGAACTGCCCGCCACCGACGGCAAAACCGAATAAACCGCCATGCGTCACCAGAAAAACACTCGCAAACTCAGCCGCACGTCGCAGCATCGCGACGCCTTGCTGGCCAATCTCGTGGCGAGCTTGATCAAGCACAAGCGCGTCAAAACCACGCTGGCCAAGGCCAAGGCGGCTCGTCCGCTGGCGGAAAAGCTCGTGACGCTCGGCAAGAGCGGCACGCTGCACGATCGCCGGCTAGCCGTTGCCAAAATCGGCCAGCGCGACGCCGTGGCCAAGCTCTTCACGGAAATTGCTCCCGCCTTCAAGGATCGCAAGGGCGGCTACACACGGATCATCAAGCTCGGGCCGCGCCAGTCCGACGCTGCGCCGGTCGCCTTTCTTGAATGGGTCGACTATGTTGTCGAAATCGAGGCGCCCGCCGGGAAGGAAGAGAAAGCTCCAAAGGCTGGCAAGGCCAAGGCTGATAAGCCCGCGGAATCCAAGGAAGAAGCGAAAGATTCCGAAGAGGCTGAAGCGGTGGAAGTGGAAGTCGTCGATGAGCCCGCCAAGAAAGCGGGTAAATCGGCAAGATCCAAAAGTTAGCGCGCAGTCATTTCATTTTGCGTTTTTTTCAACGCCTATCGGATGAATATCCGATAGGCGGATAAGGTGATTTCTGCCATAAAGAAAAAAAATCTTATAGGTCATCTTTTGCTCAAAAAGGCGTTAATGCAATAAAAGAACTATAAGCAATACACCCCAATCCGATCGAAAAAAACCAAAATGAAACCATATCCATGCCTTCTCTCAGTCCTGTTGCTCTTCGGAGCGGCGGCATTACCCAGCCATGCCACCGTTTACTTCCAAAACGAAGGCGACAATAAAACGTGGCCCAATTATCCTCAAGATCCCGAAGCCAAAGGAACGATCGGTGATGTGACAAGCCCTCTCTACAAAGACTCAACCTCGATCGAATTTACCCAGACCTTCGAAAAGAACTACACGGGCCGTTATCACTCTGAAGTCGATGTTCAAGACATTCAGGAGAACAACCAGGATCGCTACTATGGCGAGGCTGTTTACGTTGACTCCAACTGGCAAAATGCCGACGATCAAGTCAACTTTCAGCAATGGGCTGGCAGCGGTCCTTGGATCCTTATGCGGATAGATGGTTCTGACATCCTTCTGGTTGGCCCGATGGGCGAACCCCACCTACAGGCCATGCCTCATGGCGCCTGGACGCGTGTGGTCACCCGCATCTATAGCCACGGTTCTACGGGTATTTTTACCGTCTGGATCAATGGCACCCAGAAGTACACGAAGACAAACAGCAACTTCCAGGCCCCCGGCAGCACCAACGGTGCCATTCGCTGGTCCACGGGTTGCTATGTTTCCGGCTGGTATCAACAGTCTTCGCCACAGGGTCCCTCCGAACGCATTACCTACGGCGATCATTACCGTGTAGCCGATTCCCAATCCGAGGCGGATCCCGCTAATTGGTAGAAACTAGTTTGTGAGAAACGCGCGTCGGGCAATCACGTCAAAAAGCGTGGCTGCCCGAGTCGTTTTTAATCCCTTGGGTTGGACTTCTACGAATTCAGGCGTGTTCTTCCGCCGGATGCGATGCCATCACCTTGCCGGAGATGAAATAGGAGCCGAGCACGAACGTGGCGGCCAGAACCTGCGCGATAATCGTTTCCCAGTTGGGATAGAGCGAAAACCAGACGCCGGTCCAATCAGGCATGTAGGGAGCCAGCGCGGGAATGTTGGTTGTGCTCATCCAGTCGGCTTGTTGCATTTCGTAAACCTCCTCGCCGACCATCACCAGCAACACGCACCCAAGCATGACGCCGGTGAAGATGAGCATTTTGCGGTAGGGCATGCGCTGGTGGGCGACAAAGGTGAGCACGGCGACGATCAAGGTCAGACCCAGGCCAAAAAGCGATCCGTAGAGGACGGTCCATCCACCGTGTTTGAGATAATAACTCTGAAGGAAAAGAACGACTTCAAAGCCTTCCCGGTAGACGGAGGTGAGGCCGAGGAGCACGAGTCCCAAAAAAATGAATTCGGGCGATTTGCCGGCGCCGGAGGATTCGAGCAATTCCTTCTTGCGGCGGTTGTGGACGATGATCCAGCCGCCCCAGTAGACTTTGTGAAAGAACCAGTTCATCACGATGAGCAAAACCATGACCGCCACGAGTCCGGTCAGGGCCTGGAGGGCGAGGTAGGAGATGTTGTTGCTGATGTCCTCGACAATGCCGCGAACAAAAAACCAGGTCGCCAGAGTGGCCAGGAAACCGATGCTGGCGCCGATGAAAATGGGCTGGGCGCGGTTACCCTGATTGCGGCTGATGCTGGCGGTGATGGCGGCGAGAACAAGAATGCTTTCGAGTCCCTCCCGGAAGACCAGGACGGAAATGTCGAGGATGGCCGAGAGGTGGCTGGTGTTGGGGACGTCTGGGTTCGGATTGCCATGGGAGGTGACGCCCTGCCAGATGAGGATTCCGACCACAGGGACGGCGGCCAGTGCCATCAGAATGTAACCAAAGCGCCGCCAGGTGGAAGTGGGTAGGGATTGATCGTGCATCGTAGATAAGTTATCCATCACCAATAGCATGCCGAAAAAGATGGCATGGCGCTAACGGCAGGTTGCGATTTCGTGACGGTGGATTGCGCTGAAAGTTGCAGGAAATTGGTTCCGGAATGATCTGTGCAGAATCTGCTTCTACGAAAAGGGAAACGGTTCATTCTATGAGTCGGAACTTCCATGGCGAAGCGATCCAAGCACAAAAAAGCGGCAAACCAATGGATAGCCACGCCCGCAAGCGGAAAAACCGAGCTTGCTCCATCTGTTTCATCGGCGCCGCCAGAGCCGAACCGCGACTGGCTTTGGGGAGCGGCCTTGATCGCGGCCATCCTCCTGGTTTATACGCCGCTTGGGCAAGCGGGATTTATCTGGGATGACGATGCCCATGTCACCCGCAGGGACCTGCGCTCCCTGGAGGGCCTTGAGCGCATCTGGTTCGATTTGGGCGCGACTCAGCAGTATTATCCGCTGGTTCACAGCGTCTTTTGGGCCGAGCACCGGCTCTGGGGCGATGCGCCGCTGGGCTATCACCTGGTCAACGTTGGCCTCTGTATCTGTTCGGTGTTGCTGCTGCTGAAGATTCTGCGGCGATTGGAAATACCGGGAGCATGGCTGGCCGCGGCCATCTTCGCCCTCCATCCGGTGCAGGTGGAATCGGTGGCCTGGATCAGCGAGCTCAAAAACATGCTTTCGGGGGCGCTCTATTTCGGCGCGGCACTGCTTTACCTGGAATTCGACCGGTCGCGGCGAGTCGAAACTTACGCCTTTTCGCTGCTCTTGTTTGTTCTGGGTTTATTATCGAAAAGCGTCATCGCGAGTTTACCGGCGGCGTTGCTGGTGGTTTTTTGGTGGAAACGGGGAAAGTTATCGGTGCAGCGGGACGCAATGCCTCTGATTCCTTTTTTCACCGTGGGGATAATCAGTGGATTATTGACGGCGTGGGTGGAAAAACATTTTGTCGGCGCCGAGGGCGGCGAATTTCATTTAACGCCGGCCGAACGCGGTCTTATTGCCGGACGGGCGCTCTGGTTTTATTTCGGCAAGCTGGTTTGGCCGTCTGATTTGAGTTTCATCTACACGCATTGGGATGTTAGCGAAATGGTCTGGTGGCAATATCTTTTCCCGGCCGCGGCCTTGATCTTGGCCGCGGGCTTGGTGTGGGCTTGGGTGCGATGGCGATGGCGTGGACCGCTGGCCGGGTTTCTTTTTTTTGCCGGGACATTATTTCCGGCCCTCGGTTTTTTCAACGTCTATCCGTTTCGTTATTCTTACGTGGCGGACCATTTTCAATATTTGGCTGGTCTTGGCGTGATCGTTCCATGTGCAGCGGGATTGGTTCGTGTTTCGGACTGGATGTTGGCCAAGAAGCCGGAAATGCAGCCGGTATTCAGGGCAGGGGTGTGGGCGATACTGGCGGTGCTGAGCGTGTCAAGCTGGCAACGGGCATGGGCATATCGGGACGAAGAGACGCTTTGGAACGATACGCTGGCCAAGAATCCGGCCTGTTGGATGGCTTATGGCAATCTCGGTGTCATTCTCTTTCAACAAGGGCATATCGATGAGGCCGTGTCCGATTGCCAAAAGGCCCTGGCCATCAAACCGGATTATGCCGATGCGCACAATAATCTCGGTAGTGTTTTCATTCAGAATGGGCAGGTGGACGAAGCGATTAAGCAATTTCAAAAGGCCGTGGAAATCAATCCAAACTATGTCGAAGCCCGCAATAATCTTGGCGGCGCTCTTGCGCAAAAAGGGGAGCTCGATCAGGCGATGGCTCAATACGAAATTGCCCTCAAAATCGATCCCGATATGGCTGAAAGCTATTACAATCTCGGCAATATCTTTTTACAAAAGGGAGAATTGGACGAGGCCATCATCCGATACCAGCAGGCCCTGAAAATCGATCCCGGCTTTGCCGAAGCCCATTATAATCTCGGTAATATTCTCTTGCAAAAAGGACAAATTGACGAAGCGATAACGCACTTTCAAAAAGCTTTGGAAATTGACCCAAATAACGCGCAAGCCCATAACAATTTTGGGGCCGCTCTACTGGAAAAAGGAGAGTTGGATCAAGCTCTGGTCCATTTTCGGGAGGCTCTGCGGCTATATCCTGACTATGACGGCGCCCAAAAGAATTTAACCCGGACCGAGGCCATGATCCAAGCGCGGAAAGAATAGAGCAAAACGCATTGGTGGGAGATACTCAATAACGCCGAAGTTTTTGCGGCAATCAGCCGCGATGGCGAAGGATAGGCCCTCTAATCGTTCTTGCGCGCGACGCTATCCATGCGGTTGAGGTTATCCTCAAACGAATCGAGTTCGGCTTGCAGTTGCTTGCGGTAATCGATTTCGTCCCGGGCCCGGCGTCGGTCGAATGAGTAAAAATTACTTGGATTTTCGATATCGGTCATATTAGCGTCGGCCACATTGTGGAGCACCACCAGCAGGGCGCGCCATGCCTCCAGTTTTTGGGAACTGTCGGTGCCCGCGATATCCTGATGATAATCGTGATTGGCCTGCTTGATTGCCGGCTCGTTCAGATAAAGGTTGGCGAAGTCGTCGTCATCACCGGAATCCTGCATGGATCGCCGGCCAGCGGACGGCGGGTTTAAATAGGAATCGAGACAACGGCTTTCGTAATGAAATTGGTCCAGAAACGTCGTTTCGATTTGATACCGTTTCCAGTCATAGGTTTCCCAGACCGGGACATTGTCCAGGCGCAGGCCGAAATAACGTGTTCTGCCGGTGAAGCCCGTGGCGCGGTCCTGGGACAAGAGCTTGTCCATTTCGGTGGATGCGCCGGCGTCCAGGGCTTCAGTCACCACGCCCAGCACCTTGCCGCTTTGCGGATGAAAGACCGGGCCGCCGCTGTTGCCGTGGTCGAGCCGGTTGCTGATTTCGATTTCCTCGGATTTGATCCCCAGCAGGCGGCCTTTGGTCATGAGCATGACTTCGCCCTCTCCGTTATTGCCCGGTGTGATGACCAGGTCGCCGGGCTTCGCAGTGGCGCGGATATCCGAGGCCACATCGAGGTAGGTGTAATTGTTATCCTGGATCGGAATCAAAGCCAGGTCCCGGTCTTGCGCCCCCTTTAATCCCAACGCGGTGATTGACTGGCCGTCTCTGGTGGTGACGTGGAGATTGGGATTATCGGCCAGGATATGAAGGCTGGTCATCACCACCGGCCCGCCATCCAGGTTGGTCAGAAAGCCGGTGCCTTCGGCATTGTCTCCTTTGATGAGCACGATTGCGCCGGCTTGGGTAGGCGTGAGGGTATTGGGATTGGGCGGCGTGGTTGCGTCCGGCGGTGCGGGAGTCGAATCAGAAATTCCGATAAGAGCTGGAATGGAAGGAGAGCTATCGGAAACCATGGCGGCGGGAGGAACCTGGCCGGCGTCCACCGGGTTTCCCTTCGCGCCCTGCAGGGTCATGACCACCAGAACACAGACAATGAAACAACGCACGGGCATACCATATCATCTTAAAAAGCATCGGCAATTTTGAATGATTCGCTTGCCGGAACGGAAACGGAAATCGAAATGGCTTTGGCGTTTCTTTTCGCGGCGTTTTGATAGATTCTAACTATGCCCGGTATCATTCCTCCCGAGACGGTCGAGCAGGTCCGCCAGGCTACCGATATCGTCGATTTTATCGGCAGTTACGTGCCGCTGAAGAAAGCGGGCGCAAAGTACAAGGCGCTCAGTCCGTTCAACAAGGAAAAGACGCCTTCCTTTTTTGTCGATCCGAGCCGCCAAATGTTCAAATGCTTTAGCAGCGGTCACGGCGGCGACGTCTTCAAATTTCTCATGCTCCACGAGAATATGACTTTCCCGGAGGCGGTGAGACGTCTCGCGCAACAGGCCGGCATCGTTATTCCCGAGGGCGGCGATTACGATCCTCAAGCGCGGAGCCAAAAAGAGGAACTCCTCGCTCTCTATGCCGCCGTCGCGGCCCATTGGCAAAAGCTGCTTAAAGACGATCCCGCCGCCGAACCGGCCCGCGCCTACCTCAAGAACCGTGATTTTCCCGAGTCGCTTGCCGGCGAATTTGGCCTTGGCTATGCGCCCGAGGGGTGGGATGCCACGCTGAACTGGGCACGCAAAGCGGGCTATAGCCTCGAGATACTGGAGGCTGGACGCCTGATCGCCACATCCGAGTCGGGCCGCCGCTACGATTTTTTTCGCGGGCGGCTCATGATTCCGGTTCACGACGATTCGGGCCAGGTTGTCGCCTTTAGCGGGCGGCTCCTCGATCCCGAAGCCAAAGCGCAGAAATATGTCAACTCGCACGAGACTCCCATTTTCGTCAAAAGCCGCATTCTTTTTGGCCTCAACAAAACCAAGCGCGCTATCATCGAATCTGAAAGCGCTATTCTTTGCGAGGGGCAGATCGATCTCATGCGCTGCTGGCAAAAGGGTATCCGGAACGCCGTCGCCCCCCAGGGCACCGCATTCACCGATCAGCAGGCTCGTGTTCTCAAGCGCTTCGCCAAGGAAGTGGTGATCTGTTTTGATGCCGACAATGCTGGCCAGAATGCCGCGCAGCGTGCCATCGATGTCCTCCTCAGAGAAGGACTGCAGGTTCGTGTCGCGCGCATGCCCGCGGGCGAGGATCCCGACAGCCTCCTGCGCAGGCAACCCGTGGCCGTCTTCGAAACGATTTTGCGCGAGGCCAAGGATTACACCCGCCATCTCCTCGACAACGCCTGCGAGCAGGAGGACATTGCCAGCCCGCGCGGACGCGGAGCTGTCGCGCAAAAAATCTCCGTCGCCATCGCGAAGATACCGAACGCCGTCCAGCGCGAATCATTCCTGATCGAGGTTGCCCGCCGTCTTCAGGTACCCCGTGCCGCTATCGAGGAAGAAGTCCGCAAAGCGGGGGATCAATTACGCCGCGCCGGATCGCAGAGCCGTTCTCAAGTCTCCACTGAAGGGGAAACCTCTGGCAACGCGGCGGAAGTGGAATCGCTTGGGCCGCTCCAGCCCAATAAGTTGGTGGAAGCGCTTCTTTCTCTTCTTCTCTCTCATCCCGATCTTGTGCCGCGGGTCAGCCAGCGGCTAAGCCCGGTCTGGCTGGAGAATCTCGAAGGAGGGGCTGTGCTTGCGCAATTGCTCGATGCCCATGCTCACGATGCCTGGCAGGATGCCGCCCAATTTCTCGATGAATGCGATGACCGAGCCCGCGATTATCTCGCCGGACTCCTCATGGATCCGATTCCCACGCCGCCCGAAACACCGCTGGAAAAGTACGCGGAGAAACTTGTCCAAAACATCGGCGAGCGGTGGAAACAGCAACGCCTCGAATTTCTTAGCCTCGCCGTCAAATCGGACGAGCTTTCCGTTGACGACCGGCTGAAATATCTTCGGGAAATCCAGGAAATCCGGCGGCAACTGAATGGAGCCATGCCGTGACTTTGACGGCGATAAGCGCTTCGTTTAAATCGTCGGATCCCATGCATTCGCATCGTGGAGACCGCATTCGCGCTTGAGGCCGAAGAAGCGCGTTTCCTCTTCGCTCATGTCGCCCGTCAGGGGCCGGGTCGTATGGACGTCGCCGATGGAAACGTAACCCTTTTCCCAGAGAGGATGATAGGGCAGGTCATGTTCGGTCAGGTACTGGTAAACGTGGCGGTCGGTCCAATCGACAATCGGCTGCACCTTGACGACTCCGTTCTGGGAGCTCAAGACGGCGGCTTCCGCGCGCGATTTGGCCTGCTGGCGGCGGAGGCCGGTGATCCAGCCGCGCGCACCCAATTCCCGGATCCCCCGCTGCATCGGCTCCACCTTGTTGATTTGGTTGTAGCGGTTGATTCCTTCGATTCCCTGCTCCCAAAGTTTTCCCCAGCGCGCCTCTTGCCAGGCGGGGCTTAATGGCGCGCGATAGACTTTCAGGTTTAGCTTCAGCCGCTCGGTCAGTTGATCGATAAACTGATAGGTCTCCGGGAAAAGATACCCCGTATCGATCAACACCACCGGAATCTCCGGCCATTGGCGCGTCACCAGGTGGAGTGTCACCGCCGACTGGGCGCCAAAGCTCGATGAGAGCATGAGATGGGGGCGAAAACGTTCCAATGTCCAACGCACCCGTTCTTCGGCGGGCGCTTTTTCCAGCCTGGCGTTGATTTCGGCCAAAGGCTGCTCAGTTCCGTCAAGTTTCGGAGAAGTTGAAGTCTCACTCATGCGGGCCTCCCCAGCAATTGCCGAGGTGAGCCACCTAACTGTAATACTTAGGGCGATTCGGTCAAGTTTAGGTCGGTGGCAATACCTTCGCCGGAGACGCCGGTCCCAACAGCGCCAGTGAAGCGGTGTAGCCATGCTCGAAGCTCCGTTCGCCCACCGGGCCGATCTGCGTATTCGTCGAAAAACCGGCCAGCGGCAATCCGGAAAAAAATTCATTGATCAGCCCGGCGTCGTGATTGGCGCGCCGGAAAAGCTCGCGTCCGCGCCCGTTGCAGGTGCAAAGCAGGCCGGCGTAAGGAGGCGGACCCGGCGTCGCCGCCTGGGCGCGCAAGAGCCGCCGCAGTTCATCGCTCGCCGCCTGTTGATCGCGTAACTGGTATTGCAAAGTCTGTCCCACCCGGGGCAGCGCATTGATGGCCACGGCGCCGCTTTTGGGATCGGCGCCGATGATATTGCGCACCAGGAAATCGCCGCGCTTATGCTCCTCCAGATATTCGCTTACCGCGAGCCCGGCGAAGAGATGTCCCCGCGCCTGCTCCCGCTCCGCATCGCTCAATTTTTTGTAGACGTCGCTCAAAACTTCGTAGGCCGGACGCAGACCGAGCGTGAGGAGCACGTTGCGCTCGGCTTGCGTCACGGTCAGAGGTTCGCCAATCGGCTTGCATCCCTGCGACACGACGGCGCGCACCGAGATTTCTCCCTCGAGAGCGAGTGCCGCGCCTCCCGACACGATCCGGTCATCGCAGAAAACCCACGCCTCCGGGTCGCCCGGTATGCCGCCCGCGCGCCCGCCGAAAACCGGCACGCGCGGATAAGCCTGGTTCCATTGTCTCAGCCACGGCTCCGTGCTGAAGACATGGGGCTTGAGAAAAGCCAGCCATGCCTTGACGTCCCGCGATTGAATTCCCGTTTTCCCGGGCCAGAACTCGGGGCTGGCCGCACTCTCGACATCGTCCTGGCTGAAAGAGACGGCAGTGGCTTTGCCGCCAGGCATGGAAACAAGCAGCAACGAAAATCCGGAACCTTCCTCCTGTTCCTGGCCTTGGCCGACGAGACCGGTTCCGCTGCAACCAAGCAAGGTTGGCACATGGCCGTAAATTCGCACTAGCTCCAGAACCGTGAGCGCTTTATCCACGTAATCGGGCGAAACGAAGAGCAAACCGAACGCTGGCTTGCCAGCGAGCTTCTCGCGCAATTGCATGGCGGTTTCACGAATAACGCCTTCGTCGAATGGGCCGGAAACGAGACGTGATGCGGCGAAAGCTGGCATTACTTAATAATCCAACCCTCTGAGCAAAAGTCAAACTTAACTGAACAGATTATTTGTTTTGATCTCTTTTTTATTAATCAAATGAATTAGATTCTCGATCTATCAAGCTTGCCGCTGAAAAAAAAGCCGGTCAAGCGACCAAGCTCCGCCACCCGCAAAAGCGAAATAGAGAAAGACAAAACAGTAAAGCACGGCAAGCTCGCCTTTATTGACCAGCGGGAAAAAGCCGTTCGGTGCATGAACCATGAAATAGGCCACCGCCATTTCCCCGGAGAGAATAAAAGCGGCAAAACGGGAGAAAAGACCCAAGGCAAGCAGGGTTCCACCGATGAACTCGAGGACTCCAGAAAATCCCATCGGGGAAATGGCAAAATGATAGGGCATAGGAGATGGTGGGTATCCAAGCAGTTTGGATGTTCCATGTTCAAAAAAGAGCAAAGCCACCACGATTCGTAGTACGCTCAGCATGCGGGGTGTCCACAAGGCGGTAAAATTGGTGAAGTTCATGAGTTGAAATTAGCCGTGTTTCCAAGCGGGGCAAGGCCATCCCCCACCGTAAAACGGATGCTGAGCCAAGAGAGGGGGAGTACCTCGCGAATTATACTCTTGTATCCCATTAGCCTGGTCGCTCAAATATTTTCATCGCCAAAATCGCCAGGACTACTATTACGGTCTGATGGCATTGTTGTGTTCGGACGGCATTTCCGGCTCCTGATACTTTTGATAGGAGTACCAAAGCCCCGTCAATCTATTGCGTTGTCTATGGCCACGATCGATCACGAGTTGTTAATGGCGCTTATGAACACGATCCCTGACCGGATCTACTTCAAGGACCGCGAAGGGCGTTTCCTTTCGGTTAATAAGGCGATGCGGGATTTCCTCAACGTTTCCGATGAGGAGGCCATCAAAGGCAAGACGGACTTCGATTTCTTTTTGCCCGAACACGCCGAGGATGCCTTTGCCGACGAGCAAAGGGTGCTGGCGACGGGCGAGCCGATTGTCGGCAAACTGGAGATGGAAAATTTGCCGGATGGCCGCATCGGCTGGGTTTCCACGACCAAGGTGCCAATGCGGGACACCCATGGAATGATCATTGGCACCTGCGGCATTTCGCGCGATATCACGGAGGAACACCACAAGGCGGAGCAACTCCAGGAATACACCCAGGCCTTGGCCGACAAGCAGGCCCAAACAGAAACGGAATTGGCCATGGCCACGCAGGTGCAGCAGGCGCTGCTGCCGCAAGCCTATCCCTCCTTTCCCCGGGGTGCCGCTCCGGAAATGAGCGCGCTTCGCTTTGCCCATCGTTACCTGCCCGAAGCGCTGGTGGGGGGCGATTTTTTTATGGTAACATCGGTGTCGGACAGCCAGGCGGGCGTCTTGATCTGCGATGTGATGGGGCACGGCGTGCCGGCGGCGCTGGTGACGGCGGTGCAGCGCGTGCTGGTGGAGGAACTCCAGTATCTCGCGGGCAATCCGGGTGCTTTTCTCGGTGAAATGAATCGCCGCCTGCATCATTTTCTGGAACCGCTCCAAAGTTCCATGTTCGTGACCGCGCTCTATCTGGTGATCGACACGGTTACAGGACGTGTGCAATTCGCCAACGCAAGCCATCCCCATCCGCTTCATCTCATCCGGGCCAAAAACCAGGTGCGGGTGATGGGCGCCGGCCCGGCGCAGTCGACTTTCGCGCTGGGGGTGGCCAATGACACAGTTTATGCCACCGAGGAGGATTCGGTCATGCCGGGTGAACTCCTGTTTCTCTACACGGACGGCTTGTGCGACCTTGGCGAAGGAAAAGAACTGGAGACAGAAGATCCGCGTTTTTTGACGCTTATCCGGAATTGTGCCCGCCATACGGGAGAGGCTTTTCTCGATGCGGTGCTGGAGCAGGCGCGGCAGTTTTCCGGACAGGAAAAATTCCTCGATGATGTATGCCTGGTGGGAATTGAAGTGGAACGGCTATTGGGGTAGAAGTTAAAGCCAAACTCTGCGTTACTTTGTCTCAAGCACCAAAACCGTGGCGATGGGATCGAGCGCTTTCGCGGGCAGATGGAGACTGGAGTTGGTTCCCGTTTGCGTGAATTTTACCGGCTTATGCGCCGGATCGGCCAGCAGATAGGCATGGGTTATCTTGCCCGGGACTTTGTCAAGCGCGAATGGTCCGGTGGGCCATTGGAAAATGTGGATATAGATTTTTCCAGGTTTGGTGGTGCAGCGCCACTCCCAGGCCGGCTCAAAACGAGGCGCTCCATTTTTGTCTTTTTCCGTCGCGCTGAATGAGCCGTCTTCATTGCCGAAGGCAGTCGGGCCGGCGCCATAGATAGCTTCGCCGTTGACGCTCAGCCAGCGGCCGATTTCACGTAACCGGTCCTGTTCAGGCTGGGGAATCACGCCGGTGGCGTCCGGTCCCACATTGAGGAGATAGTTGCCGCCTTTGCTGACGATATCGATCAAATTGTGGAGCAGCGTTTCCGTTGATTTGAAATTCAGGTCATCCGCCTTGTAACCCCAGGTGTTGTTGATCGTCATGCAGGTTTCCCAGTCTTTGCCGGGGTAACCTTTGGGTGGAATGCGCTGCTCCGGTGTCTCGGTATCGCCCGGATAGCCGCCGCCGAGGCGGTTGTTCCAAATCAGATTCGGATGCTTATTGAGTACGGTTACCATCTTGGCGGCGAGATCGGGGGTCATATCGTAGGGTGTGTCAAACCACAGAACCGCCGGCGCGGGAGAATAATTTTTCAACAACTCCTCCACCTGCGGAATCGCCTTGGTCTGGAAGTATTGGGCGAAATCGCCATCTTGTGCTTTGTCCCAATGACCGCCCTTGGCGGCGCCGCCGGGAGCGGTCCAATCTTGCGCCTGGGAATAATAAAAACCGAACTTCATGCCCTGCTTCCGGGCCGCCGCGTTCAGCTCGGCCAGCGGATCGCGCTTGAAAGGGGTTGCATTGTAGATATTGAAGGGATTGACCTTGGAATGGTACATCGCGAAGCCGTCATGATGCTTGGCGGTGATGACCATATATTTCATGCCGGCGGCTTTGGCCAGGGAGACCCAGGCATCGGCATCGAATTTGACCGGGTTGAATCGGCTGGGCAGGGTTTTGTAATCGGCCACGGGGATTTTGCCTTTGTTCATGATCCATTCACCCAATCCGGCAATGGGTTGGCTTTTCCATGAACCGGCTGGGATCGAGTAGAGTCCCCAGTGAATGAACATTCCAAATTTCGCCTCGCGCCACCAGGCCATCCGGGCGTCTCTTTGCACGGGAGTTTCGGTGTCCTGGATGGCGGGTATCGGATGTGGAGGAGAGGGAGATTGTGTTGGAGGTTGGGGAGATTGCGCTCGGAGCAGAGAAAAGGGCGGACCACAAAGCAAAAAGGTGAAAAACAGGCGGATGGAAAAGAGTTTCATCGGCTATGACCGGTAAATTGGAAGTACCGAATGGCCTTTTAGGATGGCCCAATGGCAGCGGTTTGAAACAATAAAATAGACTCGCTAGGCGCAGCTCAGCCATCAAAAAAGAAGAGCGCCGTTGCGGGCGATGCGGCCACGGCGCTCTCACTCGGAATTATCCTGTTTTTTACTGACTAATCACTTCCCACTTCTGGTTAGTGGAACCTTGGTCGGTGTACTGATCCATCTGGGTGTCCGACGAAGTGCTGCCGCCCGGATCGTCAAGGGCCAATCCGCTGTTGAGATTCAGGAAGGAGAAGCTGCCATCGCTGTTTTGCGTGGGGATCCATTGGTCGTCGCCCGTCGTACCGAAGGACCACTGATCGATCAACGCCTTGGTCGCGGTCGAGGCGTTCACTACGGCCACATCCAAACCGCTCTTTACACTGACGATCTGGTAATAGCCGTTGGTTGTCGGAGTAAAGGTCCATTCTGAATTTGTTTGGCCGCCGACAAACGGATATTGCACCACTTCAGCTCCATTCGACGTGGAGGCTCCCTTCACGTTCAAGGCCAGGCCGCTGGTCTCATTTTGCAATTCATAGGTGCCGGTGAAGGTGGTCACCGGATTCAGGATGAAGGCAAACGTCGACAGATTGAAACCGGTGGAGGATGGATCCTGTCCCACCACCGTCAACGTAATCGTATGGTTCCCGGTCGAGCTGAACGTGAGGTTCGGGCTGAAGGTTGTCGTCGGGTAGGTCTGCGTTGCCGAATATTGATCGAGCGGATCGGGCGTCAGCGGAACGCCGCCGTCCACCGAGAGGCTCAGCTCACCGCGGCTGGTATTGCCCTTCCATTCCATCTGCAACTGATAGGTGCCGGCGGCGACGTCCGGGATCGTATAGGTAATCGATTGATTCGTCCCGGTCGCGGCCAATTCCACCCAGGTGGGAGGATTATAGTTGGTGTCGGTCTGCAGACTGGCGCTGGCCCCGTTCGTCGTGTAGGAGAGACTCTCCGCGATGTAGGTGTTATTGGGAGTGCTGGGCAAGGCCCAGGCGCGCAGGTGACCACCGGGACCACTAAAGCTCCCGGAATTGCCATCGGCCATGTAAAGGACGCCATTAGCCAGGATGGGGCTAGCCCAGTGGAATTCGTCGATCCCTCCGGACCAGAGGAACTGGCCGGTGGTGGGATTGATGGCGTCTACTTCATGCTTGGACTGGCTACCGGTATGTTCGCCACCGCCCCGGGCCGCATAGAGCACATTGTTGGCCACGAAAGCCGAGGTGGTCCAGAGGCCCGGCAGGCTCGACCATTGGAGCGACATGCTCGGATTGCCCGAGCTGTCGAGCGCCACTTTGAAACCGGCGATACCGTTATTGCCGGTGACAAAAACCCAGGGGCTGTTGTCGGCGGGATTGGTCCAAGTGCAGCAGTTGGAACGCATCAGGTTCATGGCGGAAAAACTATAGATAGAAAGTTCACCGCCGAGGTTGCCCGGAGCGCCCTTGCCGCTCAGATTAGCCAGGTTGAGAATCCGGATGTTCTTATCCTTTCCCGGCGAGACACCCAGATAAGGATATTTACTGCT
>DATJMI010000030.1:0-3046 GCA_035508775.1 Methylacidiphilales bacterium
ATCAGATCAGACACAAGCGAATCGATGTCGGAGCGGTAGCGAAAAACCTCTTTGACCGTTGGCCTTGAAAGCAAACCTCGGCGTGGCCGCGAGTGGAAGGGGCCGACCGCATTGTAATAGGAATTGAACAGAAAGCCGTACTGCGGATGAAACGACCGGTAGTTAGGGACGAATTGTTTTAAGATAAAAGTCTCAAAAAACCAGGTTGTATGTGCCAGGTGCCATTTCGTCGGGCTGGCTTCCGGCATGGTTTGAATGACATAATCCTCTGGCTCCAGCGTTTCGCACAATTTGTCGGAAAAACTGCGGACCTGACGATATCGCCGGGCCAGCTCGGATTTCGAGACCGTGCCAATCGCCTCAGTACGGTCCGTAGAAGTTTTGGAAGGGGAAAGGTTTAACGATGCTTCGGCAAATGTATTCATTTTATCTAATCTCCTTGACCTGCTCTCTACTTATCTCTCGCATCCATTCGTTTGTCAAATCGCGACAAGCTCAATCTGCTTTTGGGCCTTCATGACTTGGACCCGTCCGCGCCAAATTTTCCTTTAAGCGGCGTTGGTTATTCGTAACCCATATCTTCGATGGTTGGGCGGTGCCGCCGGTGGCAGCGCTGGCACGCGGCTGAATGGAGGCCGATAACGGGTTATCAACGGCTTTGGCTCCTCTGGCTTGACCTTGGCACTTTTCTTGCCCCACCCTGTAGCCGATGGCATCGAAGCTTCTTGCGGTTAACGTGGGGCTGCCACGCGAAATTACGTGGCACGGGCAAACGGTTCGAACGTCTGTTTGGAAAACGCCGGTTCAGGGCAAGCGGATGGTAAGGCGGTTGAATATCGATGGCGACGGACAAGGAGATTTGGCGGGACATGGGGGTGAACATCGGGCGGTCTTCGTATATCAAATCGATTCCTACCGTTATTGGCAAAACCAGCTCCATCGCTCTGACTTCACCTTTGGGCAGTTCGGAGAGAATTTCACGGTGGAGGGGCTGGCCGATACGGAGGTCTGCATTGGCGACCGCTATCAGATTGGCGGCGCGCTGTTCGAAGTGACCCAACCGCGAGTGACGTGCTACCGCGTCGGCATTCGGATGGACGAACCGCGGATGGCCGCGTTATTGGTTTCTCATGGCAGACCCGGCTTTTATTTCCGCGTTCTGCGCGAAGGCGAGGTCGAGGCCGGAGATGAGATCCTCAAGGTCCGGGATGGGCCGGAACGGCTGAGCGTCGCGGACGTGAACGCGTTGCTATACTTGCCGGGCCATGATCGTGCAAGACTGGAGCAGGCGCTTAGCATTCCTGCGCTCAGTGCCGGCTGGCGAAGCTCCTTTCAAGCAATGCTCCAAAAGGAGACGAACGGAGGCGCTGTGACAGGCAATCCCGGCCTCACCTCGGCCGGCGGTCCGCCACCAGCGTGGCCGGGATTTCGCGGCTTGCGCGTCTCGCGAATGACGCGTGAGAGCGAAAATGTCGTTTCATTGGAGCTCGTCTCCGCAGACGATCATCCGCTGGCAGTCGCTTTACCTGGACAGTTTGTTGTGCTGCGCCTGCGACCACAACCCAACGGACCATCACTCTTGCGCAGTTATTCGCTCTCGGGTGCGCCGAACGCTGAATGCTATCGGTTGGGCGTCAAACAGGAAAGCAAAGGCGCTGCCAGCAATTACATCGCCACCGGGCTCAGGGTTGGCGATCTTTTGGAGGTCAGCGCTCCAAGGGGGAGCTTCGTTTTGCATCCGGGCACTCGCCCGGTCATTTTGATTAGCGCCGGTATTGGGGTGACGCCGGTTTTGTCGATGTTGCACGCCCTGGCGGCCGAGGCATCGACGCGAATAGTGTGGTGGCTGCGTGGAGTCCGCAATCGCGGCGAAAATCCTTTCGCTGATGAAGCCCGTGTCTTGCTGAACAAGCTTCCGAACAGCAGGAGCCATGTGCGATTTAGCAAGCCGCTCCCAACGGATCAGCCCGGCATGCATTTCGATGCCCCTGGGCGTATTGAAATATCAACCCTGGAACAATTGGACATTAGCCGGGAAGCGGATTTTTACCTATGCGGGCCCGGCCAGTTTTTGCGGGATTTCGCAGCGGGACTAATCGGCTGGGGCGTCCCTCGTGAACGAGTATATACAGAAATCTTTGGACCCGGCGAATCCGGCACCCCCGGCATCGCGCCGAAAGCCGCAATAACCCCGCATCCGCCCGCCAACGGGCCGGACCAGGGTCTGCGCATCTCTTTCGCTAGGAGTGGCCTCGATGTCTTCTGGGACTCAAGATTTAAAAGCCTGCTTGAACTCGCCGAGGCCTGCGATGTGCCGGTTCGGTGGTCCTGCCGAACGGGAGTTTGTCACAATTGCGAGACTGCTCTTATCGCCGGCGCGGTGGACTACGACCCCAATCCGATCGAATCGCCCGCAGATGGGAATCTCTTAACTTGTTGCTCGCGCCCTCGAACGGACCTCATTATCGATCTCTAATCCAAGCCTTGATATCCGCCACGCTTTCCCGCTGCTCGCCCTCAAACTGGTGCAAGTGTCGAGAGAAAGTAAAAACGTTTTGTGTTATAGAGGAAGCTGATTTGGGAAAAAATATTAAATTTAATTATCTTGTCTAAAATTTTGGCCAATTGAGGCTACGAAATCTGGCTTAAAACTCCGCGGACATAGCCGACGGATTCGGCCAGCCCGGGCAATTGGTCGTCGACCTTTTCCTCATATTCAAAATCGCAGCGGTACGGATATTGGATTTGCACCAGCGCGGCGAGGATGCCTTTGATGTCGAGATCGCCATGGCCGACGATGACGGGCGAGGGGTCCTTGGTGCCGGTGCCTTTCGGCCCGCGTGTGTCTTTGAGATGGACCTGGTAGAGGCGCTCGCTGCAGCCATGAATTTCCGAGACAGGATCGCCGCCGGCGCGCCATGCGTGGCCGACGTCAATGCACAGGCCGATGCGTTTGTCGTAGGGTTGCACGGCTTTCCAGGCGTCTTCGCCGGTGGGATAAAGGTCAGTCGGGCCGTGGTTGTGAATGGCGATTTTAATGTCGTAT
>DATJMI010000031.1:0-9756 GCA_035508775.1 Methylacidiphilales bacterium
CTTTTTGATCGGCGCCGTGAGTGGAGGACTGATCACCTGGAGCCTCACGGAAAAGAGCCCCACCGATATTTCCACGTTCATGACCAAGACGAATGACCGTGATCAGGTCATCGTTGACCGCATCAACACGAACTACGCTCACGATTACAGCCTTAGTCCGGAGGAACTGGCCAGAATTCAACCGCTGGTCAAGGCCATGGCCCAGCACACGACGCAAATCCGGCATCAATTCGCGGCCGATTTTATCGCCACGTTTGAGGAAAATCATGCCAAGATAGCCGCGCAACTCGATCCTCCGCACCGTGAGGCTTACCTGGCGGCCACGGCTAAAAAAGACAAGGAATTGCGCGTCATGCTGGGAATCGATTCCGCACCATCTGACGGGCCAAAGTGACGGGTACTATCAAGACCCGAATTAATTTTTGTTATGGAACAAAATACGACGCGAACCATACTTCAGCCCAAGCCCCCTGCCCATAATGGCCAGGCCGCTTCCGCGATGAGAAGCGTCTCCCTGCCCCAGGTCAAGCGGTCTTCCAGCGCCAGGTTTTGGGTATGGCCGGTGTTGATTTTAGCGCTCGCAGGCGTGGGTTATGGTGTGGTCCGCTATTTGTGCCAGTCAGGCAAAGGGCAGGCGGCGGGAGGCGCCGGGAACGGGGTTCGTGTGGTTACGGCCACGGCGAACAGGGGGGATATGCCAGTCTACCTGACCGCACTGGGCAATGTCACCGCCCTCTACACCGACACGATTCAAAGCCGGGTGAGCGGGCAGCTCATGAAGGTTCTTTTTACCGAAGGCCAGACGGTGAAGGCCGGTGATTTACTCGTGCAAATCGACAGCCGTCCCTATGAGGCTCAACTGGCACAGTACATGGCGCAGAAGGAACACGATCAAGCCCTGCTCGACAATGCCAACATCGATCTGCAACGGTATCAAACTCTTTGGCAGCAAAATTCCATTCCCCAGCAAACGCTGGCCACGCAAGTAGCTTTGGTCAAGCAGGACGAAGGCACAGTGGCCATTGATCAAGCCCTGATCGACGCAACCAAGCTCAATATTACCTACTGTAATATCACCGCGCCAATTGACGGATGGGTGGGATTGCGCCTGGTTGATCCCGGCAATTATGTGCAATCGACGGCGACCACGGGGCTGTTGAGTATTGTGCAAATTCAGCCTATCACTGTTATTTTTACCATTCCGGAAGACTCTCTTCCCGAGGTGATGAGCAAGGTCGATGCCGGCCAGAAACTGACGGTGGAGGCCTACGAACGGGGTGGCTTTACCAAGAAGTTGGCCATGGGCGAACTGTTGGCCACGGACAACCAGATCAACCCATCGACGGGTACTCTCCAATTCAAGGCTATTTTTTCGAATACCGACAAGGCGCTTATTCCGAATCAATTCGTGAACGTTAAGCTGCTCGTCGACACCAAGAAAAATGTCATTCTTGTGCCGATGGCGGCAATTCAGCATGGCAGCCAGGGCGACTTCGTCTATGTGGTTGATCCAGATAGCAACACCGCCAGCATGAAAACGGTGACCGTGGGCACCACGGCGCTGGATGGCAGCAATGCCGAAATTACCGATGGCCTTTCGGAGGGAGACGTCGTTATTACCAGTGGAGTCGACAAGCTGCAGGACGGCAGCAAGGTCGTTGTGACAAAGCCCGGCGCGCCGGGCAACGGACCTTCCACTAATGGGACAGCGGTCACTTCACCCATCAACATGGGCAACTAGGCCGCTTTCGCCCGAGATCTCATGAGTCCCTCCCGGACGTTTATTCTGCGGCCTATTGCCACGACGCTTTTCATGGCGGCCATTTTGCTGGCCGGCATTGTCAGCTATCAGCAGTTGCCGGTGTCTGCGTTGCCCGAAGTCGATTACCCGACCATGCAAATTGTCACGTTTTATCCGGGAGCGAGTCCCGAGGTCATGGCCTCGTCCGTCACCGCTCCACTGGAACGGCAGTTCGGCCAGGTACCCGGATTGCAGCAGATGACTTCGGTCAGTTCGGATAGCAGCTCGATTATCACGCTTCAGTTCAACCTTTCCCTTAACATCGACATCGCCGAGCAGGAAGTGCAGCAGGCCATCAACGCTTCGGGGACCTATCTGCCCGCGGACCTACCGAATCCGCCGATCTACAGCAAAACGAATCCGGCCGATGCTCCCATCATGACCCTGGCGCTTACCTCAAAGACGATGCCGCTTTCTCAAATTGAAGATCTGGCGGATACGCGCCTGGCGCAGAAGATATCCCAGGTCACAGGTGTCGGTTTGGTTACCATTAACGGGGGACAAAAACCGGCGGTGCGAGTCCAGGTCAATCCGACGGCGCTTTCCTCTTACGGCATCAACCTGGAAGACGTTCGCGATGCCATCGCCGCCGCCAATGTCAATCAGGCCAAGGGAAGTTTTGATGGTCCGATGCAGGCTTATCAAATCGGAGCAAATGATCAATTGTTGGACAGCAGCGGGTACGCCGGTCTCATTATCTCTTATCACAATGGCGCGCCGGTACGCCTTTCCGATGTGGCCGCAATCAAGGATGACATTGAAAACAATCAGCAGGCGGCGTGGAAAAACACCACCCCGGCCATCATTCTCAATGTGCAGCGGCAGCCCGGCGCGAATATTATCGCCGTGGTTGACCGCATCGATCAATTGCTGCCCAAGCTGCGCCAGACCCTTCCCTCTTCGGTGGAGATTGCCACTCTGACAGACCGTACAGGCACGATACGCGCCTCGGTGGCGGACGTGAAATTCGAACTGATGCTGACGATCTGTCTGGTGGTTGGTGTGATCTTTGTCTTTTTGCGCAATATTCCCGCGACGCTCATCGCCGGGGTGGCCGTTCCGCTTTCCTTGATCGGCACTTTTGCCGTCATGTATCTATTCGGATTCAGCATCAACAACCTGACGCTCATGGCGCTGACGATCTCGACCGGATTTGTGGTCGACGATGCCATTGTCATGATTGAAAATATTGTCCGTTACACCGAAAAGGGCGAAAAGCCCATCGAGGCCGCCTTGAAGGGCGCGGGGCAGATTGGGTTCACCATTGTGGCGCTGACCATTTCGCTGATCGCGGTGCTGATTCCGCTGCTGTTTATGGGCGATATTGTGGGGCGGCTCTTTCGCGAATTCGCCATCACGCTCAGTTTCACCATTCTCATCTCGGCGGTTGTTTCCTTGACGCTGACTCCGATGTTGTCGGCGCGGTTACTCAAGCGAAAACAGGAACAGAGGTCCAGCCGTTTGTTTCAGCTTTCCGAGGATGTCTTTAATAGCATCATTTCGTTTTACGGCATGACGCTTCGGGTCGTTTTGCGCGCGCAGCCGTTGGTTCTGCTGGTCGCATTGGCGACGCTGGCCTTAACCGTTTTTCTCTATATCGAAATTCCCAAGACTCTCTTTCCGATCCAGGATACCGGGGAAATTCAAGGTGTTTCGCAAGCTGATCAAAGTGTCTCCTTCGCGGCGATGGCGGAACGCCAGCAGACGCTGGCCAAAGTCATCCTGCAGGATCCGGCGGTCGAAAGCGTTTCCTCCTTCATTGGCGTCGATGGGACCAATACCACGCTGAACAACGGCCGCATTCAGATTAATCTCAAGCCGCTCGGGGAGCGCGGAATTTCCGCCAGCGCTCTCATTCCGCGCCTGCAGGCGGCCCTGGCGAGTGTGCCAGGCATCACCCTATACATGCAGCCGGTGCAGGATTTGACCGTGGATGATCGCGTTAGCCTCACCCAATATCAATATACGCTGGAGGATCCGAATCAGGACGAATTGAACACATGGGCGCAGCAAATGGTGGCGAAGTTGAAGACCCTGCCGCAATTGCGCGATGTGGCCAGCGATCAGCAGAATTCCGGCCTCCGGGCCAGCCTGGTTCTCGACCGTGATACCGCTTCACGCCTTGGGCTGACGACCTCATCCATTGATAACACGCTCTATGATGCGTTTGGGCAACGCCAGGTTTCGATCATGTTTACCCAGCTCAACCAGTATCACGTGATTCTCGAAGTCGACCCTGCCTACCAGCAGGATCCCGGCGATCTCGATCACATTTATATAACCCCATCCAGTTCAACCACGGCGGCCGCCACGGCTTCTACATCGGCCGGCGGCCCGAGTTTCGTTTCGGGCGGCGCCTCGGCAACGACATCGGTCACGACGGGTTCAAACGCGCCCCTGGCCGCGCCGCTCAGCACCTTTGCGCATTGGGAGACCAAATCCGGAGCGCTGACGGTCAACCATCAAGGGCAATTTCCCGTGGTGACGATTTCGTTCAATCTGGCGCCGAATGCTTCTCTGAGCGACGCGGTTGATGCCATTAACAAGGCGAAACAAGATATTAATATGCCGGCCAGTATCAATGCGGCGTTCCAGGGAGAGACGCAGGCCTTTCAGGCCTCGCTGAGCAGCGAACCTCTCTTGATTCTGGCCGCGCTGGTTACCGTTTATATCATTCTTGGCGTACTCTATGAGAGTTTCATCCACCCTATCACCATTCTTTCCACATTGCCTTCCGCCGGGGTGGGAGCGCTGCTTGCGCTCATGCTTTTTCGCATTGATCTGAGTGTGGTCGCGCTGATTGGCATCATCCTGCTCATTGGCATTGTGCAAAAGAATGCCATTATGATGGTCGATTTTGCCCTTGCCGCGGAACGCGAGGAAAACCTGGGACCTCAGGAAGCGATCTATCAAGCGTGCCTTCTGCGTTTTCGTCCCATTTTGATGACCACTCTGGCCGCCATGTTCGGGGGGCTTCCGCTGGCGCTTGGCACCGGCACCGGGGCGGAATTGCGCCGGCCCTTGGGCGTCGCGATTGTGGGGGGGCTTATCCTTAGCCAGTTATTGACGCTCTATACAACGCCCGTCATTTACCTGGCCTTCGACCGTGTCGGGAAATGGGCCATCTTTCGCCGCCGGACGGATGAAGAGACTCCGAATTATGGGGCAGCGCCTGAACCGGGAGGGGCCGGGACTTCATGAATATTTCGGAACCGTTTGTCCGGCGCCCCATCGGCACCATGCTTTTGACCGCCGCGGTGGCCCTGTCGGGCGCCGTGGCGTTTGATCTCCTTCCCGTCGCGCCACTTCCGCAGGTTGATTATCCCACGATATCGGTGAACGCCAGTCTGCCTGGGGCCAGTCCGCAAACCATGGCCGCGTCGGTGGCGACACCGCTGGAACGCCAATTCGGGCGGATCGCGGCGGTGACCGAGATGACTTCCTCGAGCAACTTGGGAACGACGGGGGTCACTTTGCAGTTTGATTTGAGCCGGGATATTGATGGAGCGGCCCGCGATGTGGAGGCGGCGATTAACGCGGCGCGGGGGAATCTGCCTTCCGACCTGCCCACCAACCCAAGCTACCACAAGTTCAATCCCTCCGACTCTCCCATCATGATCATTGCGCTGACGTCCGATATTTACACCAAGGGCCAGATGTATGATTCGGCTTCGACCGTGTTGGCGCAAAAACTCTCCCAGATCAGCGGCGTGGGGCAGGTCACGGTCGGCGGGAGCTCTCTTCCGTCCGTGCGTGTGGAATTGAATCCGCTGGCGCTCAATAAATACGGCATTGGCCTGGAAAACGTGCGCACGGCGCTTTCCGGCGCGAATGCCAATGTCCCCAAGGGTCATTTTACCAACAGCACTCGCACTTGGACCATCGAGGATAACGACCAGCTTTTCAAGGCGTCCGATTACGCGTCGCTGGTGGTTGCTTACCGCAATTCCGCTCCGGTCCGGGTGGGAGATGTTGCGCAGGTGGTGGACTCGGTGGCTGACATCCGCAACGCCGGTTTTTCCAATGGAAAGCCTTCGGTGCTGCTGATTGTTTTCCGTCAGCCCGGCGCCAACATCATCGAGACGGTGGACCGCATCAACGCCATTTTGCCTCAACTGCACGCGGATATCCCGCGAGGCATGAATCTCACCGTGATGGTGGATCAGACGACGACGATCCGGGCCTCCATCCGGGATGTGGAGCGAACCCTGCTCATCGCGATTGGGCTGGTCATTCTCGTGGTATTTGTTTTCCTGCGCGATTTCCGCACGATGTTCATTCCCGGTATTGCCGTTCCGGTTTCTTTGATCGGCACTTTTGGCGTGATGTACCTGGCCGGTTACACTCTCGATAATCTTTCGCTCATGGCTTTAACGATCGCGACCGGCTTTGTGGTCGATGATGCCATTGTGGTGGTGGAAAACATCACGCGTTATTTGGAACAAGGCATGAAACCGCTGGAAGCGGCTTTGCGAGGTTCCCGGGAAATCGGATTTACTGTTCTTTCCATCAGTCTTTCTCTGATCGCCGTTTTTGCGCCAATTTTGCTTATGGGAGGTTTGATCGGAAGGCTTTTTCGCGAATTTGCTGTTACTCTTTCCGTGGCCATTCTCGTTTCGATGGTGATATCCCTGACCACGACCCCGATGATGTGCGCCTTTTTGTTGAAACCGGAGAAACAGCGCTCGCATGCGAATTTTTTTCAATTTTCAGAATGGGTTTTTGACCGGGTTTTGCGATTTTACGAATTCACTTTGAGCAAGGTGTTGCGGCATCCGGCGCTCACCCTCCTGACTCTCATCGCCCTGATCGCTCTCAATATCTATCTTTTTTTCATCATACCCAAGGGACTCTTTCCGGAAGAGGATACGGGGCGTCTAAGCGGCAACGTTCTGGCCGACCAGGACACTTCCTTCCAAGCCATGAATATTCAACTGCAACAGATGCTCAAGATTGTCCAGGCCGATCCCGGTGTCGCCAATGTGGTGGCATTTACCGGCGGCGGAGGAGGAACTTCCACAAACACGGCCCGCATGTTCATTCTGTTGAAGCCGCTGGGTGAACGGAAGGATTCCGCCGATACGATCATGGGACGTCTCCGGCCCAAGCTGGCGCGTGTTCCGGGGGGCACGCTTTACTTGCAAGCGGTGCAGGATCTTCGCGTCGGTGGCCGCTTAAGCAATGCCCTCTATCAATATACGCTTCAGAGTGACGATTATGAGGATATCCTGGTATGGGCGCCAAAACTTCTGGCCGCTTTGCAAAAAAATCCCGTTCTTACCGACGTCAACAGCGACCAACAAAATAATGGGAAGGAAGCCATGCTGACTTACGACCGGGACACCGCGGCCCGATTCGGCATTACGTCGCAACTGCTCGACAATACGCTTTACGACGCTTTTGGCCAAAGGCCTGTCTCGGTCATGTATTCAGCGATCAATCAATATCAGGTGATTATGGAGGCGGCGCCCCAGTACTGGCAAAATCCGGGAGGACTTCGCGATATCTATGTGCTCGCTCCCACCGGCGCCGAGGTTCCTCTCAGCGCGCTCTGCCACTATACGGCCTCGACGGCTCCGCTGACAATCAATCACCAGGGACAATTTCCGTGTGTGACTCTTTCCTTCAATCTGGCGCCGGGAAAGTCTTTGAGCGATGCGGTGACGGCCATCAATCACGCCGAGGCAGCTATCGGCATGCCGGCATCGGTTCGGGGTGGTTTTCAGGGGACTGCTCAAGTCTATCAATCGTCGCTGGCCAACGAACCGATTCTGATCCTCACAGCGATTTTAGCGGTCTATATCATTCTCGGAATATTATATGAAAGTTATATTCATCCCATTACGATTCTCTCGACCCTGCCCTCGGCGGGCGTGGGCGCTGTGCTGGCGCTGCTTCTGAGCCAAACCGAACTGAGCCTGATTGCCGTGATCGGTGTCATTCTTCTCATTGGCATTGTGAAGAAAAACGCGATTATGATGATCGATTTTGCCCTGGCGGCGGAGCGCAACGAGGGAAAAAACGCCCGGGACGCGATTTTTGAGGCGTGTCAATTGCGTTTCCGTCCAATCATGATGACGACAATGGCGGCGATGTTCGGCGCTCTTCCGTTGGCGCTTGACACCGGCGTTGGTTTCGAAATCCGGCGTCCTCTGGGCATAGCGATTATCGGAGGCTTGCTTATGAGCCAGGCACTGACACTCTACACCACGCCGGTGGTCTATCTCTATTGGGAACGCTTGAAGAATTGGATTGCCAGCTGGCGAAAAGAGACCCGGGAGGATGCGCAGGGCGCGGGATTGCCTCTGGGCCAGGAAACCTAGAACCTATTTGGCATTGAAGTTATGTCCCGCAAAACTTTCGCGCGAATTTTATTTGGCATGTTGGTCGCCGTGCCGCTGTTCTTTAGCGGCTGCATGGTGGGTCCCGATTATCATCAGCCGTCAACACCTACTTCCGCCGCTAATTATAAGGAATTGAAGCAGTGGCAGCCGGCGCAGCCGAACGATGCTCAAATTCGCGGAACATGGTGGGAAGTTTACAATGATCCCGAACTCAACCGGCTTGAAGAGCAGGTCAATATTTCCAATCAGAATGTTATCCAGGCCGAGGCGCAATTCCGCGAGGCGGCGGCGGCGGTCAAGGTGGCCCGGGCCGGATTGTTTCCGACGATTACGGCCAATCCATCGTTCACCGAATCGCGGTCTTCGCTGGATTTGTCTTCCAGCGGCGGCCATTCGGGTTCCGGCGGAAGCGGAAGCAGCCCCCGCCCCACGACGGAGAGTCTCTATGATTTGCCGGTGGAGGCCAGCTATATGGTGGATGTGTGGGGGAGCGTGCGGCGTGGTATCCAAGCCAATGCAGCGACGGCGCAGGCTTCCTTCGCCAATCTGGAAAACGCCCGGCTCTCCTATCAGGCGACGTTGGCCCAGGACTATTTCAGTCTGCGCGGGCTCGACGCCGAAGCGGCGTTGCTTGGAACCACCGTCAATCTGTATCAGAAATATCTCGATTTGACGACGAACCAATACAAGAGTGGTATCGCCTCCCAAGGCGATGTTGCGCTGGCTCAAACGCAGCTTGAAACCACCAGGGCACAGCTCATTGATCTCGGTGTGCAGCGCGCCCAATACGAACACGCCATCGCCGTACTGACCGGTGTGTCCGCTTCGCTCTTTTCCATTGATAGGAATCCGCTCACTGGCGTGCCGCCGCATATTCCCGTCGGTGTCCCCTCGACGCTCTTGCAGCGGCGCCCCGACATTGCGAACGCGGAACGGCAGGTGGCTTCGGCCAATGCGTCGATTGGTGTCGCGGTGGCGGCCTACTATCCTTCTCTGACGCTGACCGGCTCGACCGGCGTCGAGTCGATTCACTTTTCCGACCTCTTTACCGGCCCGAGTTTTTTCTGGTCCGTCGGGCCGGCCATTGCGCAGACAATTTTCGACGCCGGCAGAATACATGGCCAGGTGCAGGAAGCGCAGGCCAATTACGAATCACTGGTGGCCGCCTACCGGCAAACCGTCCTGACCGCCTTCCAGCAGGTGGAGGATGATCTGGCCGGCCTGCGGATTCTGGAGCAGGAGGCCGCCGCGCAAGACACCGCGGTGAAGGCTGCGCAGCAATCGCTTGATATCGCCACTAATGAATACAAAGCGGGAACCGTTTCTTATCTCACGGTGATTACGACGCAGACCACGGCGCTGAACGACGAGGTGACCCAAGTTACGATTCGCATGAAACGGATGACCACGAGTGTTCTGCTGATCGAGGCGCTCGGCGGAGGGTGGGATGCATCAAGACTCGCCTCAAATCATGACGTTAGCGATGTGCCGCAGGCCCAAGCCGCGATTGATAAAGGAAAGACGCCGCAGAAGCCGACGCCCAGAAACGCCGCCCTTCCCAACACCACGCCGTGAAAGTTGCATCCCATGCCAAAGCGGCTTTATTTTGGG